>DJUJ01000162.1:78934-87639 GCA_002438345.1 Paenibacillus sp. UBA6285
GCATAGCGAGCCGTAACTAAGCCCTGATAGCGATTGTTAGCATTCTTAGGGATATGGAATCCTTTTCCGCCATCCTTCAAAATGATTGGAGCATCATCCAAGATCCCAGCAGGTTGAATCAGTCCTGCATCCAAGGCAGGTAAATAAGCTGAAATCGGCTTCATCGTTGAGCCAGGTTGCCGGACCATTTGGGTTGCGTAGTTCATTTGCTCGATATTAAAATCGCGACCCTCAATCATACCGAGAATGGCTCCGGTCTTGTTGTCGATCAATATGCCAGCCGTCTGTTCTATACCTTTTGTTTTGCTATCCTTGGTGAAATTATTACTATCTTCGGAAATACTGTGCATTGCACTGTATACTTTCTTATCAATCGTGGTGTAGACTCGGTAACCACCGGTCATTAACTGTTGTCTTGCTTCCTCAAGAAGTACGGCATTATCACTAGAGCTAGCAGTATCAGTTGTACCGTTTTTCTCTTCATTTAGTGACAAAATAATCTCAGCTGCTTTACGCTCCGTTTCCATCATCAGGTATGGATATGTAGCATAGGCTTTTTTAGTGTGAGGAGCCAAAGAACTCTTAATATCAAATTTAAGTGCTTCATCATATTGAGAGGTAGTGATCTTATTCTCCTCTAGCATCCGACGAAGTACAAGCTGTTGACGATCCATAGCTCTATTGAACGCCTTTTCGTTGAATTTTCCAATGCCATTGAATGCTGAATAAGCGGATGGGAGCTGTGGAAGACCGGCCAAATACGCTGCTTGGGCAATATTCAACTTGTCTAGATCATCCAGACCGAATATACCTTTGGCTGCAGCTTTAATCCCAAATACGTTATAGCCATTCGAGCCATTACCGAACGGAACCTTGTTCAGATAAGCCGTTAAAATCTCTTGCTTGGTCAAGAAGCGCTCAAGTCTAAGCGAGAGTAGAATTTCTTTTGCTTTGCGATCTTCTGTTCGATCCAGATTGAGGAATACACGTCTTGCGAGCTGTTGAGTTAGTGTACTGCCTCCGGTCTGAACGGATTCATTTAATAACTTTTGCTTGACGGCACGTAAAGTACCTTTGAAATCCACGCCATTATGCTCATTGAAATTATTGTCCTCAATAGCGAGAACTGCATCAATAATAAGCTGGGGGATATCGTTGTATTCAATGAGCCTTCGGTCTTCTTCTGTACGAAGCTGGCCGATTGGTGCGCCATCACGGAAGTATGCGAATCCGGTGATAGCATTTTGTCCGACTTGCTGTTGAATCATTTCCTCGGAACGAACAGGTTCATCCTTCACCATGGAAGTGACATATCCTACTGCTGCACCACCGATGAATAGAATGCCTATTATGCCAAGAATAAACATCCACTTAACTACAGAACCGAACCTACTAAGCCCGGATCTGCGGGGTGAAGGCTTCTTTACGTTTTTTTTCTTGTTCTCTTGAACCATCGACGATAATTCCTCCTTTTAACGGAATTATTATAGCACAAATTGGCGATTTTGAATGCAGTCGGAGCGTCCATCACGAATTAGAATAACAAAAAGCCTCCGGATAAATCCGGAGGCTTTGGTCATACTCGCTATAAGCGAGATATTAACGGTTGTAGAACTCGACGATTTGTTTCTCATCGATATCCTGGGAAAGCTCGGAACGTTCTGGCAAACGAATGTATTTACCTTCGAAAGATCCTTCAGCATATTCCAGGTAAGCTGGAAGGTGGGAACGGTTAGCAAGAGCTTCTTTGATGGAAGCCATGCTTTGGCTTCTTTCACGAAGACCGATAACGTCGCCCAAGCTTACACGGTAAGAAGCGATGTCGACTTTTTTGCCGTTTACAGTTACGTGTCCGTGGGATACCAACTGACGTGCACCAGCACGGGAGTTAGCAAATCCAAGACGGTAAACTAGGTTGTCCAAGCGGCTTTCAAGCAAGAACATGAAGTTTTCGCCCGCAAGACCTGGAAGTTTTTGTGCTTTAGTGAAGAGAGTGCGGAATTGCTTCTCTCCCAAGCCGTACATGTGACGCAGTTTTTGTTTTTCCAAAAGCTGCATTCCGTAGTTACTTACTTTTCTGCGTTGGTTAGCGCCGTGTTGTCCTGGTGGAAAAGGGCGTTTCAGGTCTTTGCCTGTACCGCTAAGGGAAATGCCCAGACGGCGGCTGAGTTTGAATTTAGGTCCGGTGTAACGTGCCATGTTATAGTAGACTCCTTTATAATTGAAATTTCAGTTAGGGCTCTATTTGCGCCGCATTTCGTATCCGTGATTAGCATTAATGGCTTCCACACTGCCAGGGAAGTTCAGCCGCTGCCCTGGCAGTAACGAAATGCGTGAGGGTGACACAATCGTTACGCCCAATTAAGACTTGTTACAGTCTTGTTCAACAATAAATATTATATGAATACAGTATATAAAGTCAAGTGCTTATTAAAAGAGTTCTTGTCAATCTTTGTCGATAGTTCTTTGGTCCTAAAAAAAGTCCCGGAAATGATGAAAATATAATGCATTACACAAAGAAAGAGAGTAAAATATAGTTAATTAGTTGTAACTAGGGAAGATAGTTTTCTTAATCAAGATGCAAAGGGGATCTTCGTTANNGTTATGTCAGAGCAGAAAGCATACGTTCATAAAGACAGTCGTATGCTGTTACAGGACAACATACACGCTAGTAGAGATTCCGAAGATCCCACCGCCTGGCTTAGTGAAACGGAAATAGTAACTCATGACTTCCCTTATCTAGCAAATCTGATTACAGACAGTTTCAATGATTGGTTTGGTGGGCTCGATGACCTTCAGTTCTCCAGATCCTGGGAATGGTGTGTGCTGAATTTTGAAGGTAAGTATTTAAGAAACATAAAGGATCAACAAGAACTATGGAGGCAGCAGTGGGAACAGGCAGCAGCTACTAGCCTGATCTCAGGAACAATCTCTGAAGTTCAGTTAACAGTAGAGGGCAAGGGTCTGAGTTTTTTTACAATACCGCTTATCACTCGTGTCGATAATGAAATTTTTGCTTTTCTGGGCTGCTGTATGTCTACGCAACAATATGAAATGGGTGGACGAGATACCGCTGAAGCAATGTCGTTGCATTACCGTACCTGTTTCTATCATAAGTTTGAACATATATTTGTAGCTGATCTTGCAAGTATTCATATTAATGCTGAACGCGAAAGCAATCGTCGCTCTTTGCTATTTCAGATTGTCCAGCGGATGCATGACAACATTGATGTGAATGCTGTTCTTTCGGAGGTCATAGATAGCATCTCTGCGATGTATACAGGGGCCAGGCTCGAGCTGTTTATGTCACAAGATCACCGCAGCACTCATCCGCAAGTCAAACCATTACCATTCTACATGTCCAGCGATGATGTCTGTGCTAGGGCGTTTAAGGATGGACGTGTTGCACTGCATACTAGTAATGAAGATCACCGTAATGTAGAGATTGGTCTTCCGTTAGGTGGAAAGCAGGGGGTTTACGGGGTATTCCATATGGTGATGGATAATCCAATCTTTCCGGATGTTGATTTGCGGTTTCTCACAATGGTGGCCGATACGGCAGGGACTGCTTTTGAGAATGCCAAGTTATATGAGCGCTCTAATCAGCTTATCCGCGAGCTCCGCATGAGTAATGAGCTTACCCAGCGTCTGAATCAAAGCTTGCGTTTAGGCGATATTTTTCAATTTGCGTTTGAAGAGTTACTTGAAATGTTTGGTGCAGATTACTGCTGCATTTTACATATGAATGAGGAAAAGGGCGGTCTAGAAGTTATTGCCTGTAACCATCCTTCTTTGCAGAACGAAATTATAGAAGTAGGGGTAGGTTTAGGTGGAAAGGTATATTCCACAGGTGAATCACTGATCATGTCTGACTACATCGATAATCCTAAGACAACTTCGCGTCTAATGAGTGCTACTGGTTCGCAATCGCTGATTGCAACACCTCTTAGTGTGGGTGGTGAAATACGTGGTGCGATCATGTTGGCACATCGAGATTCACATTATTTTTCTTATGACAATTATAGGTTGTTGCAGGCGATGGCGGGGCATATAGGACTAGCGGTAGGCAACGCCAGGTTACACGCTGACGTCAGACGCCTTGCGAACAGAGACAGTCTAACAGGACTTTATGCTCGTCATTATCTGGACGAAGAGATAAAAGAAAGACAGTCTACGGACTTTTGCGGTTGTTTAATTGTTGTAGATATTGATCAGTTCAAGGTTGTGAATGATACTTACGGTCATCAAAAAGGCGATAAGATCCTAAAAGAGGTTAGTGATATTGTGAAGTCCTCTATCCGTCAAGGAGATATTGCCGCTAGGTGGGGTGGGGAGGAGCTATCCGTTTATTTACCGTTAATGGGAGTGGAGCAGGCAGGCTATGTAGCCGAGCGTATTCGCAAACGGGTGATGGAAGAAACCGAACCTAGTGTAACTGTATCCTGCGGTATAGCGGAATGGAGCTGGATGGACGATCGAGTAAGCGTCGAGTCATTGTTCTATCGAGCGGATATGGCGCTGTATAAAGCTAAGCATAATGGGCGTAACCAAGTTGTCGTTGATAAGTAAGAAAATGAAAACACTGCGAAGAATCCTTGAGGCAAGCATCAAGGATTCTTTTTTATGTGCACAGTTATTCTGGCTCTAAATGCGGTATAAGGCTTGGAGGAAGGGAGAACCCTATAAGTGGGTTGTATAAGTAAAATACTCCGAGAAAGGCCTGAGGACCGTGAGAAAGCTATTATTACTGAAGGGGGGAGTCCCTCTAGTTCTTACATTGTATTGCGTGTTATGCAGCGGCTGTAGCGTCATAAGAGACAAACCTGCGAAGGAAGATCTTAGTTTGGCGTTGGCAGGTATGGCTGGAAGTGATGAGGTTGCTTTTGAAGGGTCGAATATGCTGACACGAGGCGGAAAGGCGGTTCCCGAATCCTTATTCTTCTATGGAGGTACAGTGGAGGATCATAAAAAAGTAAAACTGTACACACTTCTTCCAGATAAATCCTTGTCCCAAAAAACAGCTGCTGATGGCGTTAAAGATTTAAAGAGTAGTACTTATTCTCAGAAACCTTACTACAGTCAGCTAGAGAAAAAAGAGGGCAGATGGGAACTTCAGACCACTGGAAATTCCACGGAGGAGGGAAATCCATTACCTGCGCTTAATCCGCTGAAACAACTGGAGGAGCTTGAGTCCATGGAGAAGAGTGTAACCGAAGAAGCTGGGGCTGGCAGAGGGACAAGTGTGCTGCGAATCGAATTGACGCCTTCAGAGGCTAGAAAGCAGCTGTCTACTGAATTGGAGAGAGATATGCAGAACCTTCGACCTAAAGTTCCAGAATCCGCTGAGAACAACACAGAGGCTGATCAGGCAGTGACGAAAGCTTTGGAGAAGCTGTGGCAGAAGAAAAATAATGAATTACAGCAAAAGCTGAAACAAGCTAATGTAGAAACGGTTTACCACCTAACGGTTGATACGAAACATAACCTGCCTAGAAGGCTTACCTTGAATCGAAAAGTAAGTTATTCCAGTGAAATGACGAATAAATCTGAAAATGAAACTTATGTGTCTAAGGTAGATTTCACAGGTTACCGTTGATCTTAACATTGTTTTGCAGGTCTTGCGCTCCATAACGGGCGTGCTACAATAGAACAGCATGCTTATTTTTCAGACAAAGGAAGGAAGAATACACAATGAAGGATCCCAGAATTCAAAAGCTGGCGGCTAACC
This sequence comes from Paenibacillus sp. UBA6285, assembly GCA_002438345.1. Taxonomy (GTDB): domain Bacteria; phylum Bacillota; class Bacilli; order Paenibacillales; family Paenibacillaceae; genus Paenibacillus_AQ. The sequence continues at coordinate 84,663 of DJUJ01000162.1, forward strand.
TTGTAGGTTATTCCGTAGATGTCCAGCCAGGCGAGAACGTGCTTGTAGAAATGATTGGCAACGAAAGAGATTTAATCAAAGCTGTTGTTGAGGAAATCGGCAAGGCCGGTGGGCATGCTTTTGTACAGTTGACAGATCGTACAGTCCTACGCAGCATGCTTAAATATGCAACACGCGAGAGTCTTCAGGCATGGGCTGAAATTGACTTGAACCGGATGAAGCAAATGGATTGTTATATCGGCATCCGTGCAGGCGAGAATGTGAATGACCTGTCCGATGTTCCTGAAGAAAATATGAAATTGTATAACTCCCTTTATTCCCATCCAGTGCATAGTGAACAGCGCGTGAAGCATACGAAGTGGGTAGTACTACGTTATCCTAATGCGAGTATGGCTCAGCTTGCAAATATTAGTACAGAAGCATTTGAGGACTTTTATTTCGAAGTGTGCAATTTGGATTACGCTAAAATGGACAAGGCTCAGGATGCATTAGCTGATCTCATGCGCAGAACGGATAAGGTACATATTTCAGGTCCTGGAACAGATCTTAAGTTCTCCATCAAAGGAATCGGTGCAGAAAAATGCTCTGGGCAAAAGAATATTCCAGATGGCGAGGTTTATAGCGCCCCAGTTCGTGATTCTGTGAATGGAACGATCAGCTATAATGCACCATCTGTATATAACGGAGTGACTTTCGAAAATATCAAGTTCAAATTCGAGAACGGTAAAATTGTTGAAGCAACAAGCAATGACTCTGCTCGCTTGAATGAAATCCTGAATTCAGATGACGGTGCACGTCATATCGGCGAATTTGCCATAGGCTTTAACCCTTACATTCTGCACCCAATGAATGACATTCTGTTCGATGAGAAAATCGCAGGCAGCATGCACTTTACACCAGGACAAGCCTATGATGTTACCGATAACGGAAACCGTTCCTCCATTCACTGGGATCTTGTGCTGATCCAACGTCCGGACTATGGTGGTGGGGAGATTTATTTTGACGATGTATTGATCCGTAAGGATGGAATCTTCGTGTTACCAGAACTGGAAGGTCTGAATCCAGAAAACTTGAAATAGAATGTAAAAGTAAGAAAACACCTTGCACAAGTAAGCGGATTCAAGGTATCATAAGAAATGATTACAAATGACTTAAGTTTCATAATCAAGTTCCGGAGGGATTTCTATGTCCAGTAACAATGCGGCAATCGTTGATATTGCTCAAACGGCAGGTCAGTTCAACTCTTCAATCGTTCTTCAAGCGGACAACAAGTACATTGATGTTAAGAGTATCCTTGGTTTGTTCACGACTTTGGTATCAAGCCAAAGCTACGAGCTTCATGTTCACGGAACAGATGCAGAAGAAGCTAAGAAGGCAATGAGTGAAGTTTTTGCTAAACACGGTTTGAACTTTACAGTTGTAGCTGAGTAATAGTTGTATGTAAGGACGTCCTACCGATTTACGGTGGGGCGTTTTTTCTAGAAATAGATGAGGAACTAACTCCGTCCCTTATAGAACAACATAGCTGCTTCTTTTAAATAAATGGTTAGTATAAACAGAATTGTTGTATTGATATCCGATTTCGACTAATATTAAGTAAAATAGTAAAAGCAGCTTAACTTTTGGACATGGGGGGGAAGAGGCATGACTTCGTCGGAATTACAGGAACAGTTTAATCTTAAAGCGATCAATCTTCTACAAGAAGATGCCGATAAAATTCAGCAACTTATTGAAGTGCAGATGGAAAATCTGGCAACACGCTACTGCCCTCTCTATGAGGAAGTGCTGGATACCCAAATGTACGGTTTCTCAAGAGAGGTCGATTTTGCGGTTGGAGCAGGTTTGGTGCCAGAGATTACCGGTAAAATGGTGCTGAGTAAGCTGGAGCGGAATTTAGCCGTACTTTATGAGGCTTTGAATAACAAAGCAAAGGAATAGATTTTAATTTTTTATGCATCCATAGAAACGCACATGAGGACAGATCGTCCGCATGTGCGTTTTTTGTTAAAATATTAGAACTAATATGCTGCGTAAATGATGAAATATTATACGAGATAAAAGGAGACTCCGAGAATTAGGTAGACCGTTAATAGTAGGAGGCCCTCATACCAGTTGGTCGAACCATCCTGAGTAATCGATTTGGCAATAAAAACGGCTACACCAATGGCGACAATTTCGATCGTCGTAAACACAATATCCATAGTATCACCCATGAAATAACTGGCGAAGATAAGTACTGGTGCTACGAATAGGGCAATTTGTAGACTGCTTCCGACTGCAATTTCTACTGCCGCACCAATTTTGTTCTTCATGGCCAGCATAATGGCTGCACTATATTCTGCGGCATTACCGATGATTGCCACGAGAAAGGCGCCTACAAACAGTTCACTAAATCCAAAGCGTTCAGTTAATGTTTCTAGCGTCCCTACCAGCCATTCACTCACAAAGGCTACCATTACGGTAGCAAGTAGTAGATAAAGGATGGATCTATTTCTAGACCATGCAGGCGCATGTTCAGTTGCTAACTCTTCCTTACCCGCTTCTGTAACGTCCTCTAGGTGTTTCTTATGCGTAATCATGGAGAATATTAGCCAAGCCATGTACGAAGTGATAAGCAGCCCAGCAACGATTAAACTGAGCACGTCTGTATCTTTCTCTGTTATGGAGTGGGTGTTGAAGAACATAGCCGGTACAAATAAGGCGATCACCGCTACGATCATTAGGGAGCCGTTCATACCGGCAAGGGTTACGTTGAAATTCTGCACTTTGAACTTCATCCCACCAGCGAAAATACTTAAACCTAGGACAAGCAGCAGATTGCCAATAATGGAACCGGTAAGACTGGCTTTCACCATGTCGAACAGTCCTTCCTTAACTAGGAAAAAGGCAATGATTAGCTCAGCGGCATTTCCGAAGGTAGCGTTTAGGAAGCCACCTAACCGCTGTCCAGCATAATGAGCCACACTTTCTGTGGCGC
>DJUJ01000162.1:87659-91443 GCA_002438345.1 Paenibacillus sp. UBA6285
GCCACAAACACAACGGCGACCGCAGAGAGAACAAACTGAAGCGTATGGTCCCAATCTGCATAGTGGCCGATGGCACTAAGGATAAAGGTGAGTACCAGCAAGGCTGGTGAAATCCATTTTTTCAATGTAAAGTACACTCCAATCTATGTATTCAGGATCAATTCATAATCAATATACCCAAAATGTTCCTGTATGTAAACGAGAAAGCGAGAAAGTGATTTGCTTTTTAGCCTGTTTAGGAATTACAATAATTGATAATGAGTTAAAGGGGGATATGGCATGACAGAACAACTTCAATTGGAAATGGGAAATATACGAATTTCAAATGACGTCGTCTCGAAAATTGCCGGATTGGCTGCCTTGGAAACTCCAGGAATTGCAGCCATGTCAGGTGGCCTATCAGAGGGCTGGGCGAAGCGTCTAAGTGGTAAGAACGTCCAAAAGGGCGTTACCGTTGAAGTAGGACAGCTAGAAGCAGCAGTGGACCTGCGTATTATTGTTCTCTATGAAACACCGATACATGAAGTGTGCCGGATGCTTCAACAGAACGTACGCGAAGCTGTGGAGAGCATGACTGGACTTCATATTGTTGAAGTAAATGTCAAAGTTGAAGGCGTAGCCTTTAAGAACGATGAAATCGCTTAATACAAAAGAACTTGTACACAAAAAAGCAGTCCAAGAACTTTAACTTGGACTGCTTTTTTATATATTCCATCACATCCGGCTTTATGAATCTCACCGGGAACGAACTTGTCTAACCGTAGTTACAGATTTCGTTACTTCCTCTTTAGCTGGAAGATTGGTTTCTCTTGAAATACTCAGCATAATTCCCATGGACAGCATGCTCACGAGGAGTGAAGAGCCGCCATAGCTGATAAATGGCAAGGTTACGCCGGTAAGCGGAATCGTCTTCGTTACACCGCCAATATTGACAAAGGCCTGAATGGCTATGAGGCCCATANNTAATGCGATTAGAATACCTCGCCAGATAAAATACAAGTATAGCATCAGAAATAATGCCGTTCCTACAAAGCCGAATTCTTCACCGATCACAGGGAAAATAAAGTCTGTATAAGGGTATTTAAGATAATCCAGCTTTTGAATGCTTTTGCCAAATCCAGAGCCACTGACTCCACCTTGTCCGAGAGCGGTCAAAGACTGAATAATATTGTACCCTTCACCTTCAGCATCCTGATAAGGATCTAAGAAAGCTTGGATACGACCTTTTCTATAGTCCTGAGTGGCAGCTACTTTGTCGGTTGCAGGGGATAGGGAATCAATCGCCGCTTTGGCACCCATAACTAGTCCTACACCCAATACCAAGAGTGCGATAGAGCCTAGGATATGCTTCATGCTGGCACCGCCTGCATAAATGACAAGTCCACTGGTAGCCACGAGAATAAGGCAAGAGCCCAAATCTGGCTGCATCATAATAAGTCCGGCAACTATACCCACGATGACCATTACAGGGATATATCCTGTACGGAAATCTCTAAACCGCTCACCTTTTTTGGTGATTAGTGCTGAGAGATACAGGATGATCGATATTTTGGCAAGTTCTGTAGGTTGGATCCCTAGCTTCCCGATACTTAACCAGCTCTTGGCGCCATTGATTCTTTCGGAGAAGGCTACAATTAGCAGGAGGATAACGGTGATGATGAAGATAGGAAAATACCACTTCTTGAATTTACTGTAGTGAATGTTCATGGCTGTAAACATAACAACGGTTCCAAGCACGATCCAGATCATTTGGCGTTTCATGAAATATAGAGGGTCATTACCGAACTTCGAGCTCGCTAAAGTCAAACTGGAGCTAGCACTGAAGATCATGACTAGACCGAAACCCACAAGTAGTAGTGTTAAGATAAGTAGTTGGAAGTCGGGTGTTCCTCTTTTGGGCAGGCTGACATTTTGTTTCGTCTTTCCCTTTATGTTACTCAAGCCTCCAACAGCTGCTTTAATTCGAGAATCCGAGTAGCAGCAGTATCCAATACTGGTTTAGGCACCGGAGATTCATAATCCAGGCCATGGGGGAATGTTGCTTTCCCTAAGTATACGGCTTCAATTGCAAGTACGGCATCAGACTTCTCCAACTTACCCTCGACAGCGCGAGTGTTGATGCGGAGGAAGTATTCGCCGCCATCCTGTGGGTCTTCAATTTTGCAGTCGTAAGTGGCACGATAATATTCCCATTGCCAGCGGATGAAGCCAGCTTTTGTGGCACTCTCGTCCAGATAGAGAAGATCACTCTTCAATCCTACGAGGCCCGTGTTCTCAAAAATCATAGCAGCATATCCCCCTTATGAAGTTTAATGATGAATTCCTGATCCGATTGCTGATGTTCTACCTCATGATAGTATGTTTCTAAACGTTGTGCAAGAGTAGGCAGCTCCTAACGATACCCAGTTTTTTGCGTTTCTGCTACAATAAAAGAATTATAGTTGTTCGCGGCTGGAACAAAGTGAACAGCACTGCTATCGCTTGCTTGGGATGCGGGTTTATCGAGAAGGGGATGGAGAACTTATGAAGAGCTTAGCGGTTGATTCGCTCATGCCGGAGATTGTGGAATGGAGACGCCATTTGCATCGTCATCCGGAGTTGTCTTTTCATGAACAGGAAACGTCAGCATTTATAGCAGACAAGTTAGCAGAATTCGGAATTGAAGTTAGAAGAAGCACATCTGGGTATGGTGTAACGGGTATATTGCGAGGACAACGGCCGGGGAAAACGGTAGTCCTTCGCGCGGATATGGATGCACTACCTATTAAAGAGGAGAATAAGAATGACTACGTTTCGCAAAATGAAGGGGTTATGCATGCCTGTGGGCATGATGGACACACTTCAATACTGCTGGGTGTAGCCTCTTACTATAGCAGCCGCCTTGATGAGATAGAAGGGGAGCTGCGTTTTCTTTTTCAACCTGCGGAGGAAGTATGCCCTGGTGGTGCACAGGGGATGATTTCCGAAGGCATGTTAGAAGGAGCGGATGCGGTGTATGGTCTGCATTTATGGACTCCGCTTCCAATAGGAACCGTAGGCAGTGCACCAGGACCACTTATGGCATCAGCTGACGAATTTTTCATTGAAATCATCGGCAAGGGTGGACACGGCGGCATGCCGAACCGTACGATTGATAGCATTGTGGCCGGAGCGGCGCTTGTGACTCAGCTCCAGAGCATCGTAAGCCGTTCTGTGAACCCGCTGGAGCCTGCTGTTCTCAGTGTAGGGACCATTCAAGGGGGATTCGCCCAGAACGTCATTGCTGAGCATTGCCGGATTACAGGAACCGTGCGAGCGTTCGACGAGGAGACCCGTCATTTGATCCGCAGCAGGATTGAAGAAATGACAGTTTCTATAGCTGGCGCATACGGCGCAGAAGCTAAGATAGACTATGTCATGGGATATCCGCCACTCGTAAATCACGAGGGTGAATATCAGCGTTTTTCCGAGGTGGCTTCAGGAGCACTTGGAGAATCTGTTCAAGTGATTCGGATGGAAAGGCTGATGCCGGCTGAGGATTTTGCCTATTATGTAAAAGAGATTCCTGGCTGCTTTATGTTCGTAGGTGCGGGTAATCCAGATAAAGATGCAGTCTACCCGCATCATCATAGCAAATTTGATTTTGACGAGGATGCTATGCTGCATGGAATGAAATTACTGATCGCTATGGCGAATTCTTGTTTGCATGAGAAGACAATCGTATAATTTCGTTTCATAGAGGAGAACCTATTCCATAACATGGAGATCATGATTAGGAGGGGTTATTCTTGAAGATAGTGAAAGG
>DJUJ01000162.1:91492-91779 GCA_002438345.1 Paenibacillus sp. UBA6285
GAGAGGTTATGCGGCTAAGCACCCTGGATCAACTGCTGTGGAAAAGGTAATGAGTAGAGAAATTCAGACCGTCTCAGAGAATACATCTGTAGATGAGGCTGCAGAACTGATGTCGAGTTGGCAAATTCGCAGATTGGCTGTGACCAGTGGTCAGAAGCTGATTGGTGTAGTATCTATCGGTGACTTGGCGGTGCGCAACATTTTTGCGGATGAGGCTGGCGAAGCGCTTCATGATATCTCGCAGCAGCATTTACATTAAATAGTTAGATAGGGAAGCTCATGACCGT
>DJUJ01000161.1:0-6787 GCA_002438345.1 Paenibacillus sp. UBA6285
CCATTCCACCAAGCCCTAGAGATGATACGGACCGGCGAGATTCGGGATGGGAAGACGATCCTGCTGCTTCAGTACGCTGAGCTGCACGGGCTGCTTGAACGTAAGGCAGAAAGTGAGCCGGAGCGAAAATCGCTGCATATTCTTGTCGCAGGGCCGTATCTGTCGGGAACCGGCGATGATCCAGAGAAAATCGAACAGAACGTCCGGTTCATGAATGAGATCGCCTTAAACATCTACGAAGCTGGCCATATGCCGGTTCTTGGGGAGTGGTACGCGCTGCCGCTGATCGCTACCGCAGGATCAACCGAAATTGGTGACGAGACGTTCAACCGCATTTTTCACCCGTCATCGACACGGCTAATCAACCACTGTGATGCAATGTTGAGGGTAGGAGGTCCGTCGACGGGTGCGGATGAAATGGTAAAAGTCGCGAAGGAGAAGGGGAAGCTGATCTTTGAGAGGTTCGAGGATATCCCTAAGCTATATTCATAACTTAAATCGAAAACTCTTGTATGAGAGCACTAAGTATTGATTTACTTCAGAGGTAACGGCTTTCCGGAATGCTTCGAATTCGGCTAACTCCTCATCCTCTAACTTTGAGTTCTGAGTGACCTTCACAGCCAAAGCCTGATCTTGGTTAGGGTATAGGGGTACCTAGCGACTATTTCTTGACAACTGGAATCCAGACTTCGCAATAGTAATTTCCGATGCCGCAACTGCCGGAAATTTCGATGTCTGGCCCTTCTTGACCCTGCACTTAGCAAATGAAATATGGAAGAATAATACGGCGGAAATCATCAAGAAGCTTTCCCAGAAAGCAGTAATATTCTTTTCTATCAAATCAAATTTACCTACGAAAGGCACCCGATTGTCGGGTGCCTTTCGATTTCGCTGTATAGATGATACGGAGAACCGTATCATAAGTAACGGCAAGTAATTCAGGCGAGGCAGGGAACAGCCCCATCTCAGTATCAGGGGGGCTGCAGCTTGCTGTCGTTAAAGTTCCTACACCCTGTTTCTTTCCATCCATGCAGCAGCCCAATCTACCAGCGGCCGTTGCTCCAGAAATCGGACTTCGGCGTTTCCGACTCTATGAATCTTGATATTCATTTCTTTATCATATTCGTCCCCCAAACGGACAAAATCTCCGTCGTCCACAGCCTGGGTTTCGTAAGTCACCCATTTTCGAGTTCCTTCCTCCATAATTGCACTACTTTCATGGACAAACTTCTTGGCAGGGAAAGTGGCTATAGTTTCAGCCAGGTGCAGCGACGTATTTTTATCATAGCCGACGCCTATTAAGAGTACATAACCATTTAGATGATATAATTTATCCAATGGGGAGCTCTTGCCGAAAATGTTGCATAAATCATGGTTCTTAGTTAGATATTCCGCATGCTTGCCTAATGCGGCAATTGATCGTGCCGGGTGATCCGACCTTTTGGCCCCCGGCCACTTGCGGAACATTTCAGCCACGACACCCATACCGATCGCAGGGGTTATTTCTTTATCATAGGCAGGCCAGTTTTCGCGAATTATCGGCCACCATTCCATAGGTGCTTCCCAGTGGACTCCCGTTGAAGGATCAAGATTCTTCCATGTCTGGGACGGCATCATCAAGGTCCCTTCTTCACCGACAATTTCAAGAAGGGACCTGATTAAGGTTTCGGGTCCGCCTACAACAAAACCAAGTTTGCTGAGAGAAGTATGTACGAAGATGTGTTGACCTTCTGTTAATCCACAGTTTTTAAATGTGTGGATTAGATCTTCTTTCGTGAAGATGGCTCTTGTTTCTATTGGTTCAGTCATGTTTACCTCCGCCTTTCTTTAAAATAAGACAACCCCGCTATAAGTAGCGGGGTTGTCACTAGCGTGGCCAGGGAAACAGTGCCCTTCAATTGATTTCTTATATTATACAACTGTGATTCGTTTGCAACAATAGCAGAAAAACTTGCCGTTACAGACAGCGCGGAGAACTGTATCATAAGTAGGGCGAAATTTTTCGTGAAGGAAGGCGTTCGGTTCTGCTTATAAAGGAATGGCGAAGCGCAATACTGCTTCTCTTAATAATTTGGCACCGACCTCAATATCCTCAACTGAGGCAAACTCGTCGGGGTGATGGCTCAACCCTTCCCTGCAAGGAATAAAGATCAGCCCGGTCGGACATATTTGCGCCATATTCATGGCATCGTGACCCGCGCCGCTTACCATATGAATGTAGCTGTAGTCACGCTGTTCACAGCAATCCGTAAGTGCAGCTATGGCCTCCTTCGAGAGCAGTACGGGACGTTCTACATTTAGCACTTCAGGTTCCACGACGACACCGCGCCGCTGTTCAAGATCGCGGAATAATCGGAAGATTTCATCCAGAACGTTGCTTTTCGATTGCTCCGACGTCCCGCGCACCTCAAGTTGAAGGATTACAGAGTCCGGAATAATATTCATCGCACCGGGTTGTACGATACATACTCCGACGGTACCGACCGTTCCGAACGCCGCTTCTTCCTTAGCCACGCGCTCTACCTCTAGGATAATTTCTGCAGCGGCGGCCAATGCGTCTTGTCTCATGTTCATAGGCGTCGTTCCAGAATGCGATGATTTGCCTTTCACATGAACCTGTAAGCGGGAAGGCGAAGCAATGCCAGTTACAATGCCAATTTGTTTCTGTTGCAACTCAAGCACGGGACCTTGCTCAATATGGAGTTCAAGGAAAGCTTTAAACTCGCTTGGTTTCCTGATCGCCTTGCCAATTTCCTGAAAGTCTATCGACATATCGCGGAAAGCCTGTTGTATAGTTATTCCGTTCTTATCCCGCAAATTGGAAACGAAGTATAGATCAAGTCCGCCGGTCATTGCTTTGCTCCCGAGGGTTGATGCACCAAATCGAGCAGATTCCTCGCAGGCGAACACAATCAACTCAATGGGATGAACGGTTTCGATCTGATCTTCGTTCAGGCTACTTATCACCTCTAGAGCGGCTATTACTCCTAATGTTCCGTCATACTCTCCTCCATGATTGACCGTATCCATGTGTGAGCCGAGAGCCACAACCGGCAATTCAGGATTTCTGCCTTCTCGTCTTGCAATAAGATTGCCAAAGGCGTCCACACGNNGTCCGCTTCGCATAACCGGATGAATTCATTCATCGCTTGCTCATAGGTACTCGTATACGCGAGCCTTGTTATGCCCTTACCCTGTTTATCCAACCCATACTGATTGATCCTGGACATGGTTACCATAAGCCTTTGTACATTCATCATCGTTGTCCCAATGCTTTCGCAAGCTGTTCTTCCGACTGTGCTTTATGTTTTTGGTACAGCGGATTGGTCGGATCATGCTTAATGGCGTTCTCGATAGCATCGATCGCTTCTTTATGCTTTCCTAGGGAACGCAAGCTGTTAACCTTATGGAATGAGAAATCGTAGCGATACGGCTGTTGTGTAAGCAGGATGTCCATTTCTGCTACTGCAGCTTCATGTCTTCCAAGCTCTCTCAAGTAATTCGATTTGTGATATCTGTAAAAGGTCTCATTCGGATCAAGCTCAATCGCTTTATCATATTCTGCAAACGCTTCTTCCGGATTCCTCATCATCCGGAACGTATTTGCCGTGTAGAAATAGAAATCCAAATCGATCGAATTCAGCGCCTGACTCTTCCGAAATAGATGAAGCGCTTCTTCATAACGCTTCATATCGCTCAGGAAGTAGCCTTTATAATAATCCAGATCCGCATTGTCTGTCTCCGTGCGGAGCACTTCCTCGATAACGGGAATCGCTTCTTCATATTGATTTGAGCGAATAAGTGTTTTCGCCTTCAAGATCGCTTTATGTTGACCTCGATCTTCTTTCTTTAGGAGCGTAATGACTTCCCTCTGACCCATTACCTGTGCATGTTCAAGCGAAGACTTTCCATCTCGATCCGGAAGATACGGATCCGCTCCTGTCTCCATCAGCAGTTCGATGATATCGGCGTATAGTCGACCTCCATTGCCGAGGATGACGGCTTCAAGCAAAGCAGACCAGCCTAAATCATTCGCATGATTCACCGCTATTCCTGCATCTAGGCAGACACGCACTGTTCTTAAATAACCTTTTTCGCTTGAAGGCAAGAGCGCCGTGCCTCCAAAACGGTTCACGCTCTTGATATCTGCTCCTGCTTCCAGGGTCAGCTTCAGAATTTCGTGAAACCCATTGGCACCTGCGCATAAATAGGGAGTTAAAAACGTGTTTTCTTGAGTATTCACATCGCTACCTGCCCCAATTAACCGTTTAGCTACGGAAATTTGGTTCTTCTGTTCCGCCGCCATAAGGGCGGTGCGTCCATTTGCATCTTTATATTCAACGCTTGCGCCTTCTTTGAGCAGTTGTTCAACAGCAGTCAGGTCGCCTTGTTCACTTGAATGAATCAGACGCTGGTTCAATTGTTGATCCATAACGGTACACTCCTTCAATAATTCAAGTTGCAGTTTCTCTCTTAGGATTGTTGCGATCCGTTAAATACTTATAGCCAAAGATAGCAGCGATCATAAGATAAGCCCAGACGAACGGCAAAATGTCTGGATTGGCAATTTCGACTTTAGCGGAATGGATAATCCCGACAAAGCTCAGAAATGCTGCGATACAAGCTGCAATGGCTCCGCGAGCNNTGGCTTGTCCAAGATGGCGAAAATAGCAAGCATACCCCATAATAAGCTGCTAAGCGGAGCACCGTTGCCAAGATGGAATAGACCTTTGTAATAAACGCCCTTATTCAAAAGTTTGTCTATGCCTACCGTTGCCGCATTCGTTCCCGCAGCGGATAAGATGTTATTGGCCAAGGTTATGCCCCAGTTGGCGATCCATGGGAACATCGCAATAAAGATGACAGGCACTTCCAGTTTCGGGGTTTCCCTTATAACCTGAGTGGCTGACACAATACCAAGATAAACGAGGATAGGTACGATCGCGACGACCGGTATGATGGACAAGAGCAAACTACCGAGACCGAACAGTGCAATGATAAGCATCGAAGCACCTGTTGCGATCGAATAGCCGAAGCCTGCCCCAATTGACTTCCAACCGTTATGTCCAATAAACACCGTTATTGGATAAGGGTTACCGAGAAAAGCACCGATACTGGAAGAAATACCGTTTGCCAACATAACTCGGCGAGTATTGTATGAGTCACCCGCTGCATGAGCAGATTCGATGTTCTCAAGGTCATACACATAGTTGGCAAGTCCGAGCGTAACTGCTGATGCAAGATGCGGAAACGCATGAGGGATACCTTGGAGCAGGCTGGTTACATGAACTTCTGGTGGATTGAAGCCCAATGAGCCTAGTGCATCAGAAACTGCTTCAGGACTTTGCAAACCGAATATCCAAGCTAGGCCTGTACCTGTTACGAGCAATAGAAAACCTGTGGGGATTCTTTTGAAAATCGGTGATTTGCCGAACCAGTTAATAAAGATCAGAATCAGCACCACAAAAGAAACGACTGGCGTCTCAAACGATTGCAGCATCNNAGCATCGGATTCATCGCGAGCAATAGAAGACCCAAGCCGCCTAGTGTAGACAGTAGGACAGTTCTTGGTACCACACGACGAATCGTATCTCCTAGGAAGGACCCGACAATCAAGATCGCGGCTTCAAATAAACACCAGACCAGACCGATTTGGAAAGCGAATTCAGCATCATTTGTTTCCTTAAAGACAGGTAGGATGACCAAGAAGGTTACCGTAAAAATCGAAGGCGCGCTGGAGCCCGAAGGTAATGCGGTAACATCGCTTCTTCCTGTTTTCTTGGCAAGCTGGATAGCGAAAACGAAGTAGCAGACACTTGCGATAAAAACAGAAAGTCCAAACGCAGGTACGATTCTTCCGTAAACCATTTCTTTCGGAAAACCAACTACATAGAGAAGCAGCGAAGACATCGTTAACAAGTTTGATAAGTTGTTGGCAAGTAAACCGAAATATGCGGCCAAGTCGCCTTTTTTCCAAAGCATTACATGTGATGCTTGAACCATCTTCTTCACCCTATCACAAGTACTAGTTTACTGTTAATGATATTACATAAGGGATTCCCCTGAACATCTGCAGTGTTTAGGGGATCATCTTATTTGACAATATGTGTCCCAGCTTGATTACTGATGGCATCTTTCATGCTCTCCGGGTTAGTGATGATGACCTCCGTCCCGCTCTTATCAAGGAACATTAAGCTGGCTTCAATTTTTGGAAGCATACTTCCTTCAGGAAAGTGTTTTTCTTCAATGTACTTTCTGGTTTCACTTAAGGTGATCGTCTCAAGTGCCTTCTGATTAGGCTTACCATAGTTAATACACACTTTTGGCACACCCGTTGTCATAATCAATGCATCTGCTTGGATTTGCTCCGCTAGAAGGCTTGTCGCGAAGTCCTTGTCAATGACGGCATCGATACCGGAAAATGTACCGTTATCTGCTTTAATAACAGGAATTCCACCGCCGCCTACAGCAACAATGATATATCCTGCATCGATTAATAAACGGATGACATCCTTCTCTAGAATATCTATAGGCTTTGGTGAAGGTACCCCTCTGCGATAACCCCGTCCAGAATCCTCGACCATGACCCAGTCAGGATGCTCCTTTCGGAGAGCTTCGAACTGTTCATACGTATAGAAGGAGCCTACCGGTTTAGTCGGTTTATTAAAATTCGGATCATCGGCTCGTACTTCCACTTGGGTAATGATGGTCACGACTTTTTTATTTATCTTTCGTGCAATAAACTCATTGGTCAACGCTTGTTGAATCTGATATCCAATACCGCCTT
>DJUJ01000161.1:6800-24308 GCA_002438345.1 Paenibacillus sp. UBA6285
CTACGCAGTTCACGAGCGGAACCATAGGTATTTGTTCTGCTTCATTGGCGAGTTCACACCTGCGAAGCGCAATTCCTACCTGTGGACCGTTGCCATGTGTGACAACAACTCCGCAACCTTCTTGAATCAAATCTGCAATATTGGAGGCAATTTTGCATACCGCTTCATACTGCTCTTGAATCGACTCCTTGCCGCTTTCCTTTACAAGCGAGTTACCGCCTATCGCGACCACAACAAGTTTCTCCATGGGTAACACCTCACAGTTATTATTTTCTAATTCTAGAGATCTTTACATACAATGTTCTACACTTTCATACACTGAATCGACAGCCTTCGTAGTCATGAATTGGATTGTCTCCTCAGTTATTCTTACAGCAAAGTTGCAATCCTGAACATATTCCCATCGCGATATCCGTGCCGGAAGAAGAACCGATACCGAGCACAGTTGAAAGAGTNNGGGAAAAAATGTTTCTGTGTTTCCGTTGAGTAAGGCTTTGATGAATTGAACCATGGATTCTCTGACTTGCCCTTGGGTTGCTTGGTGTAATGCTGCAAAGCTAATTTCGTTGGTAAGCTGTTGCGCATGGATTATGATTTGACTATAAAGGGATTTAAATACACTCAGCGGACTTCCCTGCAAATTCATTACGGCGAACAACCCTACTAGGAAATCATCACCTGAAGGTGTTAATCCTGGTCCAAGTCCAAGGAGTTGCCGTGCCGCAAGGATTACTCCCTGCTCTCTCCCCCAAATGAAGGCCTCTAATAAAGCATCTGAACGTTCTTTCAGCATTCTTGTTATTTCTTTGTCGAAGATATTGCCTGATTGTTGACAAGGCTGTATGCCACCGCCCTGGCCAAACTCATTAATATATCGCATAGCAATAGGCAAATTCTTTTTTAACAAGCTTGTACTCTTGGGGAAGTCTGGCAAAGTACAGGTCCATCTTCGAGAATTCTTTGTAAAAAGGATCATTTGATTGCCGATCCGAATCTGATTAGCCATACCGTAGATGCTCTCATTCACCCGAATATGAAAATGTCGCAAATCGGCAAAGTCGGCGATTATTGTATTCGGACCATCATCAAAGTCACGGCAAGCAATGGTATACAACTCCCCACTGTTCAAGCACCGGATGTTTAATGTGCGATTAAACGTGCTATGAACGGTTCCGTAGAAAGTCTCAGCATCAATACGGTCGAGAAACCTCGTGTCCCCTGACTTAGCATGGATCATGATATTAATCCTTTCCGATTATGGAACCATATAAGTTTCCTTAAATTATTATTGATTTTATTTTGATTAATTATTAATAAAATGTTGAGAGAGTGAAATAGATGAAATATTTTTTCCGGGGGATTATAAGGAGAATTTAGCAGAACACTACGTACTAGAATTCAATGATTGCAGAAAAGGATTGATTTATTTAAATTATGAATCCAATCAAACCAACAATAACTTACAAAGTAGTAGAAGGAACAGGGATACAGGCCGATTTTTATAAAGCGCCGCTTCAGGATGCACCTGTACTTGTATATATTCATGGTGGCGGTTTAATTTTTGGTTCAAGATCAGAAATAAGCAGCGAGAAAGTAAGTTTTTTTATTGAGGCGGGTTATTCTGTGCTGTCGATTGATTACCGTCTAGCTCCAGAAACGAAGTTAAAGGCGATTGTGGAGGACATACAGGATGCTCTGAAATATGTGCAAAATATAAATAGAGATTTTGTTATAGTCGGCGGCTCGGCTGGAGGGTATCTCGCATTGTTAATGGGCACCTTATCCTTAAAACCAAAAGCAATCGTTTCTTTATACGGTTACGGTGATCTTTTAGCTGATTGGGCTGAGAAACAGAGTGCACATTATAAAGCAAAGACGCTTGTCGATCAGTCAGATGCGCTTCAAGTCGTCGGCAGTAGAAATGCAATTGTGACAGAAGCCAAGATTAATCGCTTTCTGTTTTATTTGCGTTGCCGTCAACAGGGAACCTGGATTGAGGAAATTACAGGTATGGACACTATCCGTGACCGGGAGGAAATAGGCGCTTACTGTCCTGCACGACATGTTAGCGCGGATTTTCCGCCAACGCTCTTGATTCATGGTGATCACGATAAAGATGTTCCGTACCAACAATCGTTATTGATGTCCGAGAGTTTAACTCAAGCAGGTGTCTATAACGAAAGAATTATTATTCCGCAAGCAGATCATTTATTCGATAAAACGTTGAAAGACTTGCTAGTTATGGAAGTGTACAAAAAAATCATTCAGTTTTTAAGTGAGAAGAGAATGAGCTGACTTTTGAATAAATGCAAGTCCGATAAGCAATAATACAATCTAGCATGAAATCGTTTTGTTAACCATTGCGTTTGTATGTGTCTTATGATGAAAGGCCCTGAGAAATCTGCAATATAAAGAGAGGAGACCGATATGTTACATACGGTTATTAAGGCAAATAGTTATCAGGATTCCGTTTCATTAATGCTTTTGTCCAATTCTTTGTCCAATATGGAAGGCGTAGAGGGGATTTCCATCATGATGGGAACCCCGGCCAATAAGGATATTTTTAAAAATACAGGATTTTGGACGCCGGAGGTGGATGACGCCAAACCAAACGATATTGTTATTGTCGTCAATACCTCAGATGCCGGCAATCTGTCTACTGTTACAGAGAAAGTTGATCAGTTTTTGCAAAATCAGGCAAGCAAAGCGTCTTCAACAAAAATGAGTAAAATTCATAGTTGGGATTCCGTCGCACGCAAATTACCGAATGCAAACTTGGCAATTTTCTCAATTCCCGGACAATATGTTTACGAAGAAGTGAACAAGGCACTCGATCTTAACATGCATGCTTTTATTTTCTCAGATAACGTCTCTATCGAAGATGAATTCAAGCTCAAGCAGAAAGCAACAGAAAAAGGATTGCTCGTTATGGGCCCCGATTGCGGTACAGGTGTAACGAGCGGAGTTCCACTTGCGTTTGCCAATGTTATTCGTGAAGGAAATATCGGTGTTGTAGGGGCTTCAGGTACAGGGATTCAAGAGGTAACAACGTTAATTGACAAATTGGGTGGCGGCATATCGCATGCGATCGGTACAGGTGGGCGCGATTTAAAAGAAAAGATTGGCGCACTGACGATGAAAGCGGGTCTGGTAGGACTTGCGGCAGATGAAACAACAGATGTCATTGTTCTCATTTCTAAACCACCCGCACCGAATGTTCGCGATGAAATGCTCAAACTTATTCAAACAATTACAAAGCCGGTTGTTGTAATATTCATTGGCGAAAAACCAACCCAACAAAGCTCCCCGGATGGAAAAAAGCAGTTTTCATCCGTACACTTTGCATGGACGTTGGAAGATGCGGCGAAACTGGCAGTCGAGTTAGCGAGAAAAGAAGGATTGCTCAGAACCAATACAAGTTTGCAGGCAGCGGTTCAATCTATCTCTGCACGCAAAGAACAACGATCAATTCGTGGGCTTTATTCAGGCGGTACTCTAGCAGCTGAGGCTGAACTGTTGATTCACGAGCAATTAGGCGAAAAGGCTCGGCATGAGGTAATGGATTTAGGGGATGACCAATACACACAAGGGCGTCCGCATCCAATGATCGACTCCCGTGTGCGCATTGACATGATCATGGAAGCAGCAAAAGATCCAACCGTGGCGATTATTTTGCTTGATGTCGTGTTAGGTTATGGCTCTAATGATGATATGGCCGGACAACTGGTTCCAGCGGTAGCTAAAGCTAGGGAAGTTGCTTCTAAAGAAGGACGTTCGCTTATTTTCGTTAGTTCTGTTTGTGGAACAGCGGGTGATCCGCAAGGGCTTGATTCACAAACGCAGAAATTAATTGCAGCTGGTATTGTCGTATTACCAAGCAATGCGCAAGCTGTACGCTGCTCGCTTGAGTTGTTGGAGAAAATTTCAGGAGAAGCACCTAATGCGACATTTGCTTCAAGTGGTGTATCTACGCAAATTAGCAACTTTTTAACGACAAAACCAAGAGTTATCAATGTTGGCTTGCGTCAATTTGCAACAACTGTACAAAAGTTCGGCGGTGATGTCGTTCAGTATGAGTGGGCACCCACTGCAGGTGGAAACGAACAATTAAAAAGAATTTTACAACTATTAAAATAAACTAAACTGTGAGGAGGAATATATTACATGCAATATCAATCGATTAATGAAGCTAATGAAGCAGTAGTAAGCAAAATTGTCAATTCTCAACCATATTTAGTAGATGTGGTTCCTGCCTATACCGTTATTCCACAATTAAATGAGAAAGTTTTACTGCACGCTGGGCCGCCGCCTATTGCATATGCGGACATGACAGGTCCAATGCAAGGGGCGTGTATAGGAGCGGCTCTTTTCGAAGAATGGGCGGCGACAGAAGAAGAAGCACAACATTTATTTACTTCAGGTCAGGTGACGTTTATTCCTTGTCATCATGTACAAGCTGTGGGTCCAATGGGCGGCATTACTTCAAAGAACATGCCAGTCTTTATTGTTGAAAATCGCGACGGAGGTAATCGCGCGTATTGCACCATGAATGAAGGCATTGGCAAAGTATTACGATTTGGCGCATATAGCGAAGAGGTTATTACGAGATTGCGCTGGTTACGTGATGATCTTGCACCTGCGTTAAGCAAAGCGTTGAAATTATCAGAAAATGGAATCAACCTCAATGTTCTGATTGCCAAAGCAATTACGATGGGAGATGAGTTCCACCAACGTAATATTGCAGCTTCGGCTTTGTTGATGAAAGAATTAGTGCCATATCTATTGAAAACAAATACACCAGTTGAAAAATTGGAAAAAGTTTATAAATTTTTGGCAGATACAGATCAATTTTTCTTAAATATTGCGATGGCCACATGTAAATCTGCGATGGATAGCGCTCGTCAAATTCAAGAAGGTTCTATTGTAACAGCGATGACTCGCAATGGTCGCGAGTTCGGCATTCGCGTTAGCGGATTGGGCGATGAGTGGTTTACGGCTCCAGTAAATACACCGCAAGGGTTGTTCTTTACAGGGTATACGCAGGATGATGCAAATCCGGATATTGGGGATAGCGCGATTACTGAAACGTATGGTGTTGGTGCGATGGCTATGATTGCAGCACCCGGTGTGACAAGATTTGTTGGAGCAGGCGGCATGGATGCAGCGCTGGAAACCTCGGAAAGTATGCAAGAAATCTGTATATCTTCCAACAATAATTTAACAATTCCAACCTGGGACTTTGCTGGGACTCCAGTCGGAATTGACATACGTAAAGTTGTAGAAACTGGTATTACACCAATTATTAATACAGGTATCGCCCATAAAAAAGCCGGAGTTGGTCAAGTTGGTGCCGGGACTGTGCGAGCACCGCTCGCTTGTTTTGAAAAAGCGCTTGTAGCATTAGCAGATAAATATGGCGTTGTTACAAAGTAGCAACTAGATAGTGAAAACTTGCTGAACGTAAAAAGTTCAGCAAGTTTTCACTATGACTTGCGATTTGCAAAATATATTTACATGAATCAATTTCATAAATCAGATGGTGCAATCGGTTAAACAAACAAGTTCAACAGCAGGCAGCTTAATAGTTTTAAAATGATGGATTCTTGAATTGGTTTAGTTTACAGTCTTTTGAATGGATGCATTATGAAATTGATTCACATACGAGCATTTTTTAGGGCAAGAAGAGAATACTAAAAAAAACTTAAAAAAAGGATGATGTTTTGTGAGAAAGGTGTTGCTTTTTTTAGTGATCATGGTAATGTCTCTTCCGACCAACGTAGCCTGGGCAGCAGAACCAGAGCCGTCACTAGTAACACGTGCCGTACCTGGAATTGTAGCTGTTATTCCACTAGTTCTGATCTTGGTCTTGTTGTTCTTCCGAGTACACATGCTCGTTGCTGGTCTCGTCGGCGGCATCCTTGCTATGTTACTCGGCGGTATTTCGATAGCAAGTGCAAATACTTATTTATTGAAAGCAATACCGGTTATGCTGACAATTACCGTGCCTATCATTAACTCCGCAATTGCCATGGCTGTATTTAAATCAGGTGGATATGTAACAGCATTAACGCTGGTGCGTCGTGCAATAAAAGGAAAAGTAGCATATTTGGCAGCGTTCATCGTCATTTTACAAGCAGCCGCAACCTACATGTCCGGTATCGGCGGGGGGGGCGCAATGGGTATCGCACCGCTTGCTTTTGNNGGGAGCGCAATGGTTATCGCACCGCTTGCTTTTACCGCTTTGGGTGCTCAGCCCGAATTGATTGCAGCAATGGCGATCGCAGCTGCAGCATCGTTTACGACTTCGCCAGCATCGCTTGAATCAAGTGTTACTGTAAAATTTGCTAAAATTCCCATAGATGAATACGTAACGATGATGAGACCTTACTGGTTAGGATTCGTTATTATTGCTGTGCTGCTTGCTTTCTTTGCGGCTAAGAAACGAGGAACTGTTTTCCGTAGTGAAGAAAGTGAAGAAATAAAAAGTATGACCAATGGACAATTGTGGAAAAATACAATTCCTGCCATTGTTCTACTGTTTTCCGTTATTTTTGGACCAATTATTAATAAAGCAATCGGTTTCCCACTGTTTGCGCCATTTGTATATTTGGTAGTCACAACATTATTAATCTTTTTGTGCACCAAGTTTACTTTGAATCAGTCGTTTGAATCGATGGTAGATGGCTCCAATTATATCCTCACCCGCTTATTTGGCGTCGGGATTTTCCTTGCATTCATTAATATGATCGGGGACCTCGGTGCATTTAAAGCTATTGCAAGTATTACTTCAGCCGTACCACCAAGTTTAATGGTGCCTACTGCTGTTCTGGCAGGCTTCTTGATCGGATTCCCTGCAGGCGCATACGTTGGTTCTATTCTTACGATGGTATTGCCTGTTGCTGCCGCGTTAAGCATATCTCCTCTTGGACTAGGTTTTGTGACAATGGGCGTTGGTTTTGGAGCGATGGTCAGTTTTGTTAACATTACGATACAAGCTTTAACTTCAGGCTTCCAATTACAAGTCATTGATGTTGTAAAAGGGAACGCCAAATGGGTTATTGGCTGTGTTGCCATTTTGATGGTACTATCTGCAACTTTTGTCTAAACGGTATCATTAAAAACGCTGAAAGTTTATTTGTAAATAACAATGAGTTCAAAATACAATGATATCTTCACGTTTGTGGCTAAGTGAAGCGAAAGGAATGGTAAAACTATGGAGCTTATTTTGCGTAATGTTTTGCTTAAAGATGGAGAACCGCTTGTTGATGTAGCTGTGAAAGACGGTAAAATTAAAGCCATTAGCGCCAAGTTGACAGACAAAGCTGCTCGAGAAATTGACGCAGGAGGTCGCGTACTTATTCCTGGGTTAGTTGAAGGCCATATTCATCTAGATAAAGCGCTTATAGCTGATCGAAAACCAAACCGTTCAGGGACATTGAAAGAAGCAATTGCTGTAACAGCGGAACTCAAACCTACATTTACCCGTGAAGACATTTATGATCGTGCAAGCAAGACGCTGCGCATGTTAATCAAAAATGGTGTTACGCACATGCGTACACATTCTGAATTTGATCCCGCGCAAGGTTTTACAGGTTTCGAGGTCATTCTGGGATTGAAAAAGAAATTTGCCAACTTCATTGATATACAAGTAACTGCGTTTCCGCAAGAAGGTATTTTGAAAGTTCCAGGTACTGAAAAAATGATGCATCAAGCGATGGAGATGGGTGCCGATATCGTTGGCGGCATTCCATATAACGATACGCCTGCAATCGATCATATTGATCTGGTATTTGAAATAGCAAAAAAATACAATAAGCCACTCGATTTACACCAAGATTTTAAAGATGATTTCGAAGGCTCGACGATTGAATATGTTTGCGATAAAACGATTAAGGAAGGCTATCTTGGTAAAGTTTCTGTTGGTCATTTGACAAGTCTTGGCGCTTTGGAACCTGAACGTTTATTTAAAATCGCTAACAAAATGGCGGAAGCAGGTATTTCAGTTATGTGCTTGCCAGCAACAGACCTTCATCTAGGCGGCAGAAACGACGTTCGCAATGTACGTCGAGCATTGACGCCTGTACGTGTACTTCGAGATGCTGGCGTTAATGTATGCTTGTGCGTCAATAATATTCGTAATGCGTTTACTCCTTACGGTAATGGTGATCCGCTGCAAGTTGCCATGTTGGCGATCCCTGTAGCTCATTTGGGCGGTGCTGATGATATTGGAACCGTATTGCCAATGCTAACGACGAACACGGCTAAAGCGCTAGGCATCACAGATTATGGTTTAGAAGTGGGCAATTCAGCAGATATGGTATTGTTGGATACAATGAAAGTCAGCGATGCAATAATCGACATACCGGATCGTCTTTTTGTCATCAAGCGAGGAAAAGTAATTGTCGAAACGGAACGTAAAGTGACGTTTAATTTTTAATCGCTTTTACAATGAAAAATGCATAAATATTATTGGGTAGTCCCAAAAGTCATGAAATAACTGAGGGGCACCTTCGACCTCCTTAGACGGGTCCATCATATAATAACTAATGAAACGGCAGAGATGTCGTTTTTTTATGCCATCGGCAATCGCGATCAAGTCGCATTAATGAGTTAACGTTTATTACTCTGAACGAATTACATGACTACAAAGGGAGCGGTGTGTGCAAATGGCTGCAAAAACGATATTAATGGATGAAACCGCAATCCGTCGGGCACTTACTCGCATTACACACGAAATTTTGGAAAAAAATAATGGTGTCTCAGATTGCTCATTTATTGGTATTCGAACGAGAGGTATATATATCTCGCGGCGGATCGCGGAGGCAGTTCAA
This sequence comes from Paenibacillus sp. UBA6285, assembly GCA_002438345.1. Taxonomy (GTDB): domain Bacteria; phylum Bacillota; class Bacilli; order Paenibacillales; family Paenibacillaceae; genus Paenibacillus_AQ. Next base: position 15,632 of record DJUJ01000161.1, read on the forward strand.
GAGACTGAGGGAGAAAAAGTACCTGTCGGGGAGATTGATATTACGAGTTACCGCGACGATCTCCGTGGGTCGGCCGAGAATAAGAATCAGTTAATCGACTCATCGCTCGTTGAAGGTCGAAAGATTATCTTGTTTGACGACGTATTATACACAGGCCGAACGATACGTGCAGCTATGGACGCGATCATTGATTTAGGGCGGCCCCAGACCATCCAACTTGCTGTGCTGATTGATCGCGGGCATCGTGAATTCCCTATTCGGGCTAACTTCATTGGGAAGAACGTGCCGACGTCTAAGCTGGAATCCATCGATGTGAGTCTAAAGGAATCCGACGGAAAAGATGAAGTAAGTATTCTGGGGAAATAGAGTGAGCCAGAATGACACCATGTCATTAACACCCAACGGATAATCATAAAATTAGCCGTNNGGGGTTACGGTGAACCGTACCACAAATAGGGCGAAATTTTTTGATGGGATCAAGCTGTTTTCTTGTTGTGGGGGATGGTTTGTGAAGCAAACTTGATCAATTCTGAGCAGGCTTAGTTTGTATATGCCTGTATGTCATTGATCGTTCTACAAATGCTACCATCATAGTCGAGAAAGCAGATGCTGTATACCTCATCCATTTCAGAATTGGACATCATGATCAACCACATCTCGTTCTCCGTAAAGCGCTATATATCCATCAAATAGCATTTTGAAGGCCTCTCCACGCAATAGTTTGTCTGTCCTCGGAAGGAACTGCCTCATCTATTATAATAACTGCTGTGGCTGCAATTAGAACGACGTTATTGTCAAAGGCATACTCTATAGCTTCTCTGATGTGGTAACAGCAAAAATCCTTTTCATCTTTAATCTCCTTTGTTGATGATGAAGTCTTTAATGTTAGATGTTCGACAATGCTAAAAGGTTTTAGTTCAAGGGATATTAAGGATAGATATAAAATATATTTCCAGAAGGAGTGGAATGATCTTGACTCATGATTGAAAGCGCTTTATAATACACGTATGCCACACGTGTGGCATATCGTTGGCGGGCAATATGACAAAGGAGGTCATTGGTGAAGAAGTTACCCAGGAAGATAATGATTTTATACTCACTTGGGCAGTTAGGTTGGTCGATTCTGGCCGGAATCATCGGGACATGGCTCATCTATTTTTATTTACCGCCTGAAGGATCGGGTATTCAAGTGGCGATTCCACAGGGCAGTGTCTTTATGGGTGTTACAATTATTGGCGTCATTATGGGATTAGCTACGATAATCAATGCAGTGACCGATCTATGGATTGCAAATTTAAGTGATAGAAGCAGGCACCGCCTTGGAAGAAGGACACCGTTTATGAGACGAAGCGCACTGCCTTGCGCACTTTTGCTCGTATGCATATTTATCGTGCCTTTTCAAAACCAAGTCCATACGATTAACTCTTTCTGGCTTCTCCTCATAATACCGATCTACTATGTAGCGTTTACTTGTTATGTGATACCGTATACCGCACTCCTTGGCGAATTGGGCCGTTCTACGGAAGAGCGCATAGATCTGTCAACATATATTTCGGTAACCTGGTTTCTAGGGCTTATACTAGCAACCTTTGCACCAAGTATTTGGGAGACAACTATGGCTGTCTTTGACATTTCAAAGACAGCGTCGATTCAGTGGACGTTCGGAGCGCTTGCAATCCTGGCCTTCATCCTCATGCTCATACCTGCATATACGATTGATGAGACGAAATACGGTTCGACTAATGCGACAAGCCTGGACATCAAAACGTCGGTTAAAGCTGTTTTTAAAAATCGGGATTTCCGATATTTCTTAATAAGCGAGCTGGGTTATTGGTTTACGAACGGGTTCTTCCAATCTTCACTTGTCTACTATATTACGGTACTCGCAAGGGAGAAGGAGAATCATGTCGGATTAATTGTAACTGCGGTCGGCGTACTTTCTTTTATGCTCTATCCACTAGTCAACAGACTTAGTAAAAAGTACGGCAAGAAGAAATTGATGATTGTTTCGTTTCTGTTTCTTATTATTTCTTTCATCTATATATCGTTTATGGGGAAACTTCCATTTAGCGGTTTTCTGCAGCTTATTCCCATTATTGTTCTGTCTGCGGTTCCTGCGGCGATATCAGGTATATTACCGAATGCTATCATTGCGGATTGTGCTGTATATGACGCTAGTCAAAGTGGGGAAAACAAGGAAGCGTTGTACTTTGGCGTACGCTCATTTCTTACGAAATTTGGCACTGCATTATCTGTCATTCTACTACCCACTATATTGGCGATCGGGAAATCGATTGAGAATGATTCCGGGATCAGAATATCTGTTATTATTGCAGCCGTAGTTGCTCTTTTTTCCTTATTGGCACTTCTTAAATACAACGAAAAGAAAATTACATCTAAGGTTAATGCTACAAGTGATTTGTAAGCCCAAGATGATATCGACATAAGTTTAATTCGGAATTACTCCAATTTATATAGAAGAATAGGAGATGTTGATATGTTTAAAGTAAAGGGAAAACCATTTATGCCAATGGGAGGTCAGTCGAAAAACTCCAGCGCGTATAATGCGGAAGAATTGGCATCTGCTATTGCGGGCATCAAGACATTAGAAGGCAATACGCTGGAAGCTCCGGTTTATTGGGATAACGTTGAGCCGCAGGAAGGGCAATTTGATTTTTCTTCGGTTGATATGCTTCTGGAAGAGTGCCGAAAGCATGATTTACACCTTATCGTGTTGTGGTTTGCAACTTGGAAAAATGGCGAGATGCGTTATTGCCCGGGCTGGGTAAAGACAGACAAGAAGCGATTTTCTAGAGTCCTTCGCAGTGATGGCGCCCCTATGAATATCCTTTCAGCCTTTAGTGAGGAAGCGCTGCAGGCGGATACGAGAGCGTTCTGCGCATTGATGAAGCATCTAAAAGAAGTAGATGGTGACACGCAGACGATTATTGCGGTGCAAGTGGAGAATGAACCGGGTATTCTTGGCTGCGATAGAGATTATGGGCCTGAGGCGGAAGCCACATATATTGGGCCTGTCGCTCCTCAGCTCCTCGAACATGTGAAGGGGCTAGGGAAGGGCCATACCTGGGACGCTTGGAAGAAGAACGGTTTCAAAGAACAAGGGAGCTGGAAAGACATCTTTGGCGCCTCGGGTGGTGAGTTCTGCACAGCTTGGTCTATTGCCAAATATATTGATCATATCGCTGCAGCAGGTCGTGTAGTATATAATATCCCATTGTATACTAATGCATGGATCTCGTTTCCAGGTTGGCCGATTCCGGGCTTCTATCCCGCTGGCGGGCCTACTAGAAACACGTTAGATATTTGGAAATTTACAGCGCCTAATCTGGATCTGATCGCACCGGATATTTACAATGTTCNNGGAATCCGGCACAGACGGGCTTAACGCGCGAAATATGCTTCGAGCGTTGGCTGATTACGACGCGATCGGTTATTTCTGTTTTGGCGTAGACAACGTCCTAGATGGGGAAGGCAATCTGATGGAAGATGCCGTATTATTCGTCGAAAGCTTCCGTAGTGTAATGAGTTTATTGCCGTTGATTCAGAAGTATCAAGGTACAGGCAAAATTCATGCCGTCGTAGAAGAGGATTATCAAATGAATCAGAGTTTTGAATTCGAAGACTACATCGGAGCAGTACCTTTTATCGATATGGGCCCATTGAGCGATCACAAGGATCATAGACATACCCGTAATCCTCAGTTGACTGCAGGACGACCTAGACACGGGCTTATTATTGAAGCCGGACCACAAGAATTTTACTTAGCAGGCAACTTCCATCTCTTTATGGTTCCTGGGTCAGGGCCTGGATGGTTGGATGCTATGAAAATGTCGCTAGTATCAACCCCTGTGGACTATCTTACTGTAGAGGAAGGATATTTGACCGAATCAGGTGAATTTGTACCGACGCGAACTCGAAATGGAGATGAAGCCGTGTTCGGAAGTTTCTGGGCCACACCGTATTGCGGAGTTGTAAGAGTCATTCTAACTCCATAGCTATTGAATAACAGCCATGCCAGCGCACATGAAATCGAAGTTGACAAACTCCGATTTTTATGTGCGCTGTATTCCGGTTAGTATAATCTTCCGAAATGATTTGTGAAAATCAATATTATCGCAATATTCATACTTCAAGTGGTTCTCTCTCAGAATTAGCCGTTGGAAGAGGGAGATAAAACTGTGGCTAATAAAGTGATACAACTCTTCGGCCGTCATATCATTACGAATGGAGCCATCTGTCACGCCATCGCGAATNNGAGCTGGTCCTGATTTGGATTTAAAGCTTCTATAAACGATTGCTCCAACTCTGGATTAGGATAATCCCCCTGAAAATATCGGTCGAACTCGGCAGTGAACTTGATCTGTTCTTTGACGTTTTCAAGATCAATCCGAAAAAAATACGCTGTTACTTTTTCGAAACCGGTTTTGCCGGTCATGTCTCCTAAATCCAATGTGAGATAGTCCTGAAGTTGCTTCATCACCATGACCTCAATTTCAAAGGCTAATTCATCCTTCGTGGGGAAATAACGATAGAGAGTTCTTCTATTGATATTAATAGCTGCTGCAATATCTGTCATTTGTACATTTGCAATCCCGAGCGTAATAAATTGTTTTTCCGCTTCTATTAGTATGCGTTGTCTTGTTGTTGGTTTGTCCACTCCATTACCCCCGCTTATTCATAGTGTTATCTATCCGTGCTTGCCTATCAACCAGATGGCGCGCGATAAATGGAGTATACCTTTATTATTCCAAGCATTGCAAGCACTAGACTTATTCGACGATGCAGCGTACTGTTGGCGCTTCTGCCGCTTCGCCGATCCGACTTATCGGAGAGCAAATATTTGCGTGTATTGGATGAGCTTAAGGAAAAAAGCGTTAGTGCATAATCCACGGGGAGGTTTCGGAATTGAGGAAGATACTGACAACGATCAAACGTTATATCTATTGGAAACTCGAGTATAAAAACCAGCCGCCGGTATTTCCGTTCTGGTGCGATACGGGAGGCAAAGCGGAGGCGGGGGCCGGATTAAGGCATACGGTGGGAGAAGACGAAAGCATCGTATGGGAGGTAGCGCAGGATAAGCGGATTCCGCATTACGACCACCTGGAAATGAGCGGATTTCTCGTTTCGGCTATTATCTCTTATGGCGTCAACAAGAAAGGCGAATTAAGACTGAGCCGCCATGTCGTCTTTCCGACCCTGCGCAAGATCCCGAACGAGACAAGAGGCAGCTTGTCCCATAACTTCGACTTGTCCGTCTCCGCGGGAATCAAGGTCAACGGTGTCAAGGTAAGCTCGGAATATCCGCGCCGGATCAGAATCAAAGGGCTTCTGGAGATAGCCTCCGACACAAGTCAGGGGCTAGAAATCGTGCGAACGCTGATGCCAACGGTACATAGTCCTGCCTTGATCGAGAAAGTGACGCTCATCAATAAGACGGGAAACGCTATGCTCATCGAAGTTGCCTCCCCAGGCTACCTTCATTTGACCGATCCGAAGCGGGGGGTAGAAGGCGCTTACGAGGTGAGAGCGGGTTTGGCAGAAGATTCAGGCCGCTTCGTAACGGGCGAAGAGAACGGAGGCTGTCTGAACCTGGAGCCCGGGGATAAGAAGACCTATTATGTAGTGTTTGCCGCAACGAAAGAACAGCAAGCGATTACAGTCCATTCCGCCGAAGAGGAGCGCGCAAGACTCGCGCTTGTGGACGAGTGGCTTGGCTCATTGAAGCTGGAGACGCAGGATCCGGTTCTAAACACCGCATTTAATTTCGCCAAGGTGCGCGGCAGCGAAAGCATTTTTCGGACGAAAAACGGGCTTATGCACGGACCCGGAGGCGGAAGCTATTATGCGGCTTTATGGACGAACGATCAATGCGAATACATGAATCCGTTCTTCCCCTTTCTGGGCTATGACGCGGGCATTGAGCAGAGCATCAATTGCTATTCGCTCTATATGGACCGTATGGACCCCGAGTATAAGAAGCCGCTTGTGTCGAGCATTATCGCGGAAGGGGATGATTACTGGAATGGAGCGGGCGATCGTGGAGACGCCGCGATGTTCGCATACGGTGCCGCCAGGTTCTGCCTCGCATACGGAAACCGGACGGCGGCGAAAAAGCTGTGGCCGGGAATAGCATGGGCGATCGAGTTCTCCCTGCGGCAGAAGACCACGGAAGGCGTCATCCGCAGCGATTCGGATGAGCTCGAGAACCGGTTTGAATCGGGAGAGGCCAACTTGTTCACTTCCTGCTTGCTCTATGACGCACTCCACAACGCTTCCCTGCTGGCGAAGGAGCTTGGGGAAAACCAAGATGTCGTGAGAAAGCTTTCGGAAGAGGCGGTACTGCTAAAGTTAGCTATCGAAGCGTATTTCGGCGAGCGAGTGGAAGGTTATGAAACCTATCGCTACTATAAAGGCAACGAGGTACTAAGAGCTTGGATTTGCGTACCGCTTACGATGGGGATTTACGAGCGTAAAGCTGGCACGCTGCAGGCGTTGTTCTCGCCTAGATTATGGGGAAGCAATGGCCTCAGCTCGCAAGCGGGCAAGGAGACGTTCTGGGACCGTTCGACGCTGTATGCGCTCCGAGGGGTGTTTACCGCGGGCGAGCCGGATCTCGCATTGAAGCATCTTACGCATATGACGAAGCAGCGGTTGCTGGGTGAGCACGTACCTTACTCGGTCGAAGCCTATCCGGAAGGCAATCAGCGCCATCTGTCAGCAGAGAGTGGCCTCTATGCCCGTATTTTCACCGAAGGTTTGTTTGAAATTAGGCCGACCGGGTTTAAGACGATGACTTGCAATCCGCATCTTCCCAGCACATGGAATGAGGCTGCTTTGCGGAATGTGAAGGCATTCCAAACGACATTCGACTTGGAAGTCAACAGAAGCGAGTACGGCAGAAGACTCAAGGTTTACGAGAAGGGCCAGTTAATCTTTGATCGTATAGCGGATGAGGGCGAATCGTTCAACGTCGTATTTATCGAACTTAAGGAAACGGAGTGAGGTACGTATGGAGGAAAAGACAAGTTTAGGCTTCAAGTGGTTGTACGGGGTGAATGCTTTCGGCAACGGGCTGCTCGGCGGGTTCGTATCTTCGTACATTATGATTTTCTTCAGCGATGTCACTCTTGTTCCCGTAGCTTTCATCGGCTCGCTGTTTTTCGCCGTCAAAATACTCAATATGTGCGTAGCTCCGGTGATGGGCGTCGTCATCGACCGCACGAACAGCCGCTGGGGCAAAATAAAGCCCTGGCTGCTGGTCGGCACGCTCCTGATGCCGCCGACCGCCGTTTTAATGTTCACGAATACCGGATTTACCGGGGCGCGGCTGTTAGTTTACGTATCGATCGTGTACGTGATGTGGGGCTTGTTCAGTACCGTATTCGGCACGGCTCTGGGTTCGGTGTTCCCGACATTAACGCGCAATGTAGAAGAGAGGCGCAAACTTTCCGTCATTCCGGCGATCGGCGGAGTGCTGGGGGATTTCACGACCGTTGGCGCCGTATTGCCGCTGATCGCGGTCATTGCCGCCACCCAAGCGCAAGGCTATTTACGGTTGGGGCTTCTATTCGCCGCCTTATTTTTCGTCAGCAATCTATTCTTCATTAACAAATACAAGGAACGGGTCACAGCTGAATCGACTGAGCAGTTGAAACTAAGAGACATCATTAAGACCGTGTCGCGCAACGATCAGCTACTTATCCTGCTCATCGTGAACTTCTTCTTGAACGTCGGGGTATTTATCACGATGGGCACCGCACTCTATTTTTTTAAATACAATATGGGTAACGAAGGCATGTTCGCCACATTCGGAATTACCGTAGGTTTGTCGCAAGTGTTGATGATGACCTTATTCCCGAAACTCATGAAAAAGCTATCGAAGAAAGCAGCGTTCCAGGTCGCAGGGTTAACTTTGATCGTGGGCTATGTGATATTATTCGCGGCCAAGGGAATCATGGGCACCTTCTTCCCCATCGTGTATGTCGGCGGAATTATGCTTTATTTGGCGCTAGGCATCACTACCGCCCTCATGCCGATCTTCTATGCGGATATTATCGATTATGGCGAGTGGAAAACGGGCGAGCGCAACAACTCCACGATCATATCCATTTCTTCTTTGGTCAGCAGCTTCAGCGACGCCACGAAAGAATTGATCGTCGGGTTGACGTTGGCTTTCATTGGATTCGCGCCCAATGTCGTGCAATCCCAACATACGCTGGACGGCATCCTGTTCCTGATGACGTGCATTCCGATGATCGTGATAACGATAGCAGTAATCGTATTTACGTTGTTCTACAAGCTGAACGACGGATTCTACAATCGCATTCTTAAGGATTTGGAGAATCGGGCATGATTACGATTCCTTGTATCAAGTGTAACTATATTTGAATATAAGGTTATATTGTTTTTACCTTCCTTCGTCTGTCCAGAATACAGCTTTGCAAATATAGGTTCAATATAATCTAAAAATTGTTTGTCTTGAACAAGGTCATGGATACCGAATGCTTCATCAATTAATTCATTGATGCGGTCATAATCGTCTTTCATAATCTCTCTCCTTAGGAGAGAGTCAAGAATGGGAATGGACAATGTAACGAAGGAGGGACATAAATGAAAAACCTGTTTTCGATTGGTGAAGTTACCAAAATAAAAG
>DJUJ01000102.1:0-778 GCA_002438345.1 Paenibacillus sp. UBA6285
TTTGCTACACTCGCTCAATACTATCAGTCGCTTGATAGGACATTGACTTTGTAGAAATGATGTTCTGGTAGCATATTACTCCTGCATTCTAATTCCGACTTCATCAACACTACCACTCCACTGTAGGTAATATCATTCTCATGTTCGCTCAACAGTTGAAATACACTTTTCATTTCACGACTATGTAAAAATAATTTGGTCATCTCATACCCTCTAGTCGTTAAATAGTCAATCGTACAGGTGCCGCAGTAAACTTATTCGGACTACCTAATACCTGAATTGAATTGCCCCAAATGTGGAACTTCCAATGCTCACCTTCATTCGGGTTCACTACCCGTAGGTCTTGAGTCATCATTCTACGCAGTTCTTTGAAATCGACATAATAGATTTTGCTTCCTTCTAAACGAACAGCAAAAACTGCAATGTCCGCATCGTCCAAGAGTTCTACTTGTTTTATTGTAAGGTCGAACCATCCCTTGCCGTTTGGATGGATCTTGGAGGATGGTGTGCAGACGACGACTCGCTTTAGACGAATCTTTAAGATTATCTCGACCATTAGATATTTTTAAAAACACAAACAGACCAACGGCGTCCCGTTAGTCCACTTTCGATGGATGCGCTCTCCATGTTACTCATAAACACTACTTTCTCTAGATGGCTTGTGACTCTCGTAAAATAAGGCTATAACTGCGCTTTGCAGCCCCAAGTATGTAGTCGAACCAAGTTGTTTATGTGTGCTGTACTCATTAGCATTAAATTTCCCCAACAAACTACCAAT
>DJUJ01000102.1:865-4484 GCA_002438345.1 Paenibacillus sp. UBA6285
TTTGATTGAATTTCTTCGATATCTTGATTTCCTTGTTCCAAAAATTCAACAACTTTAACAAGTTCAGCTTTGACTTTATCCACAAGAAAATTAGGGTAGTATCCATTATACATATCTTTTAAATATTTAAAGTCAGAACTTAGTTTTTTCATGAAATGATCCTCCAATAATATGACTAGAATTATGGATATTTTACTGAATATACTTTTTCTATGTCAATCATAAAGAAAAGTATGTTCTATTGTTTTTTAGATAAGTATTCCACAGGTACAAAATCAGTAAGCCAAACTCCAATATTGGCAACTTAGAATTTTACGCCACTATCAAAAGCGGCTTCCCCATTCACTTCAAGGATAACCAATTCTCCTCAGCCTGTAAATAGTAACTGTTCTGTATCAATTGTTCAGTCGAAAAAATTGTGCTGATTCGATCTGTCATAGTAGTGTATCGTACATAGCTGTTTTCCAATGATTTACTAGATTCATGTTGCAACTTATAAATTTTCGATTTAATTCTTCTTTTATAACTTGTGCAGTTGAATTTATAAAAAGATTTTTCAATTCATACAAACTGTCCCCAAACTCACCTGTAGTATAACTTTAAATCCTTTACTGTCACAATCCTTCTAACAATTCCATTGTATACTAAGAATTAGGTGCGTATTATTCATTTTTCCTAACAAAATAAAAAGCCTGATATCACATGCTTTACTGAATACTAATTATTTAGGTTCCTTGGTGTCATTGGTTGTCGTGCTCATTTCTTACCCAAAGTTCTTCTGGCGTTGAGCGAATCTCTGCTTGTCACAGCTTTTCTTTCAATTCACACAGATGTTCATTTAACGAAATTCGTTCTCCACTTTACATCCCCTTTTCAGGGTTGAATATATCTAATGAATCATAACTCCTTCATAATCGTAAATGAGCCGTCGATTCGGTTCTGGAACACAAGATGCCGCTTAATGCTACCCATGTAGTCGGATTGCAAAAATTCGTTGTTGCCGACCTGGCGCAGTCCTGAACCGTTCAGCCGAATGGCGAAAGTTCCTCCAATTTCCAAGTTTTCAGCACTTGCGGTGAAATACGCCCATCCATGCAAGATGTCCAAAGGCTCAAGTTCCCAACCAATTATTTTACGAACAATTTCATTACCCCTATTGAACAGATGAAGGAAAGTAATACCCTTCTCTTCATCACGCTCCACAAAAACGAATGAATCGGAATCAGCATCTCCCATGTAATCTGTCATATTGAAGAAATAGGTAGAGAGTTGCTCCTCCTTGTTCTTCTCAGAATCCCAATTATCATCGTTCTGCTCGATATACGTCCCACCAGTGGGCGGCAAGGGCTGTCGCATGAGCGGAAAATAGACCTCCAACCAGTCAGTTTGTATTCCTGAGCCAATGTAATACCGATACCTTTTATCCCGCTCATCCAATATGGTCGAACTAACTCTAACCTTCGACTTCCCATCCAGCGACATCCGGTACACGCCAGGCTCGGTAGTCATGCTATTGGTGATATAATAGATGCTCTTGTTCTTGAGGAAAAATTGATCGATTCCCCCTAGGCTGGTAAGGCGTGTTAATTTCTTGGAGGGCATTTCAACCTTGTAAATATCTCCTGTCTGGTTAGTCCCATGCTTCAGAAGATACAATGTCTCGTAATTTTCATAAAAGATGTTGCTATAATTACCGGTTATGACCGGATAAGTCTTCGTATTGTCAGGCCCGGCAATCGTCTTGTACAGCCCCTCATTAGCTTTTGCCCAAAATATTGTCAACGGTTCCAAGGGCTTTGTATAAGTGATTTTTTGGAACTTAATCTTTAATTCGGGTGCTTGTTCTAGATTTGGAGCGATTCGAGTTGCCCCGGTTAGCGTTATGGATGTCAACACAGCCACAATGAGAACAATCATCTTACGTTTAATCATTTCTATCCACTTCTCCCCAGAAAATAATTCGAACTCTCTCTCCAGTCCTTTCTTGAATTAACATAAGGAGAATCCTTGTCTCCACGACAAGAGCTAGTACTCTCCTCGTACTAATATTCGACACAAGGGATTATTTCCCTCTGCTTTTACATAATCGGTAATCCTTATATAAACCTAGGAACAAGATCTCTCCACTGTATTCATTTTATTTTAGGTATACCTATTCACCCATGATAATCCAATCTAAATCGATCTAAATATGTTTCTTAATTTCGCAAATCATAACAATTGGATATTTGAAAATTCAATCTGAGTCATGTATATGTTTCAATTCACGTACCTCCTTATCTTTAATAAAATGTGAAAAAGCCCCTATAATAGAGACTTTTCAATCATTATTCATTTCCTGATTGCAAGCATTAAAGCAATTGTTTGCAGTAAATTTTTAAAATTAAATCTCCGCTCGATGATGAGGATGATCTATTTCATGGCCGGTATGATGACAAAAAGCTTTATAAAGGCACAGTTAAATGGCCGCGTGCTGAGGACGAAGACCGGCGCGCTGCTCAGCTTGTGCTGGGCGAAGGCGCTGGGGATGACGCTGAGCTTCTGCATACTCTTTATCAAGCATCAGGGGGCCTTGGTAATAAAAGATCAACCTTTTTGAAATGATTCCTTTTGAATTATACTTGCGTATACGCATTTCATATAATACCAACTTAATTTTTCCTTAGCGTACGTTTTTCGCGTTTTGTTGGCGGTACCTCTATTGCAAATTTTCTACATACTCTTTCAGAAAGGCGTCTAGCGTGCGGGGTTCTCTGCCAAGCAAGCGCTTCACAGTGTCAGTAGGCCTTTCCAGAACAACCGTAGCCATAGCTTGAATTTCCACAACATGGTTCGCGATCCAAGGAGGCATGTGCCCATGCTCGATTAGATTGCGGTTTAGAGCTTGGGGTTCCATGTTGATGTAGCGTATCGGCCGATCAAGCAGGGCAGATAGTTTACCCGCGATCTGGGGATAACTGAAAATCTCCGAACCGGTAAGCGTATAGATTTGCCCCGATACCTCTCGGTTGGTCAGAACCTCTGCGGCAACATCCGCGATATCTCGACAGTCAATGAAGTTACATGGCGAATCGCCCATGGCGCCGAAGAAAACATCTTGTGTCGCAATCGTTGGTGCAAGGTTCAGTAAGTTTTGCATGAACGCATAGGGGCGCAACACGGTGTGGGTGAGACCTGAATCGCGCAGGGTTTTCTCGATTTGTTGATGCCAGCCTGCCACTGCCACTGGAGAACTCTTCTCAAAGGCAGGACTGGATATTTTGACAATGTGTTTGATTCCGGCTTCAGCAGCAATCTGAATGATCGAAGTTTCCAATTCGATTTGTCTTGGACTGTTGGACATGGCAAGGAAGAGCTGGCTAGCACCTGTAAACGCGCGGTGCAGCGATTCGGGGTCGGAAGCATCCACAAAAGCGACCTCGATAGTCGATCGGCCTTTTTCTCCGATCTGATCACGCAACTTCTCTGGCTCTCTGCTCAGCGCCCTGACAGGTACGCCAAGATCAACCAAACGTTCCAAAAGCGCACTACCTATCGTACCTGTTGCTCCCATAATAACTATCATTTTTTTCTTCTCCTTTTGGATGAAAAATTAGTTGTGACGGCAAGACGCCACCGC
>DJUJ01000163.1 GCA_002438345.1 Paenibacillus sp. UBA6285
TCCGTCACAATGTGGATATAGACCTCCACTAGAATCATATTGATTCCGGCATTTTGCTGGCGGGTGCTGAGTTCAACCTTAACAGCACCTTGCGGCTCAATCTTGATAGGGATATCAGGTCCATAAGAGGCGATGAGAGGACTACCAAGCGCCTGACCCAGCGGAATGTATTCTGTCTGATTATGCAAATCCTGCAGTGTAGTCTGGATCACCTCTGCTGCTTGCGAAGTAATACGCATATGCTCCGCATAGTTAAGCATAAAGCCTGATATTTTCCCGTTCTTATCGGTCTTCCAATCAATCAGTTCCTCAGCATTTCCTCCATTCGCAACTTGTGAAGTAATCGTNNTAAATGCAAGATAGGCGGCTTCATGTGCAGCTCCACATATCGCAGGGCCTGTAGCACAAGCACTATCAGTACTAAGGATGCAATCAACCAAAATTTGCGCCGGCTTCTTGGCTTGCGTGTGTTCCCGCCTGAAACAGTCAGCTTTCTCTCTGCCCTACTGGATAACCTCATATGTCTTCTGCTTCGTTTGGCTTCAAATCGTGCACTCTGTGGTCTAGCCGCTGCCCTGCTAGGTTTTGACTTGAACGCAGAGCTTCTCCCAGAGAATCTCGACATCCCGCTCCCATTTATTTTTGGCAGCCGAAGTTGGCCTAGATCAGGTAGTCTCAGCCCTCGGTTCCCCCATTTTTTCAATCTCCCCATTGCGATAGTCCCTCCCACCTTACGTAGAGGTCAAGCCACCTCCACTTAGTTTAAGGTATTCGGAAAGAAAGCAAAAAAGAAGAACGTTCCCTCTGGCGGATGATGCCAAGAAACGTTCTTCATTCATTTGAAGATAAATTGAAAATATAAAATTAGTGCATTCTACTCCGTTTATCTTCCTGCAAATGATCCCAGTGCCGCCGAATAAAGATACCGATTAGAATAGCAATAAACACAGCATACCAAGTAAGATAGACATTCCATTCTTCTCTCAGGACAATTAAGGTTGAGCCGATCGTACCGAATAGCCATATATAAGACAAATTTCCAAGAATAGTTCCCCAGATAAACGAAGAAGCTTTTATCGGTGAAACAGCGGACATAAAATTAATTACATTGTTCGGAATAATAGGAATGGTACGTAGAAGCACTAAAGTCCATATTCCATATCGATCCAAGTAACGCTGCCACTTGTCATACCGTTTCAGCTTGGACCTCCATTTTCGATCAAACCAATTGTACAGGTATCGCCGAATGAGGAAGTACATCAGTATTCCACCTAGATTACAAGCCAGCCAACTGATCAGCATACCTCCAATAACGTTAAATACAGAAACATGGAGGACAATCAAAATTACAAACGGAAAGAATCCTAATATACTCTGCAAAAGCGCCAATGGAATCGTCACAAATAAAATAGAGGGTCCACTAAGGCCTAGCGTTTGCAGCAGCCAATCTATCCAGGCGTTTATGGTCTCTGTCATGAAGCAGTCTCCTCTCTTGACTCCTTTCAGCAGCTGCCTCCTGATTTACTTCGCTAAAGCATAAGTGTAAGCATTAAAATATAAGAAAAGCACATCTATAACTTTTATTACTTTGCTTATATTCCCAAGAAAAACACCCCTTTCGGGGTGTTTTATTGAATGAGGTTGCTTATAAAGTGCATTTGTAAAGAACAGTGGTTAGCGTACAAGTTACACTTTTGTAATCCATTGATTCTTCACATCATACCACAGAATTCTATCTACTTACAATTCTACACCTTGAGTCCATGCATTCACTTTATCTGGGTTGTTCTCTACCCAAGTCTTAGCAGCTTCTTCCGGTGACTTCCCACCTTGAACCTCAACCATTACTTTTGCCATATCTTCAGCTGTCCACTCGAATTGATCCAAGAATTTATAGACATTTGGCATGTCATCTTTCAGACCTTGGCGAACCATAGTATGGATTTGCTCGTCCGCACCGTATACACCTTTTGGATCTTCCAGATATTTCAGGTCCATATTGGCGAACATCCAGTGTGGTGTCCAACCCGTTACAACGATAGGTTCTTTGTTGTCATAAGCTTTTTGCAGCTCCTGAGCCATCGCTGCCGATGAACTTTCAAGAAGTGTATAATCACTAAGACCATATTCTGCTATAGCCTTTTCGGTTGTCGTCATAATACCAGCACCCGGCTCAATCCCGATAATTCGATTGCTCAATGTTCCTGCCAGGTCACTGTTCTTCAAGTCTTCAATAGAATTGATATCCATGTAAGCTGGAACAGCCAAACCAACTTTAGTCCCGTTCAAATTAGGGCCTAGATCTTCGATTTTCGAACCATACTTCTCTAAATAAGCTGCATGCGTGCTTGGTAACCAAGCAGCGACCATAGCATCCGCACTACCGTCAGCAATTCCTGCCCACATTGGGCCTGCATCCACCTGCAGCATTTCAACGGTAGCTCCAAGCTTAGTTTCAAGTACTTCTTTAACTACATAAGTACTTGCAATTTCCGAATCCCATGCCACATAAGCCAGTTTTACCTTCCCATTACTTGTGGATGAACATCCAGCTATAACAGTAATCATCATGATCACTAAAAGGGACAAACCTATATTTTTTTTCTTCATATATATTTAAAACCCCTATCTCTGTTTTGGTTTTAGTGCGTTCTGTGTCAAACGGTCGAGTAGAATAGCAATAATAACGATAGCAATTCCCGCCTCGAACCCATCTCCTGTCTTCGCCTGTGATACCGCACGGTATACATAAGCACCCACACCTTGCGCACCAATCATAGATGAGATGACAACCATCGAGAGTGACAACATAATCGTCTGATTGACGCCTGCCATAATCGTTGGCAGAGCAATCGGCAACTGCAATTTAACCAGTTTCTGAGTAGGTGTTGAACCAAAAGCATCGNNGCTTCTACTAGCTCCTCTGAAACTTGACGAATACCGAGATTGGTCAAACGAATCGTTGGTGGAATCGCAAAAATAATCGATGCAATTACACCTGGAACTACGCCAAGTGAGAAAAAAGATACTGCTGGCAATAAATACACAAACGCCGGCATCGTCTGCATAAAGTCCAAAATAGGCGTAACTATATTTCTAACCGCATTTCGCTGAGCACATAGAATACCAATCGGTACGCCGATTACTACAGCCAATATCGAGGCGGTTAGAACAAGGGCCAAGGATTGCATCGAAGGTCCCCATAATCCGAGATTATCGATTAAGAGTAGTCCAATTACCGCAAATAATGCCATGCGCCATTTCCCAATCCAATAAGACAACGCTGCAATAAGTACGATAAGCACTAGTGCAGGCAGAAAGGTGAGCGCACCTTCAATCGCAGAAACCATCCCACCGATAATCGTAGCGATAAAATCAAACAAGGGGTCACAATACGTCGTTAGCCAGTTTTCCAACCACTCGAGTGCTTTTCCCAAAGGCAGTTTTGGAATGTCCATTATGATCCTTCTCCTTCCGGTACCGCGTTACCCGCGAGTGCGGAAAGAACGGCTCCCTTAATCACAATGCCTTTTAATTTATCCGCTTCATCTACGACGGCTACAGGCAAATGTGTCTCAGATATTAATTCAAAGAAATCATTGAGCAGCGTTTCTGGATGTACACGTGGAATTTCTCTCCGCGTAACCTCCAGTATGGATTTATTATCTTTCAGTGCCTGTGCTGCATCCTCAGCTGTAACAACACCCAGCAATTTCATTTCCTTATCCACCACATACAGGCTGAATATGCCGCTATCACGCATCAATTGAAGAGCTACACGAGGTCCGCGCTCAGGTCTAACGGTTTCCGGTTGACGCATCACATGAGCTGCAGTCAACACTTTGGACAAGTCCACATCCTCCACGAACCGCTCTACATATTTATTAGCAGGTTGGATGAGAATCTCTTCCGGTGTACCAATCTGCACGATGACACCGTCCTTCATCAGTGCAATCCGATCACCAATCCGCAAGGCCTCGTCTAGATCATGAGTAATGAACACAATGGTCTTCTTCACTCTGGACTGTAATTCCAGCAGCTCCTGCTGCATGTCTTTACGAATAAGCGGATCCAGTGCACTAAATGCTTCGTCCATGAGCAGGATATCAGGGTCGTTAGCAAGTCCTCTTGCTAAGCCAACACGCTGCTGCATACCTCCACTGAGTTGATCCGGGCGATGGTTCTCCCAACCCTTCAGACCTACTAAATGCAATGCCTCCATGGCCCGTTCAGTTCTCTTCTTTTTATCTACGCCCTGAACCTCAAGTCCGTATTCCGCATTCTCCAGTACCGTCCGATGTGGAAACAATGCGAACTTCTGAAACACCATNNCCATACCGATGTTCTTGCGCCGAAATTGCCGCAGTTCTTCCGGGTTCATTTTGACGACGTCTTTCCCTTTAAAAAGGACTTGTCCCCCTGTAGGCTCAATCAAACGGTTCAACAAACGAACCAACGTTGACTTACCGCTACCGGACAATCCCATAATGACGAATATTTCTCCTTCTTCAATGCTGAATTCGGCTTTGTTGACTCCGACAGTCAACTTTAATTCCTGAGCGATCTTTTCCTTCGACCACCCTTGCTCTAATAATGGAATCGCCCGTCCCGCATCATGACCGAATACTTTGGTTAGCTTTTTCACCTCTATAATAGTCATGCCGTCCTCCTTCTCCCGAAGTTTTATCCGGGTTTAGTTCACTTATAGTAGTGTACCGGACTATTGAAAATTCATGCAAACACCATAATCGGATAAAATTTAGTGTACAGTTTTAACTTTACGTACTTTACGTATAGAATACTCTGTTTTACACCGAATTCCTTTCTTCATGATTTCTTTACTTCTTGAGGGAGATTTGATTACAATACATTGTATAAGGTTGCAGCAGTCTATCGACCTATTCCTCAGGAGGGACATCATGAACGATTTAGAAGGGTTAACGCCCGAACAAATAGAGAAGATTAGTAAGGCCCGTGAACGTGTGATAGACTCTATCGGTAAAAATATGGACCTATACGGCATCACCTTATCTATTGGGCATTTATACGGTTATATGTATTTCAATCAAGGTCCAGTGACACTGGATGAACTTAGCAAAACAATGGGAATGAGCAAGACGTCCATGAGTACGGGAGTCCGTACCCTCCTAGATCTGAAAATGATCGATAAAGTTTGGGGGAGAGGGACTCGCAAAGACCTGTTCACCACTGTTCCCGACTGGCATCAGAACTTCAGTGATTACTTCTCTATTAAATGGAGAAAAGCCGTCGAAGGAAATATGGTCTCACTAGCGAAATCACTTGCAGAAATTAACGATATGAAAAAAGAGTATAGTGACGATAGTAAACTCATGCAGCTCTTAAATAATGATGAAGAAAAGATTGCAGAATCCATTAATTACTACCGCTGGTTGCTGAAATTAATAGAATCTTTTGAGAATGGTAAGATCTTCGAATTTATCCCTAAAGAAGAATCTTAGTTCCAAGCAACAAAAACGACAGTGCTCCTGTAAAAAGGAAAACACTGCCGTTTTTTTTCGTTTAACCCTCGATTAAGCTTACATCATCCAAATAAATCGTACTTCCAGCGCTAATAGCACTGTTTGTCTCTGTGCTGTTCCCGTCTATGAGTCCCATTAAAAATACCAGATGCACACCTGCATCAGTCGCGCCTTTTATTGTAAAAGTGTAGCTGTAATCGGCCATACTTTCAGTTAAAGCTACTAGCTCGGCTTCCATATACTTCGTGTAGTCACCGCCCTTATGTTCCACAGCAACCTGAATATTTCGGTTTACTGTAGAACGAGCCTTAAACTTCAAAGTGTAAGTTTTTCCCTGAACAAGCTTCAGATTTTCGTAATCTACTTGCGCACTGTAGGAAGCTTGCCCTGTACCTGTTAAGTCTATTGCGAATTCTCTATTCTTCACTTTAGCAGAGCCTATCCCGTCAAAATATTGGCTCCAGCCTTTAGAATCTACATCGAAGGTTCCATTATCCAGGGTACCACTTGGTGGCGTCACTGGCGGACCCCCTCGAGCTTCACTGACCACAATATCGTCAAAAGAAATTGTATGCGGCGTACTGTTAGCCGCAGGATCAGCGCCCAGCGTTTTGCCGATCAGATAATTAAGCTTCAGCGGGTTGCTGTTCGACACCGTAAATTGAGCAGTATAAGTCGCCCAATCGGAACTAATATCAAACTTAGCTTGCGACGAAGCCGCTGAAGTATTGGAGTATTCTAGGACGATTTGCCCCGGAACCGTTGATTTGGCTTTGAAGCTCACCTCATACGTTTTTCCACCTTCCAGTGGAATACCCTCTTGGAAGAATTGTGTATGCCACGCTTCCCAACCGGCTGACGCAATTAAAATTTCAGCAACCCCATTCTTCACATTAAACGTGGAAACGCCACCTTCTCCGGACCATGTAGTCCAGCCCGTCTTATCGTTGCTGAACGAGCCATTGATGATCAGATTGTTATCATTAACTAGAATGGTCTGTGGGACAGTTGCACTAACATAATGGTCAGCTTCTACAGTGATTGTATAGCTTCCCTCGACTGGAAATACTGCTGCGTCGATAGTAATTTTGCCTGGTTCAAGGCTATATTGCCCCGCATCAAGTATTGTACCGTTAACCTTCACCGCAACAATTTTATTTCGCCAATCAACATTGTCTATAAAAGTAAGCTCAATCGGCTGCGAAACTCTGTTATTGCTGCTGTCGCTTAACAGCTCCTGCGGTTTGGCTGGTGCATTTTTGATCTCAAATTTCACGTTATCGATGATAATATCATGCCCTTGGGCAATACTAACACCCTCAACCTTACCCAGCAGGAATTTAAGAGACAGTGTATCCTTGCTGCCTTGACGGAATTCAAATCTGTAATGATTCGTTTCCGGTGCAATCTCCACAATCTTGGAAAATGATGCTTGATAAGAAGCATTTTCTACATTCACCCCAATTTTGCGGGCTACTGTTGAACTGGCGTCAAACTCAAGCACATAATCTGTTCCACTTGCAGCTTTCAAGTTGTTTTGAAACAACATCACGGAATAAGGTTGACTACCTGTATTCGTAATGCTAAATTTCGCTGCTCCATCCGCAGCCGTAGCATTGCTCTGTCCACCCTGCTCCGTCAAAAGACGATCCCAGGCATTAAATCCAAAGTTAAATTCACCATTTACGAGCGGGTAGTAAACCAGCGATGGATCATAATAAAAGCCGGTACGCAGCAGCTGGAAATTATCCAGCGTAATTGTATCCGCGGCGCCATTTAACAGCAATACGAATTGTCCTTCATGATCGGTAGCACCTGCAAGATTGGTGAAGACTGCTTTAACGACTTGCTCGCCTTGAATTAGGTTAACGGTTTGCTGTGCATGCACACGGCCGTCTTTTCCTAGCAGTTGAACGGTCGCTGAACGGTCAGAGGAAACCGTAGCCTTGAAGGTAAGCTCATAATTCTGACCCTGGATGAGCTGAGTTCCCTTCTGAAGCAATCTAATCTCACCATTTTCGTCGCCACCAATCTGCAGCTTTAGCTGGCCTGCGTCGTCTACATTAGCAGTGACAATTGCACCATTAGCTGCTTCAGTGTGCCAATAGCTCATCCGATTTGGCTCCCCGAGATCGAAAGTGCCATTGTACAGATGATTGCCGCTGCCAAGCGGAGCCTTCGGGCCATCATGATCGAATGGGATACTGTCTATCTCTTCGAGACGGACATTCCCAAGCCAAACTGGCGAAGCGTTAGTACCCATGTTGAACTCTATCCGTGCTGCAATATCAGAGTTCTCCTTCATTTGAAACATGGTTTCGTAATGCGTCATCGCTGAAGTCAGCTCTGCCTTGAGGCCCGGTGAATAAGCAGCAAATCCACGCGACTCTCCACCCGTTAATCGTACGCTCATATTACGCGATATATCTGTTTTGGCATCGAAGCTGAGCTTATAGAATCTACCTTTAGCGACCGATATGATGGCTTGAGGTTGAATGGAATAGGCATTGCCGCCAGCACTACTGATATTCACCTTGAGATAATTTTTCCCATCCATTGGTACAGTAGAAACTGTAGCATCAGCCCCAGCTTCTTTAAAGAATGCCCAGTGTGCAGTATTCGGAATACCCATTCCGGCATCTCCTGGAATCTGCTCCGAGAAGTTGCTGTTATAGACAAGATTGCCATCGGCAAGCGCAAGCTTAGAACCTTCCAAGTAAGGTTCCTTATCTAGAGTAACGGGCACGGGTTCACGATACTCGCGTCCTGTCAGCTCGTAGACTCTAACATAATCAACCTCCATCGATTTTGGAAACACGGTCTCAGGTGTCGGATCACCATCAAAGTTGCCGCCTACGGCCAGATTTAACAACAAATGGAACTCCTGATTGAACGGTGCAGGATAAGCATTATTCGCTGGCTGCCCATTGCTGAGGCTGTACCAGTCATTTTTGGTCGAGAACAATTCACCATCTACATACCAGCGAATTTCGCCCGGTTCCCACTCCATGGAGTAGGTATGGTACTGCTCAATTGTAGCGTTTCCAGGAAATACATACTCTTTGCCGGAGTAAACATTGTCCGGCCATTCAGCACCGTAATGAATCGTACCTGCAACCGTATTAGGGCGACTACCCCAGCCTTCCATAATATCGATCTCACCGGAGGAAGCCCAACTACCGTACTTGTAGTTCTCCGGCAGCATCCAGATCGCCGGCCAGTACCCTTTTCCAGTAGGAGCTTTGGCTCTAATCTCAAATTTCCCATATTTCTTACTGAACAGGCCTTTGGTTTTAATCCGCGAAGAAGTGTATTCCTTCCCGGCTTTTGCTTCTTTGCGAGCGGTAATGATTAAATTACCGTCCTGTACTTTTACATTCTTCTCATCAGAGGTATACCATTGCTTCTCGTTGTTGCCCCAACCTGGATTATTAAATTGCGAACCGTCTCCAAGGTCATAGGTCCATTTCGTAGGATCAATGGTCCCCTCATTGAATTCATCTCCCCACACCAGCGTCCACGGATCAGGTGTTGGTGTTGCCGTAGGTGTTGGTGTTGGTGTTGGTG
>DJUJ01000132.1:0-5067 GCA_002438345.1 Paenibacillus sp. UBA6285
CGCGTAAGCCTCGGTACCCAGCAGCAAAGCCAGTTCACCCGGACTGTATACATGTCCGGTTTCGCGTTCGTTTAGCAGCCGGTTGACGGCGAAGAAGTCGCCCGGCTGCATTGGCCGCAGCGTCCATTCTTCCCCTGCTGCGGCTGCAAGTGCCTGAGCTGAGCTTGCGCTCAGCTCAGCAAATTGCGTACCTCCGAACGGTACGCACCCCGCTCGGGTGTACAACGAGCGGTCACCAGAGACAAAAATCAGCGATGCGCCAGCTTCCGCAGNNAAAAAAAAAAAAAAAAACCCGCGCCGCCCCCCCCCGCGCGAGAGACGGGCGGAAAAAGAAAAAGCGCCCCCCCCGCCAGCCCTTGTCCACGAAAAGCTGGATCCGTGCAGACAGCACCTATGGAGAATACGTCTAGGTAATCATTACCGGTCTTGATCGTAGAGGGTACGAGTCCCATGAAAGCTGCAACCGTTCCATCCTCGGCAATAGCTGCGTAAGAATGACTGAGTCCAGGGCGGAAAATCAGTGGAAATAGTTCTTTCATTGAAATGGCACCCGCTTCACGAAAGATGGAATCAGCGAGTAGAGCGGCTTGGTCCAGCTCCGTAGGTTTAATTAATCTCAGTTGCATAACAGTCAGCTCCTATATGTACAAATGATGGGGAAGAAAGCATTTACATAAAGTATAAGCCCCGGGGGATGAAATCTCCAATCTTGTTCATATTATTCAATGTCTCAAATGGATGTGGAGAAGGGTAATAACGTACATAAATAAAAGGGAAGTGAATAATCGGTGTCCCAACTTGCAGATAATATTATATTATTGCTGGCAGCGCTCCTGCTCATAGGTGTATTTTCCACCAAGTTCTCCACTAAATTTGGAATGCCAGCGCTAGTGCTTTTCCTTGCTGCGGGGATGGTGCTAAGCCAATTTGTTTTTTTTAACAATGCTTCCTTAACACAAATGGCTGGGATATTCGCACTGGTTGTCATTCTATTCGAAGGCGGCATGCAGACCAATATTAAGGATATCAAACCTATTATTCGGCCGGCATTATCCTTATCCACAGTAGGCGTATTGTTGACGACAGCTATTGTAGGGGTATTCGCCAAGCTGATCCTCGATGTGTCATGGGCAGAGAGCTTTCTGTTTGGAGCGATCGTTGGATCGACAGATGCGGCGGCCGTATTCTCGGTACTCGGCGGTAAGAATATCGATAAACGTCTGACCTCGACGCTAGAAGCAGAATCAGGAAGCAACGACCCCATGGCGGTTTTTTTAACAGTATCGCTGATCGAATGGATACAGCATCCGGATATGGCGATATGGGGGCTCCTGTTGTCTTTTATATGGGAGATGGGAATTGGCTTAGTGCTGGGTTTTGTGCTGGGTAAGATCGCAGTTTACTGCATCAATCGAATTAACCTGGATTCCACAGGTCTTTATCCAGTAATGGCCATCGGATTTGCTGTTCTGACCTACGGGTTAGCCGCAGGGGTACATAGCAGTGGGTTGCTGGCTGTTTATGTTATGGGCCTTACCCTTGGCAATTCCGAGCTGATGTATCATCGCACCATTATGAATTTTAGTCATGGCTTTGCATGGATGATGCAAATATTCATGTTCATTCTGCTGGGGTTGCTGGTATTTCCACAGGAGCTGGCGGAAGTGGCTTGGCAAGGCATCTTGTTATCCGTCATTCTGATGGTTGTAGCTAGGCCAATCGGTGTATTTATAAGCCTGCACTTTTCCAAATTCTCGATTCGCGAAAAGACACTGATTTCCTGGGCCGGACTTCGTGGAGCCGTTCCGATTGTACTAGCAACTTATCCGCTACTGGCCGACCTGCCTCACGGACGATTATTCTTCAATGTTGTATTCTTTGTCGTTCTGACCTCAGCAGTTATTCAGGGAACAAGTATTTCGCCGCTGGCTTCACGGTTGAAGCTTGTGGGGCAAGAAGATTTAGCTCAGCCTTCACTGATGGAGCTGGTCGCTCTCGGCAAGACGGACTCTGAGTTCAACCATATTGGAATTGAGCCTTATATGCCTATTGCCGGACAGAAAATCTCAGAAATTGGACTTCCCGAGGACATCTTATTTACGGCGATCATCCGGAATAAAAAGATTGTTACGCCCCATGGCAATACCGTTATTGAGCCTGGGGATACTGTGTATGTACTTAGTCCAAAGAGCAAGCGAGATGAGATGAGGGCTTTCTTCCGCAGCAGAGGCTCTTTTTCTAAAGTGTGACACACATAATAGGCTTTGTAACATAAGTTGTGCTAGAATCGGCAACATATAATCTCCAGAATAGTTGCAAAACGCAAAAGAGTATGTTAAATTGTATATAGATTTAGAACGAGTCTAAATACAATTACAATAATGAACCATAGGAGGTTTTATTAATGACTACACAATTAAAGAGCCATACTGAACTGCATGCTGCATTGAACCGCCAGACCGCGAACTGGTTCCTGCTTGGAGTGAAGCTGCATCATTATCACTGGTACGTTAGCGGATCGCAATTCTTCACGCTGCATGAGAAGTTTGAAGAACTCTATAATGAAGCTGCTGGTTATGCGGATGATTTGGCTGAGCGTCTGCTTGCTATTGGTGGACAACCTGCCTCGACTATGAAACAATATCTTGAGCTTTCTGACTTACAAGAAGCCCGCGGTGGTGAAGATGCCAAGGGTATGGTATTGGAGCTAGTTAGAGACTTTAAGACTGTTGCTAAAGAACTGCAAGCTGCAATTGCTAATGCAGAAGAACTGAGTGATCAACCGACTGCGGATCTGCTGATTGGCATCAGAAGCAGTATTGAGAAACATGCTTGGATGTTGAATGCCTTTATCGGCTAAGACAACGTCCTTATAAGGGATAGAACACACAAAGAGCGCCTGCGTATAGAATACGCATGGCGCTCTTTCATTTGAACACTTCTATTTAATAAACACACCGCCAAATGGTACGGCCTCGCGCAGAAATCGTTTAATAATTCCATCATCGTTATTATCTCTTTCAAATCGGCGATTCTGGCGTCCTGCCTGAAACAACACAGGGCCGTGGCCCGTCATCTTCCAGTGATAACTCATATGCTGGCTAGCCAAATGGTTGCCGTAAACAGTAAGCTCCAGCTTCGCATTCTCAGGATAGGCAATAATGCTGCCTGCATCAACATAGAGTGGATTGTACGGATGAAGCTCAGCTTCACAGACCGTACCCTCCGTCAGTATGCCAATGATGCCTTTGCCCGTAAATTTCACCTTCACAATATCTCGTGTAACGAGCACATTCTTCATGCTCAGCACCCGTGTATCCATCGTAACTCCCTTGCTGTAGAAGAAGAGGTGTTTAAAGTCGTATAGTAAATCACTTTTACCATCGAGCTGAAGAATCTTAACCCGATAACCTGGTGGAAGAGCGGCGACAAAATGGCAAGGTCCAGACATATCAGAACGAATCAATTTTCGCTTGCGATATATACCTTTAACATCCATAAATCTATCTGCCCGTCCAGTGGCAGGCCCTTGATAAGCGATGATTTGCTGTGGATGCAGTCNNTCGCTTTCATCTTGGACATCGATATTCATTTTTCATCTCCCTCATGCTGTGAGTGTGATCTTTACAGAATATTCAGGATTAGCGCAGACGGTCACCTTTTCTAGAACGGTAAAGCATGCTGAAACGAATGAAACGGATGAGTATAAAATACCCCAGAATTAGACCAATCCCTGTAAAAATAGTCACTTTGATTTTATNNCTGTGTCAGTTGGCGATTCTGCTCCTGTAGGGCGTCGTTCTGTGTCCGGTAGGCCTCCATCTCCTGCATGCTATTCGCAAGCTTATCTTTAGCCTGCTGTAGTTCTTCAGCTGTCTGTTGAAATCCCTCTTTCAATTCATTTACTTCGTTTGGAAGCTCAGAGAAACTTTTGACTCCATTATAGATATCACTGAATATATTGGCTTTTGCTACTGGGGCCGGAAGAGATATGGAAAGGGTCAGCAGAAGCTGGAGCGAACATAACAGCTGTAGGTATTTACGGTATTTATGTTGTTTCATCTATATAATCACCACCCAATTTAGGCTTGTATTCCTTTTATTTTAACACAGCTTGACAGCTTCTGACAGCGTACGCTAAACGTGAATAGGGCTTCTTGGGTCAGTACTATTTGCCTGTTTGAAGTGAGGTTACACTTCCATGTAAAGAAGGATCAGGCTATGCTCTTCATGATTGAGAAGAGGGACTATTTATCGTATACTTTGGACGGGAAGGGGTTGCTACGGAATGAATAAATGGCTTAAGACAATGTTATTTTTGGTCGGCTCTGCTTTTTTGACGAGGTTGATTCCATTCTCATCTTTGTTTCGGAATTTGGACACGATGATTCATGAATTTGGTCATGCGCTGGTGACCTTACTGCTGTCAGGCAGTGTGCTGCGGATTGAACTATACGCGAATCATAGTGGTGTCACCTATTCAGCCATTCAAGATGGAGGCAGAGCGATACTGGTATCGCTATCTGGTTATTTGATGGCATCCTTGTTCGCATTGCTGCTCTTCTATCTCTATAGTAAAGGCCGGCATGATTGGGGACTTATCTTAGCTACTACAGTAGCATTGATTATGCTGCTAATGTACGTGCGGGGAAGCTTCGGAATGATGTGGTTAGGTGGGTTTATTGCGCTGAATGTTTTAATGCTGGTGGTGTGGAAAAAGGCTAGCAAATATTATTATTTGTTACTGGCTTTTCTGACCTTAGAAGAGTCTGTAATGGGGAGTTTATTTCTGGTATATGCGTCCATTGTATCCCCATCCCGTGCGGGAGATGCCAGTAACCTGGCAAGGATGACATCCGTACCAGCCATATTTTGGGCAATCCTATTTTTTATGTTTTCTCTGCTTTGCGCCAAATGGGCGTTGGGACTATTTTTTAAGCGGGAGAGAGTGCAGCCTAAACTTCAAAGCCGATGAAGAAAAAAACATAAAATTTCGTCATAAACAGACAAAAGGGGTTGTTTTTGCGAGAGTCAGTCTACTTAGTATGTAGAATGGCTCTTTTTTTG
>DJUJ01000132.1:5076-7369 GCA_002438345.1 Paenibacillus sp. UBA6285
TGACATGGAGCTGTCCGCCATTATTGGTACATTAATAGAAGACCCAAAAAAAGAAAGAGGTGGAAAATATGATGGAAAGTATTCATCCTATATTTACGTGGGGTCAAGATCGTATTTTTGCAGGTGGCAACCGCGATGTTGTTTTGCTTGTCGAATGGAAAGGGAACATGCCTTCAGAACATAGCCGACCCAGCAGCCATAAAGTGGTTGCGCGTGATATTGAACTACGAGTTTGGCTTGAGCCGCATGTAACTTTTAAGCACTGTTATGGATGTGAAATGGAAGCGGGAGAAGGCAATTCGCTCTTGCTTAAGCTTGGTAAAATAAAAACAGGACAACGTAAATTCATAGGGTTGGAATTCACTACCTCTAGTTCAGTAGCAGGTAAATATGAAGCGCTATCCCTACAATGGAAATATAAAAAGCCAACCGTAGAGCGTGTTCGTGAACTCCCTGTGAAGGTGCTTGAGCTGGAATACGCCCATCATACCCGCATTCTGAGCGATACTTGCTGCTTTCATGTTGAGAAACATCTGGAATTGTTGAAGACGGCTGAAACGGTTGAGGAGGCAGCGTCGTTACGAAATAAAGGAGAGTATAGTGAAGCTCGCGAGATGCTGGGTCGTCATGCAGATAAGCTGTTGCTGCTCGCGGTACGCTCTGGAGATCCTTTGCTGCTTAAAGAGGCTGAAACGTTGTATAAACAGATAGAGTTCGAGCATCAGCAGCGCAGTAAAGCGATTGGTGGGATTTAAGGACACATCTCATGAGGATGCACATAAACGAAAAAAGACCTATACATAAATTGGATTTTTTTGCGGAATCGGCGGAAAATAATCAGAAGAATTGTAATATAAAATGTGGTAAAATAGTAAAAAAGTTCTATCACAATTTTACTTTTTTTCATAAAATAGTGGGTCTATTTAACCATAAATCAAGGGGAACTGAATATGACAGACCGATTAATCCGACTGATGCGCATTATTACACTTGTTCAAGCCAAGCCGGGGATATTAGCCCGTGAATTGGCGGAACGCTGCGGCAACAGCGAGAGAACGATATACCGGGATATGGACGCGCTTAGTGCCATGCATATTCCTATTACTCACCTTGGGCATGGAAAAGGTTATACATTTATTGGGAATTTTGCACTCTATCCCTTGGATTGGTCGGAAGAAGAGGCAACCGCATTTTCGCAATTACGCTATATTATGGAAGATATAAAACATGTACTGCCTATAGATTTTGAAAGTGCATATGAAAAAGTAGTCGCAGCTGAATATAAACGAAAGGCTGAGAGAGAAGAAACGATAGAACGTGCAAGAAGAGAAGTAGGGGCGGGTTGGGCGGAAAGAAACAGCACGCAGATGGAGCAACATTCTTTTCTTACTCCCATCCTGGAGGCTTTATTAAAGCAAAAAAGCATTCAAGCGAATTATAGTGAAAATGCTTTAGAAGAGAAAGGGATCACCATTGATCCTTATTGTCTTGTCCCGCTGGAAAGTCGTTTTCATCTCATTGGATTTTGTCATCATCAAGGTGTTATTCGTACATATCATATCAACGATTTTTCAAATGTGAAGCCACTAAATCGTTTCTTTTCTAAGGAAGCATTTGATTTGCAAGCCTTTATGAAGCAGAAATGGTCACTCGATCGGGATAGTTTACAGGTAGAGTTCAAAGTGAGATTTTCGGAACGGATAATGGAAGGAATTAAGAAAGAAGAATTGCCTTTTAAGCCAAACAAAGTGGACCGTGAAGCTCGATGTTTTCATTTTAAAGTTGCAGTGGAACAAGATATCGGATTTGTCCGCTGGATTAAGAGATTTGAAGAGGAAGCGGAAATCATAGAGCCTTACTATTATCGCGAAGTGATCAGGCAGCAGTTGGAGAAATGGAGTTCACACTATAAATAGTGATGTTCTCATTTGACCAGTGTTCAATTCGAAAGATGGGGTGCTTGAGCAACCATTTAAATGGTTGCTGGAGGCATCCTTTTTTGTGAATACTAAATATCTAATTATAACAATATATAACTAAACATATACAAACAAAACTCAATATATAGAAAATCGAAAAACTGTATGCTAGAATAGCATCAAATATATACATATGAAAATGGGAGGAATGGAAATGTTTAAGAAATGGACGATCAGAATTCTTGGGGTATTGGCAATCTTTTCGGTTGTGAGTTTATCTGCGGGCTCAGTGGTGGAGGTGGAGGCAGCCACCAAGAAGACAGAGATTATAGTATCCGCTGCAGCCAGCTTGCAAGATAGTCTAGATAAAATGG
>DJUJ01000132.1:7374-8205 GCA_002438345.1 Paenibacillus sp. UBA6285
TATTGATTTGGTCTTTAATTATGGTGCATCCGGCACACTACAGAAGCAGATTGAGCAAGGTGCTCCGGCTGATCTATTCTTCTCGGCAGGAGATAAACAGATGAATGCGTTAGTGGATGGTGGACTCATCTCCGACCATAAGGTTCTGCTTAAGAATCAATTGGTTCTGGTCGTACCGTCGAATTCAAATGCTTCATTAACTACGATCACTCAACTTACGGATAAAGCCTTTAAAAAGGTAGCGGTGGGACAGCCTGAATCTGTGCCCGCAGGCCAATATGCTCAACAATCGTTAGCTGCGAAGAAGGTATGGGATACGTTGCAAAACAAGCTTGTCTTTGCGAAGGATGTCCGTCAGGTACTTTCTTACGTCGAAACGGGGAATGTCGATGCAGGCTTTGTTTATAAGACAGATGCGCTGACTTCAAAGAAGACCAAGATCGCCCTTACAGTGGGTCCACATGTCCACAAATCCATTAATTATCCGGCAGGTATCGTGAAGAATTCGAAGAATCAGAAGGAGGCTAAGGAGCTGTACAGTTATCTTCAGAGCAAGGAAGCTAGTGATATTTTTACAAGCTATGGCTTCTTGCTTCCTTAATAAGAAATCATGAGTAGAAGCGGGGTGGATAAGGATGGAAATAAACTGGACTGATTTCTTCGCCCCGGTATGGCTTTCCGTTAAAATATCAGTAATTACCAGCATCATTGTGTTCATTCTGGCAACGGCTGCGGCTAAGGCTATGGCAGGTCGGAAATTTCCTGGTTATAGCTTGGTCGAGACTGTAATGCTACTTCCGCTCGTGTTGCCGCCGACAGTTGTCGGATTTG
>DJUJ01000132.1:8263-29037 GCA_002438345.1 Paenibacillus sp. UBA6285
GTTATCGCCGCGGTTGTCGTAGCTTTTCCTCTCGTCTACCGCACGGTGAAGGCGGGCTTTGAAGGCGTGGAACCGGATCTTGAAGATGCGGCGCGTGCACAGGGAGCGAGTGAACTGCAAGTACTTCGTTATGTCACATTGCCCCTTGCAGGTCGCTCATTAGCTGCTGGGTATGTTCTGGGTTTTGCTCGTGGTTTAGGAGAGTTCGGCGCTACGATCATGGTAGCCGGAAATATTCCTGGCCGCACGCAGACTGTGCCTACAGCGATCTATGTTGCGGTGGATGGCGGCAACATGACCCTTGCTTGGATGTGGGTGTGCTCCATTATTGTTATGTCTGCTGTGATGTTGATGTTTGTGAACCGGCGTACTTAATTATGCTCGAGAGAGCTCGCTCCGCTGCCTTCAGTGGGAGCATCGACTGGAAACCATGATAAAGCAAATCGCCTACGCACGAAAAACAAAACCTAGCCCATCCAGGATAACCTGAGATGGGCTAGGTTTATTTTTTAGGAACACCTGATAGAACAAACCCCTTTAATAAGAAGCAAGCCTGTGATTCATCAAGTCTCGTAAATAATCGTCCCGGTTTCCGTNNTGGACCCAAGCTCACTTTGAAAGGCTGGCGAACGTAAAATATCAATCACGGTGGCGATCCATTGCTCATGCTCCGGTTTCTTAAGCATCACGAGATCGTAACACTCCTGAATTAAGGGAATGAAATCAATGCTATCTACAATCTTGGCAGCTTTCTCAGTTCCGATGGCCACATCGGCTTCCCCTCGTGCCACTTTACCAGCGACCGCCAAATGGCTATTCTCCTCATGTTCATATCCAGATAGGCTTATGGCTGGAATGCCGTGCAATCGGAGTTGTTCATCTAATAATACGCGTGCACCAGCGCCTCGTTCTCTATTGATCAGTCTGAGCCCATCCTGTTGTAGATGAGACCATTCATAGAGACCTCTGGGGTTTCCCTTTTGAACATACAATCCTGCACTTCGGGTCAACAGACGAACTACAACATAAGAGAAGCCCACAAGGATTTTACGAATATAGGGAAGGTTATATTCTCCAGTATCCCCATCGAGCAGATGAGTACTGACGATGTCGGATTCGCCCTGATACATGGCAATCAGACTATCTAGACTGCCGGCGTAAGAACGAAGAGGGCGCTCACTGGGCAAGCAACGCTCCAAATAGGTGGCTAGAATATCGAGTGACATATCCTGACCCGTAATAACGAGGCTGTGTCCTGCAGCTTTACTGTAAATATGGCCAGAATGTGCTGCAACTTGAGTTAGATTCGCTCCAGCAAAAGTCAGCGGCAATGTCGATGGGGTTATGCCACTTCGAGTATTCTGTTTGTAGGATTCCAAATCCGATTGATCCACACGCATCTGTTTTCCTACACGATAGGAGGGGAGCTCCCCTTTTTTAATCAGGTCATATACTTTTAATTTCGATATCTTCAGTAAGCGGGCAATTTCCTCAGTCGTATAGGATGTATTATCAGACATGATAAAAGCCTCCAGAACTTCATATTAGGACAAGACTACCCTATTTTGAAGTCCTGTGCAATTAGGCTACTGTGGTTTACCCGCCTGCTGTGTATTGGATAATTTGATCAATTCGGAAACGGTGACAAACCGAAAGCCTCTCTTTTCTAATTCCGGCAAAATAATTTTGAGCGCTTCTCTGGTTTGGGATTGTCCATGCACATGATCATGAAACAGAACAATGTCACCATTATGTGCATTTCGAATAACCTTGTTCGCGATACTTTGCACTCCAGGGCGATTCCAATCGCGTGTATCCTGATGCCATGACCATAAAATGGGCTTTAAGCCCATGTTGTTGGAAATATCAACTAGCGTCTCATCATACATTCCACCTGGAGGTCTGAACAATGCGCTATGCTTTCCAGAGACCTTAATAATCTCTTCTTCGGTTAATTTCAGTTCTCGCTCAAACTGGGCTTTGTTAATAGGTTTTCTAAAATAAACGTGATTGTAGGTATGGTTAGCTAATTCATGCCCTTCAGAAATGACTCGTTTCGCCACCTCTGGATATGTCGCGATTCTTTTTCCTATAGCAAAAAAGGTGCATTTCGCATGATATTGACTCAATACCTTTAAAATTTGATCGGTTTCAGAAGGGTCAGGACCGTCATCAAACGTCAATGCAATCACTTTTTGGTTAGTATGTACTTCCCAAATCATGTCTCCTCTTTTTTCGTAGTAGTCGCGGTTTTTACTCGGGCTACCTAGGGCAGAGTTCGTGAAGCATAACAAGAGTGTGAGGGTAGTCATCATAATTTTGCTGCTAGTTTTCATGAATTCACCTGTTTTTTTTATTTTAGAATGCTCCTTTGGGTGGTTAAAATATTCATAGTTTCAGTTTTGTAAAGACAATCAGTCTTTTTTCATGTTCTTGTTTCTTTCTGCTATATCTTCCTGTACAGGTAATAAGATTCATTCTGGCTTCTGTGGACTTTCCGAAGATTCGTTCTAAGGGTGCTTCAGCGGTGGTGAAGCTTTCTACCGACTCAACAATATAAGTAAGTTTTCGCCCGTCTGAATTAGAAACGATAATTTCATCCCCGTGATTAAGCTTTTTTAGTTTGAAAAAAATAGCTGGACCAATGTAACTATCCACATGTCCGTCTATAATTACATTTCCCTTCGCACCTGGCAGAATACCCGGATACAGAATTCCTGCGATATTGCTGTCTTTGGGGACATCCATTTGTCCATCGGGAAGCAACGCAACGGGCTCTATTTTGGCACTTACCTTAATAGCTGGAATGTTAAGCTGAGTAGGCATTATAGGTTTGGGTAATGATGGTTTAATATCGTTCTTTTGAATAACTTTAGTAGGAGTTATCATTTCATGTTGATGTGTTTGAAGTGATTTGGTCTCTGGACTGCTTGTCTGCGAATGTGAGTCTGTACAACTTGCAGTGGTTATAGTAATGACGGTTAAGATTAATGAATATATCCATTTTTTCATGTTTAAGAAAAGAAAGAGGGGATTCCCCCTCTTTCATCCTCCCTATTCAGTTTGTTCGCTAGCACCGCCGTGGCCTGTTTTTGGCATCTTTGTTGCTTTGGTGTGAATGCCCTTAGCTTTAATACTTTTAGTCTTCATGCTCTTTGCATGAATCCCTTTAGTGGAGTGGCTCTTCATGTGCATTTTCTTTTCATGCATTTTATGTTCTTTTTCTTTTTTCATTTTCTCAGCATGTAATTTTTTCTCATGTTTCGTTTCGGTTGGTGCTGCAGAAGCAGAAGCCGCAGAAGCAACGGATAGCATTAAGCAAGTCGATAAAAGAGCTACAGACAATTTCTTCATAATCATTTAGTGGATTCCTCCTAGATGTTTTTTTCCTACGAAGATTAATATCTTCATTTAACTTAGTTTTAGATTGGTGGATTACTTCCAACACCTTTTGGGATTGGAACAGCATTTGTTTTTTGATGTGAAAATTGTTATGAAAATGCCTTATAATGAAGTTCAATATAAAGACATTTGGTTAGGGGTGGGAATATGACACTTATTGAGAAAAGAGAACACCGGCAGTATCCGGAAATTACCCGCCTAGAAACGTCGAGAGCTGCTTATGAGCGTGATTATTCACGCCTGATTCATTCGCCTACTTTTCGTAGGCTGCAAGGCAAATCTCAAGTGTTCGGGGCTGGCACGGGTGATTATTACCGGACGCGTCTGACTCATTCACTTGAAGTTGCACAGATCGCTCGTGAGGCAGCGAAAAGTCTGCTCAGATCTTACCCAGAGGTGGAGACGAGTAAGGCGGAGAATCCGGGGCTTGTTATAGATCCAGAGGTAGTGGAATGCGCGGCTATTGCTCATGATTTTGGTCACCCCCCCTTCGGACATAAAGGGGAAGAGGTGCTCGATAATATTTTGGAGCAGCTTATTGAAAAGAAGACTAATGAAGCTGCCCTGCAATCTGGAGCAACGGGTGCAGAGAGGCTGCTGATTCATGAGCAGATGAAGCAGCGTTATGAGCATTTTGAAGGCAATGCTCACAATTATCGGCTGATTATGTTTCTGGAGAAGCGTGAGAACATTGATGGACTAAATCTATCTGATGCAGTGCTACTCGGAATTAATAAATATCCTTTTCCTGGCACCTCGCTGAAGAAGGGGATGTACCTTCACGAATGGGCATATATTTCGGAGATTCGCAAAGAGTGGGGAATACCAGCAGGTAAGAAAACGTTGGAAGCCCAGCTTATGGACCTTTGCGACGATATCGCTTATTCTGCACATGATTTGGAGGATGGGATTAAGGCTGGAAAGATTGAGGTGCATGAACACTTTATGCATGATTCCTATATACAGCGGCTTATCGTAGAGAAAATCACAACACTAGAGGATTTCTTCTGGAAGGGTTGGGAGGAGGAAGGCATTCGCGCTAAGGTCGAAGAGGTGCTTAGTTCATTTCTTCGAGTATGGATGGAGAAAATGCCAACCTGCGAGAACGACTATTCCAGAACTCGGCGTGAAGTTAAGGCTTATTGGGTCAGCACCTTTGTTGCAAGTCTGGGTGTGATCCCTGATGGGGACTGGAAGAAGGTCACCTTTATAAAGGAAGGAAAAGAAGATGAGGATATGCTACGGACCGTAAGCGTGCTGAAAAGCTTCGCTTGGGTCACGATGATTCGTGATTTACGTGTGCAGCGGCTTCAGAAACGTGGTGAATGGATTTTGCGCCGTCTATGGGGAGCTTTTCTTGATCCGCAGACGTCTAAAGCCATTATTCCATCAGATTGGCTACAACGCTTTGAGAAAGATCAGAAGCAAGCAAATCCGATCTGGACCTGGGAACATATGGTGATTGATTATATCGCCGGGATGACGGATGCCTTTGCTGAGAAAATATATAATGAGCTATATGGGTTGAAGGTCGGCTCGATTTATGATTTGGATTAGATAGACGAGAAGATCAAAAGCATTTTATAAGAGGTCCCTGCTTGTTCATTTAGGTTTTTTAAATGACAAGCAGGGACTCTTTTTATAGGACAAGTTCATTATTATTGATTTAAATACCATTGAAGCGCAGTAACATCCATTTAACTAACCTCTCTTTATATGTGATTCCTGGATTTTCTCATTATAGAACAAGTGTTCCTAGAAATCAATTCCTAAAATTAATATTGGCGGGCATAATCGACGAGATTTAGGGATGGAGTGCCAGATGATAAATAGAAATTCATATTTTCGGTAAAAATATTTACGATCCGATTAGCGTATTGATCTGTTACGCCTGCGGAATGTGGAGTGATGATTACCTGCTCCATAGCCCAAAGTGGATGATCCTGCGGAAGGGGTTCGGTCTCGAATACATCCAATCCGGCACCGCGAAGCTGCCCACGATTCAGTGCATCGATTAGAGCCTCGGTATCGGTAGTCGCTCCACGTCCAACGTTAATGTAATAGGAGCCTTGTTTAAAGGCGGAGAAGATTGCAGTATTAAATAAATGTTTAGTCTCATCAGTGATAGGGAGTATGTTGATGATAAAGTCGCCTTGGCTCACAGCTTCTGGCAGGTGGCCTGTGGTATATACTTGATCAAAATCAGCGAGCGGCTTACCTGAGCGACTCACCCCGATGGTCTTCATCCGGAAGGCTTTAGCAATTCTAGCTGTTTCGCTGCCGATGGCCCCGGTTCCAACAATAACGGCTGTCTTGCCAAATAATTCACTTTCACTACCCTCAGAGTTCCAGTAGCGATTCTGCTGATTACGTACTGCTGTATGCAAATTACGTGTAAAGAGTAGCATGAAGCCGAAGATTACCGCAGAAATAGGCTCGGCATGAACTCCGCTGGCGCTGGTCAAAAGAATACCACGTTCCTTAAAACGCTCAAGCGGAAGTTTTTCAATTCCAGCAGACCAAGATTGTACCCAGCGAAGGGGGGAATCTGGACGAAGAAGTGTATCGGCAATGCCTTTGGCCCAGCCGATTACGATTTCAGCATCAGCAAGAAGCTGTAGATCCGGATTTTTGCCATTTCCTTGCGTGAATGTATAACCGGGGGCCGCCGCTCTGATCCTTTCCTGTTGCTGGGCTGTAAGTGGCTGTAAACATACTATGGACTTAGTCATGATGTATTCCTCCTGCTCTACGGTTTGATGAAAATGGATAATGTTATAGGATAAGGATACCAAATCTATAGGAGAAGGTGAAATTGATATGAATGCTAACGCGTCGGATAAAGATTCAGAACGATTGTTTATTGCTGTGAAATTACCCTTGGAACTTCGACAAGTTGTGGCTCAGGAGTGCTCCAATCTATCTCAGACTTATCAGTTCGCTAAATGGACGCATCCAGAGGATTATCATATTACCCTGCAATTTTTGGGAGACACCCCGAAGACGAAAATCCCGGATTTAATCATGGCGTTGAAGCAGTTGTCAGGGCAATGCCGCCCCTTCAAACTATCCTTGGACAAATGGGGTACATTCGGTCTTCCAACGGCTCCAAGAGTGTTATGGGTAGGGGTTTCTGGCGAATTAGAGGAGCTGAATCAACTAGCTACGAAAGTACACTCTTCAACGCTTCCATTAGGTTTTCCAGCTGAATCTAGGGAGTATAAACCACATCTCACAGTTGCTCGAAAGTATCGGGGAAAAATTTCATTTGATGCTAAAATGCCGGAAAATTTACTNNGACTGAAATTGGATGATGAAAAAAGATCGGAAATCTTTCATAGAGACTGGACGATTGATAGTTTTGTGTTGTATGCTACCAGAATGTATGCCATTCCTATGTATGAAATCATTGAAAATATTACATTTTAAAATCGATATTTAAGTTTTCAAAGCTTCCGTTTTCGGTTACATACAATAGGAATGTGCCGTGAAATAGGAGGAATATCATGTTAATTTTTAAAAAAAACCGCTATATTGCGTTGCTCGTTGGCGTTATATTAGTGTGTTTCTCTGCCATAAGCTTAATGCAGCCTAACCAGGTTGCCGAGGGGAAAATAGATAGTGTGCAGATGGATCAGCTGCAATCCACCAGCCGAGCATCGGTAATTAGTTACTTGCAAGAAGAATCAATAGCTAGTAAGACGAGGGGCACGAATAAAGTTTCACAAACGAATAAGCTTTATAACATAGTTAACCTGCTCAGTTCCACTTGGAAACCAGCGCAGAATGTAGAATGGCTTAGTAAAAATAAAATTAAGCCACAAAATACAGCACAAGCTTCCATAGTTCGGGTAAAGGCTGATGTAGCACAATCTAGTCCAGCTGCGCAGAAAGCGCAAATGGCGGATACAGCAAAAAAGAGCGCTCAGACTGTGGTTAAGGCAGTCTCGGCATCTCAGAAAAACCCCCTCACAACATTATACTTCTCTCGGACCGAGCTATTAAGCCAGGAGCAGCAAAGTAAAGCAACCCGGCGCTACGCAGTATCCGAAGAAGAACTGCTTCTGCTACAAAAGATTGTAATGGCAGAGGCGGAAGGTGAACCGTACCAGGGCAAGGTGGCAGTTGCCAACGTTGTTCTGAATAGGCTACGGTCAGCCAAATTTCCCGACACGATATATAAGGTTATTTATCAAAAGCACCAATTTAGTCCTGTAGCTAACGGGCGTCTTAAACGTGTGAAGCCTAGTGATGATAGTATTAAAGCGGTGAACGCTGCGCTCTCTGGCGTAAAGGAAGTTCCCGATGATACTTATTTTTTCCTATCGCTTAAGCTTGCGCAGGATCTTACCGTACATCATTCGCAGGAGTATGTGAAGACCATTGGTATNNTATAGGGTAAACTAGACTATATAACCCTGGAGGTGGAAGAATCGTCATGAAGATCACTTATTACGGACACTCAGCACTGCTGGTAGAGACAGAGCAAGCGAAAGTTATTATTGACCCTTTTTTGTCAGGAAATCCGAGCTCCGGTATTTCGCCTGATGACATTACTGTAGATGCTGTACTGCTAACTCACGGTCACTCCGATCATTTAGGTGATGCTGTGCAAATAGCCCTACAGAATGATTGTCCGATCTTTGCTGTTTTTGAGCTTGCAGAATACTGCCGAATGAAGGGTGCCAAGGTTAAACATATGAATATAGGTGGTAGTCATATTTATGATGCCATTACCGTTAAATATACTCAGGCGTTTCATTCCTCATCGATTCAGGAAGGCGACGTTTGGATTTATGCTGGACAGCCTGCAGGTATTCTATTGACGATAGAGGGGAAGACGTTATTCCATGCTGGTGACACCGCACTGTTCGGTGATATGCGTCTAATTGGAGAGAGGACTGCGATTGACTTGGCGGCCCTGCCTATAGGCGATATGCTGACCATGGGACCGGATGATGCGCTCTTGGCTGCACGCTGGTTGCGGGCGGATAAGGTCATACCGCTTCATTACAATACATTTCCGGATATTGCTCAGGATGCTGTGGATTTCTGTAATCGTCTGCGCCAGGAGGGTGTAGAGGGATTTCCACTTAAAGCTGGCGAAAGTATAGAAGTATAAATCAATCCCGATCACATGTTACAAAAAAAGCAGGTAACTGGGGAGTTCCCCGGCTACCTGCTTTTCTTTAAGGTGTAATGCACACAGCTTCTTCGCTTCGGGCTTGAGGTCTTGAACCTCTGATATCAGCTGATTTGTCTGCAGGTTTGCCTAACATCTGCAGAACAGTAGTCGCGCAGCTTTGCGGTTGATGCTTATCAGGGGCAAGACGGCGTTTGCGCTGCTCTTCGAGAACAGAATATTCACGGAGCATCATAGAGAACCATTTGTTCACTACTTCACAGTCGAGCACCTCTGCTAACCCTAGCTCTACGAAATATTGGCAGTTTTTTTCTTCCTGCCCTGGAATGGCTTTATAGAAAAGCATTGGAATTCCCTTAGCCTGACCTTCTGTACAGGTCATACCACCAGGCTTTGTGATTAGTAGNNTAACATTAGGATGATTCAGTCTTGGATTGGACTTCATTTTGGCTATAAGCTTCTCATTGCTGCCCATACAGAAGATGAGCTGGATGTTATCCATTCTGGCTGTGAGTGAATTCATAATCTTTTTGCCGAACATCAGTCCCCATCCTCCACCCATTATAAGTACTGTAGGGATATCGGCTAGACCTAGTTCCTTGCGGAGCAGCGTCTTGTTGGATCGTTCCCAGAACTTCGGATGCACAGGAATGCCCGTGACCGTTACAAGCTCGGGAGCAATTCCACGGCCTGTTAGAATAGATTTGACGCGTGGGGTAGATACGAGATAACGGTTGACCTCAGAATTTACCCAGCTACCATGTGCATCATAATCTGTAATTAACGTATACAGCGGTACCTTCAATCCGCGACGCTTTAGTCTGGAAATGACAGCGGCCGGAATAGGATGCGTGCAAATAATCAAATCAGGCTTTAGCTGCTCGATCACTTGTGAGGCATGTGTATAAAAAATCCGGTGAAGTGCCATCTTAGTCAACGGGTTCAATGATTTATGATATTGTGTCTTATACATCATGCCGACCAGCTTAGGCTGGCTGCTAACTGTTTTTCGGTAAGCGGAAAGAATCCATGGGGCGACCATTGGGTTAAGGAATTTACCTAACTCGATGACTCGGCACTGGACATCCGGATTCAGCAGCTTTATTCCTTCGGCCAGAGCATAGGCTGCTCCTGTGTGGCCCGTACCGAAGCCTTCCGAAAACAGCAGTACTCTTTTCTTTCGCATAAGTTCACCTGCTACTTTCCTTTTCAATAGAAATGCGGAATTTCTTCTAAATTAGATTATTGAAAATTGTTCTCTACTCACATTATACAAATAAGACGTAAATAGAAAGTTAAAACCCTGCAATAAATTAAAAAATAAAAGATTTTCAAAACTATTGCAAACTGCAAAGCTACATGTTAAAGTAATGAATGACCAATTGACCGGATTAGTAAAGTGGTCAGAAGTCAGCGGTAACGATATTTTCTGGAGAAAGGAAGTGGGCACAGGTGGCAGTGGTGGATCGAAGACAGCAGGTGCTTCAAGCCGCAGCAAAATCTTTTTCTTTATTCGGCTATAAGGCGACTACAATGGATCAGGTTGCTAAGATTGCAAATGTGGGTAAAGGAACCATTTACACCTTTTTTACAAACAAGGAGCAATTGTTTGATGAGATCCTGCGCGATATGATGGTGGAAATGAAGATGATTGCTGAGCGCGAGATCAGGCGAGACAGACCGTTCTTTGATAACCTGCATCGTGTGCTGGATGCGCTGCTGGAATTTCGAAGCGAGCAGGAGCTATTCATCAAGCTTTCCCAGGAAAGTCGCGAATTCGGAACGCCGCAGGCAGGAGAAGGGCTCGAGAAGATTGAGAACATAGTTTTAGAATATTTAGAACGGGAGGTGCAACAAGCGCTCCAAAAGGGAGAAATCAAACCTTGCGATCCCAAAATCGTATCCGTAGTCATGTTCAGGTTATATATTGTATTGACTGCTGAACTGAATAAAACACATACTCCCTTGGACAAGGAACAGATCAAGATGTATTTTCATTTGTTTCTCGCTGAAGGATTGGCACAGTAAGCGTTGATTCAGGAAAGGGATAGCGTTATCAGATTCGCTTTCGCTTTCCCTTAACAAATTCCAAGCTGTTTTAGGTATTGAAGAAGAGCCGTAAGGCGTTTTTTTATCCCTTAAGTTGACCGAATGGGGAAAATGGTCACCTAGTGTTACGTAATATTTCGCAAACAAAGCATTTTGAAGAGAGCATAAGCTCATAAGGAGAGAACCAGAATGAAATCATTATCCGTATTTACCAAGGATCTTGGCGCAGCCCTGAGAAATCCAAAAGTGCTGATTCCGATGATTGCCATCTTATTTATTCCGGTGATGTATAGCGGATTCTTCCTGAAGGCATTCTGGGATCCGTATGGCAAGATGAATGAACTACCGGTTGCAGTAGTCAACCAAGACGTAGGTGCTAATTATGAAGGAACACAACTTCAGGTCGGAGATGATCTGGTTGCAGAGCTTAAGGTAACCGACGGCTTTGAGTGGAACTTTGTTTCATTAGAAGAGGCGGAAGCAGGAATGAAGGACAATACTTATTATATGGCGATTGTTGTCCCAGAAGACTTCTCTGCTAAAGCTACAACACTTTTGGATGATGAACCACAACCGGCAAAAATTATTTATGAGCCAAATGAAGGCTACAACTTCCTGGCCGGTCAAATCGGCGGCTCAGCTGTATCAGAAATTAAATCTAAAATATCTGCTAAGGTAACAGAGGCTTATGTGGATGCAGTATTTAATCAGATTACAAAAGCATCTGATGGACTGGGCGAAGCGGGAGATGGAGCAACCAAGATCGCCGATGGTGCAGGAAAGCTGGATGACGGCGCTCTGAAGTTGAAAGAGAACCTTCTTGTACTGACTGAAGGTACGGGCAAGCTTCAAAATGGCTTAGAGCCACTTACTAAAGGTGTAACTGATTTGAATGCAGGTGCTACCGCATTGCAATCTGGTTCTGGCACTTTAGCAGGCGGTTTGCAGCAATTGTCGGCTGCTCATACACAGCTTCAAGACGGTGCTGCACAAAGTGCTGCCGGCAGTAAACAGCTTAGTGATGGTTTGCAGCAAGCTGTAACAGGTGCTACACAGCTTCAAGCAGGAACAAAGTCAGCAGTGGATGGTACTACTAAACTACAAGCAGGAACAAAATCTGTAGTGGATGGCAGTGCTAAGCTTGGAGCGGGTCTGGCCTCTTCCGTAGAAGGCAGTGCGAAGCTTGAAGCAGGATTGCAAGCTTCAGCAGAAGGCAGCACGAAGGTAACTGAGGGTGCTAAAGCGGTCGCTCAAGGATTGCAGCAACTAGCACAGGCTAGTCCTGAATTGGCTCAAAATGCAGCCGTACAGAAGCTCCTAGCAGCTAGTGCAGCTGTTGCACAAGGTAGTGAACAGTTGCAACAAAGTCAGCAGCAGTTAGCACAAGGAGCAAGCGCACTTCACAGTGGGCAAGAGCAATTGGCACAGGGTGCTACTCAATTGCATGCCGGTTCGCAGCAGGTAGATGCTGGTGTAACTCAGTTGCATGAGGGAGCACAGCAGTTAAATGCTGGTAGTACTCAGCTCTTGGCAGGACAACAAAAATTAGCACAGGGTGCTTCAGCACTTGTAACTGGCGGCGACAAGCTGCAAGCAGGTATGCAACAGTTTGGCGCGAAGCTTAATGAAGCCGCAGCTGGTGGCAATAAGCTCGCTGAGGGTGGTAAAGCGCTTGGAGATGGCACATCGAAGCTACTCAGTGGTGTTGGTGAACTAGGTAGCGGCATTGGTGCTGTAGCTGACGGTTCCAAACAATTGGCTGGTGGTGCAGGCGAGTTGAAGAATGGGATGGATGATCTGAAATCTGGATCAACAGAGCTCGCAACTAAGCTTGGTGAAGCTGCTGAACAATCAGGCAGCGTGAAAAAGTCAGATAAAATGATGGAAATGTTCGCACAGCCGGTTGTGGTGGAGGATCAAGTTGTAAATCATGTACCGAACTATGGCACAGGGTTTGCTCCTTACTTCTTATCCCTTGGGTTGTTCGTAGGTGCTCTGATTTCTACGATTGTTATTCCAATGCGTGAATCAGCTGTAATTGGCGCTAGCCGTCTAAATCGTTTTATCAGCCGTACGCTTACTTTCTCAATCATGAGCTTTATCCAGTCTATGCTGGCCGCTGTGGTTGTATTGTACGGACTTGGACTAGAAGTGAAAAGTGTACCGCTGTTCTTCCTATTCACATTCCTGACTAGTCTAGTTTACACATGGGTAGTTCAATCCATTGTAACTTGGCTGGATCAACCGGGACGTTTTGTTGTTATCGTTATTCTTATTTTCCAATTAACAACTAGTGCCGGAACATTCCCACTTGAATTGATCCCGAACTGGATGAAATTCTTTAACCCACTGCTTCCAATGACATATACAGTTAGTGGTTTCAAAGCAGTAATTTCTACAGGGGACTTCAGTGCAATGTGGAGTGATGTAGGTGTGCTTGCAATCTTTGGACTTGGTTTCCTTGCTCTTACATTCGGTTACTTCATGACCCGCAGTCGGGACAATGAGGCTGGAATGAAAAGTGAACAAGCTATGACTGTATAATCCAATAGATTTTTTGAAAAAAGGTATTAAAAAGCGCCTCCTCAGGGAGACGCTTTTTTTTGACTTCAAATCATAAAAGACCTCTTTCTTGCAAACATTCAAGGGGAATGAAAATTCTTGTAACGCTTTCATTGCATAAGTTCTTATGCGTTCTTTGTGCATAATTATGCACAGTGAGGTTTTTTTAAACTTTCGCCCACTAAAGCTGTGTCGCAAAAACAAATGTTAATCAGCCTCATAAAAAAGTTTAAATTGCGCTGATGTCACCTCGGTGATAAAATAATAGCACTAATCTGGCTTGAATAATTATTGAAATTTTAATCTGAAAAATTTTCCTGAGATTACGCCATACTTTATAATAGAAAGGTTGTGTTCGATGAGACACACTGAACTACCCGGAAAACAGGGCCTGTATGATCCCCAGTTCGAAAAAGATGCTTGCGGCATGGGATTTGTAGCCCATATTAAAGGCAAACCGTCCCATGATATTGTAAGTAACGCTTTAACAATGCTCTTTAACATGGAGCATCGGGGAGGACAAGGTAGCGAACCCAACTCTGGTGATGGAGCAGGTATCATGCTTCAAATTCCACACCATTTCTTTGCAAGTGAAGCCCAGAAGCTAGACTTTTCATTGCCTGAACAAGGCCATTATGGCGTGGGTATGATCTTTTTGTCTCATAACGAAGAGGTTCGGGTTCAACATGAAGCTCTCTTAAGCAACATTATAGCTGAAGAAGGTCAGGAAGTACTCGGCTATCGTGATGTGCCTACCTATGATGAAATGCTTGGCAAGACAGCGAAAGCTGCTAAGCCTTTTGTGCGCCAAGTGTTTATCGGTCGCTCGACCTCGATTACGAACGAATTGTCTTTTGAGCGTAAACTTTATGTAATCCGCAAACGTGCAGAGCTTGCGATCCGCTACAGTGGTGTAGAAGAGGCTGAATCTTTCTATATACCAAGCTTGTCATGCCGTAAGATCGTATACAAAGGCATGCTGACTACAGAACAAGTCGGACAATTCTACCTGGATTTGCAGAACGAAGAGCTGGAATCAGCGATCGCGTTAGTTCACTCCCGTTTCAGTACGAATACCTTCCCAAGCTGGGAACGTGCGCATCCCTACCGCTTTATGATCCACAACGGTGAGATCAATACCTTGCGTGGTAATGTGAACTGGATGCATGCTCGCCAGTCGCTGTTCAAGAGTGAAGTGTTCGGCGAAGATCTGAGCAAGATCA
The DNA here is from genome assembly GCA_002438345.1 of Paenibacillus sp. UBA6285. Classification (GTDB taxonomy): domain Bacteria; phylum Bacillota; class Bacilli; order Paenibacillales; family Paenibacillaceae; genus Paenibacillus_AQ. Next base: position 22,643 of record DJUJ01000132.1, read on the forward strand.
AACCTGTTATTAACCCGGATGGATCGGACACTGCAATGTTCGATAATACCTTTGAGTTTCTTTACTTGAGCGGACGCTCCTTGCCACAGGTAGCCATGATGATGGTCCCTGAACCATGGAGTAATCATGATAAGATGGACGCTGACAAGAAAGCTTTTTACGAATACCACAGCACTTTGATGGAGCCGTGGGATGGGCCTGCTGCAATGGGCTTTACCGATGGCGTGCAAATCGGCGCTATTCTGGACCGTAACGGCTTTNNACTAAGGACGACATGATTATTCTATCCTCCGAAGCGGGTGTATTGGACATTCCAGCAGAGGACATCTTATATAAAGATCGCCTGAAGCCTGGACGCATGCTGCTCGTGGATACGAAAGAAGGCCGCATTATCTCCGATGAGGAAGTCAAATCGGCTATCGCCACTGAGAAGCCTTACCAACAATGGCTAGATGAGCATTTGATTAGTCTCGAAGAGCTTCCGGATGCGCCTGAACTGCCAAATCCTAAGCATGACAATGTGCAGCAGTTGCAGCAGGCATTTGGCTATACTTTTGAAGACTTGCGTAAGGTACTTGAGCCAATGGCATCTACTGGCGCTGAAGCTATCGGTTCCATGGGTTATGATGCACCGCTCGCCGTACTTTCGGACCGTCCGCAGCGTCTATATAACTATTTCAAACAAATGTTTGCTCAGGTAACGAATCCACCAATCGATGCTATTCGTGAAGAGCTGGTTACCTCCACAACGACTACTATTGGACCAGAGCGTAATCTGCTTAAACCAGAACCAGAAAGCTGTCGCCATATCTCGCTGCACACACCGATCCTTTCGAATGAAGATTTTGCTAAGATTCGTCATGTTCGTCGTGCGGGCTTCAAATCAATGTCCATTCCAATTCTTTTCCCAGCTGAGCTAGGGGCAGAAGGAATGCGCATCGCACTTGAGCGTATGAATGAGGCTGCTGATCGTGTTATGGCTAAAGGGCATAACATTCTGATTCTGACTGACCGAGGTGTGGACAGTGAGAATGCTGCGATTCCAGCTCTACTTGCGGTATCCAGTTTGCATCACCATCTGATCCGTCAAGGTACACGAACAAAAGTTAGTATTTTGCTGGAATCCGGTGAACCTCGTGAAGTCCATCACTATGCGCTTCTGCTCGGTTATGGTGTGAGTGCAGTAAATCCGTACCTTGCATTTGAAAGCTTGGATGATATGATCGGCCAAGGCTTACTGCGGGGAATCTCGCATGAGAAGGCTGTTAAGAACTATATTAAAGCTGCGACTAAGAGCGTAGTTAAGATTCTTTCCAAAATGGGGATTTCGACTATTCAATCCTACCGGGGTGCGCAGATCTTTGAAGCTGTAGGTCTGAACTCTGAATTCGTGGATCGTTACTTTACTTGGACACCTTCCCGCATTGGCGGTATCGGTCTTGAGGAAGTAGCAGCCGAGGCGCTTATCCATCATAACCGTGCTTTCACAAAGAAAGATGGAAATGATAAAGTGCTTGATTCCGGTGGTGATTATCAATGGCGTAACGATGGGGAAGAGCATCTGTTCAACCCACAGACCATTCATCTGCTTCAGCACTCCGTGCGTAGTGGAGATTATAAGATGTACAAGAAATATGCTGAACTTGTTCAAGGTGAAAGTGAGAAGCATCTGACGCTTCGTTCCTTATTGCAGTTCAAGTCAGCTTATGAACCGATTCCATTAGAAGAAGTAGAACCAGTAGAGTCCATTATGAAACGGTTTAAGACGGGTGCGATGTCCTTTGGTTCCATTAGTAAGGAAGCACATGAGACACTTGCCATTGCGATGAACCGGATCGGTGGTAAGAGTAANNCCCGGATAGCAATGGTGATTCCCGTCGCAGTGCGATTAAACAGGTAGCCTCCGGACGTTTTGGAGTTACCTCGAACTACCTTGTTAACGCTGATGAGATCCAGATTAAGATGGCTCAGGGTGCTAAACCAGGGGAAGGCGGGCAGCTACCAGGACGTAAAGTTTATCCTTGGGTGGCTGAAGTGCGTGGCTCAACAGCTGGTGTGGGCTTGATCTCACCTCCACCACATCATGATATTTATTCTATCGAGGATTTGGCAGAGCTGATCTACGATCTGAAGAATGCAAATCCACGTGCAAACATTAATGTTAAGCTCGTATCTGAAGTCGGAGTAGGTACGATTGCTGCTGGCGTAGCCAAAGGGCGTGCCGATATTATCCTGGTTAGCGGTTATGACGGGGGGACAGGTGCATCACCGATGAACTCCATCCGTCATGCAGGTCTTCCATGGGAGCTTGGCTTGGCCGAAACGCATCAGACATTGATGCTGAACAATCTGCGTGACCGCGTTGTACTGGAAACAGACGGAAAAATGCTTAGCGGCCGCGATCTAGCTGTAGCTGTATTACTGGGTGCTGAAGAGTATGGTTTCGCCACAGCTCCGCTAGTATCTGTGGGCTGTATCATGATGCGTGTCTGCCAAATGGATACTTGTCCGGTTGGTGTAGCGACACAGAATCCAGATCTTCGTAAGAACTTTACTGGTGATCCGCAGCATGTAGTTAACTTTATGACCTTTGTGGCGCAGGATCTACGCGAAATTATGGCGAGTCTTGGCTTCCGTACGATTGAAGAGATGGTAGGCCGTACAGATTGCCTAGACGCTGTTCAGGCTTCGCAGCATTGGAAGAAGAAGGGCGTAGATTTGAGCAGTCTGCTGCATACACCGGAAATGCCAGAGGGAAGCACACGCTTCTGCAGTAAACGTCAGAATCATGGTCTGGATGAGACGCTTGATGTCTCCAAACTGCTGGATCTGGCAGCACCTGCACTGGAGTCTGGTACGGCTGTAGAAGCATCGCTACCCATTACGAACGTTAATCGTGCCGTTGGAACCATTCTTGGTAGCGAGCTGACACGTAAATACGGGGCAGTCGGCTTGCCTGATGATACAATTCGTCTTCATTTCACTGGTTCTGCTGGTCAAAGCTTGGGAGCATTCGTGCCTAAGGGGATCACGCTTACGGTGGAAGGAGATTCCAATGACTACGTTGGTAAAGGACTGTCGGGTGGTAAGATTATTATCAAGCCATCTCCAAAAGCTACCTTTGCTGCTGAGGACAATATTATTATCGGAAATACTGCATTCTACGGAGCAACAGGTGGAGAAGCTTATATCAGCGGTATCGCTGGTGAACGCTTTGCCGTCCGTAACTCTGGAGCGAAGGTTGTTGTAGAAGGCGTGGGCGACCACGGCTGTGAATACATGACTGGAGGTCGAGTGGTTGTTCTTGGTGAAACAGGCCGTAACTTTGCGGCGGGGATGTCTGGCGGTATCGCTTATGTCTATGACCCAGATAGATCCTTCATCGGCCGCTGCAATCTCGAAATGGTACTGCTCGAGAGAGTGGAAGAGCTAGAAGAGATCGAAGAGTTACGCGAGCTGATTAGCCGTCATGTAGAGCTTACAGGCAGTGAGGCGGGAGCGCGGGTACTGGATCAGTGGGCAGATAGCTTACCGAAGTTTGTTCGTGTCATTCCGAAGGATTACAAACGGATGATGGAGCAGATTCGCAAAGTAGAACAAACCGGGTTGACCGGAGGAGCTGCTTTGATGGCTGCATTTGAAGCGAATATGCGCGAGCTTGCACGCGTAGGTGGCTAAATAGCTACAGCTGAAATAACGGAATATTGAATGAAGTGATATGAGGGACTTGGACCCTTCCGTTTGCGGGAGACCAGGTCCTTTTTGTTCAAATAGAATCGGAACTTCGGTTTAAAGGAGGGTAAACTGTTTCTTTTTTGTAATTTTCTGAAAAAAGCTGTATGGTAAACTTGTTTGTAAATGAAAGGAAGTGATACTGTGTCAAATACAGAAATTTTGTCGGAGCCTGTTGCACGCCTGCAGGGAGTTACCAAGAAAATAGGTTCTAAGACGATAGTAAGCAATTTAACGTTGGACATTCCACCGGGTCAAATATTCGGGTTTTTGGGACCAAACGGTGCAGGGAAGACGACTACAATACGGATGATGGTTGGGTTAATCTCCATGAGCAGTGGGGATGTCCTGATTAGTGGTCATAGTATTAAAAGTAATTTTAAAGAGGCTATCGCGAGTGTTGGGGCTATTGTAGAAAATCCTGAAATGTACAAGTTCCTGTCCGGGTATCAGAATCTCAGACATTTTGCACGGATGGTACCGGGGGTCGAGAAGCAACGGATTGATGAGGTTGTGGAGCTGGTCGGACTTGGTCAAAGAATTCATGACAAAGTGAAAACTTATTCACTAGGTATGCGTCAGAGGCTTGGAGTGGCACAGGCGCTTCTAAACCGGCCGAAGCTGCTGATCCTAGATGAGCCAACCAATGGGCTTGATCCACAAGGCATACGTGAGCTTCGTGACTATTTACGCCGTCTATGTCATGAAGAAGGAACAACTGTATTTGTCTCCAGCCATTTACTTTCCGAGATGGAGCTTATGTGTGACAGTGTAGCCATTATTCAGAATGGGCAACTGCTCGAGGTAAAACAGTTAAAAGATGTAGGCAATACTGCAATGCCAATCGGAGAAACCTTGTATGAGGTTGACGATGCTGAAGCTGCACTTACTCTTATTGGATTTGGAGTAGTAAAAAATGGGGGACTTGTAGTTGAGGCGGAGCGTGAGGCGATTGCTGAAATTAATGCCAGACTAGTGGCAGGTGGGATTAAAGTGTACAGTATCAAAGCAATTGCCCGTACGCTAGAGGATCAATTCTTAGAGGTTACAGGAGGTGAAGGAATTGAGTAATTTTACAGCTCTCATACATAATGAGAATATCAAGATATATAGCCGTGTCCGCACGTGGGTTATGCTGATTATTCTTGCAGTGTTTAGCGTGTCTCTTCCTGCTCTTATGTATTTCAATATGCCTAGAGGTTCAGGCTTAGGAACTTGGGACAGCTTCCAAATGATAGTGAGCATTGTATTCTTTTTGAATACAATCTTCGTTGTTGTTATAGCTGCTGACTCCGTAGCGGGCGAATTTACATGGGGAACCATCAAAATGTTGCTGATTCGCCCGTGGAGTCGTTCCCAGATCTTGCTCTCGAAATACATTAGCATTGTTTTATTCAGCTTGCTTTGTACTGCAGTATTGATTGTTTTTGGTTTAGCTGGATCGTTAATTTTTGCCTCACCAGCTGGAGATTCACCGTCTTCGATTGCAGCTTGGAGCCCTGCTGAGTATTCCTTTATAGATCTCCTATGCCGCTATGTCACTCTTTTCTTGACGGTTACGCTTGCTTTTATGATATCATCTGTATTCCGCGCAAGTGGACTTGCTATTGGTTTATCCATGTTTATCATGTTTGCCCAAGGTATTTTCGCTGCGATACTTAATCCAGATGTGTTCGGATGGGCTAAGTATTTAATTTTCACGCATATGGATCTAAGGGGCTACATGGGATCTGATGTTGGTCCAGGTGGTGCTACACTTGGCTTCTCCATTGCTGTTCTAGCAGTGTATTATGTTTTATTCTTAGCTGTTTCCTGGTCTGTTTTCCGTAAAAGGGACGTTGCTGGATAAAAATAGGTTTAGCCGGCTTCAAGTGTTCCTTCTGCTTTAGAGGAGCGTTTTGTTGCCTTGTCCTTTTTCATATTACTTTTGAGCTCACCTGCTTTTTCAGAGGTGGGCTGTTCTTGCATAGCAATGGACCCATTAAGCAGGCTGCCTTCCATAATACTGAGTGATCCTGCCGAAATATTGCCGTGTAGCTCTCCAGTGCCAGTCATAATGAGTCTGCGATCTGCGGTAACATCACCATATACTTTACCGGCGATAACAATTTCTTCTGCTCTAATACTGGAGCGCACCGTGCCTTCCTCACCTACAGTGACTACACCACTGCATATAATTTCACCACTAAATGTACCTTCGATTCGCAGATTCGTATCGCAATGTACCTTACCCTCCAGAGTACCCCCGTGCCCGATCAGAGAGTCAGTGGACTTGAAGGGGACACGCTGCTGCCGTTTGTTCCACATGTATATATTCCTCCTATTCTAATAGTTCTCGCATAAAAACTTGCCGTACTTATAAGGACGCCGAAGGCGGTTGTGCTTAGGGGTTGACATAATTCAATGGGTTCACAGTTTTGTTCTGCTTCACTACCTGAAAATGAAGATGAGGTCCTGTGCTCCGGCCGGTATTTCCAAGTAAGCCAATTTTCTGCCCTTTGTTAACCTTGTCTCCTGCAGATACAATCATTCCCTTCAGATGCATATACCAAGTTTCAAGCCCGTTCGAATGCTTAATCACAATATACTTGCCTCTCGCGCCCATTTGCTCAGCTGTAACGACCTCACCATCTAAAGCGGCATATACAGGATCACCTAAGTTC
>DJUJ01000132.1:29066-68920 GCA_002438345.1 Paenibacillus sp. UBA6285
CAGATAAACCCTTGAATGGATCTGATCGGTAGCCGAAGCTTGAGGAGATGACTCTGGAATCGGTAGGCCAGAGCACCGCTGCATTTAGTCTAGCTTTTTCAGCTTGGGCCTTTTTTGCCTGTTGATTTGCTTGTACGTTATTCGCATGCTCTGCCTGAGTGATGGTCTGAGTAATACTTTCCACCATTTCATCGAGCATCCCGTGGATCTCTTCGAAGTCGTCTTTTGTTTCCTCCACAAGGTTTAGCGATTCGTTTTGATAAACCGCGATATACTCTCCACCTATCTGTGGTGTAATTCTACTTTTAAAGGATGTCTCATTAGGTATTGGCAAAGCGTTACGGCTTGATAAGCCTAATGTTGAATTTGAAGCGGTAGATCCTGTTTTTGATTCATTTGTTTCTGCGGCGGAGCCTTTGCTTTTGTTAATCAATGACTGTAACTCCTGTTCCAGCGCATTTACACTCTTCAGCTTGTCTTTAATACTATCTGCCTCTTCTGATAGCTCACNNACTTGATTACGAAGTTGAATTAGATCCTTATCCTTGTCGGCGACCTTCATTTCCATGCGGAGATTGGTTAGTGATAGTGCGGCTGCCTCAGCTTCCAGCTGTGAGATCGACTGCGAGGCATGGAAATGCATAGAGGTGACCAGACTGGAGAGGGACAGTGCTGCTGCTGCCGGCAGGGCGAACGCAAGTGGCTTGGATATCTGGAGTTGTTTGACTGGGCGTCCGGCATCCCTTACGACGAGCAGCGTAATCCGGTTATGATCTTGCTGACTCTTCATGGCTTCTCCTTTCCGCGGCATTTGGCAGCCGCCTTACGATACCCGAAGCTAACGACCGTACTTCCATTAGGCTCATCCCGAATTGTCTTACTACTCTATGTATTCCATATCTTTCGGGAACATGACAACGGTTTGTTTGAATAAAGAAAGAGAGTTACGGCAAAACCTGTACTAGAGTCGTCGCAGCGAGTCTATTGCAACTGTTTTATTAATGGAGGGGGTAGGGAATTGAAGACCTTTGCGATAATTCTAAGTCTTTTTATTATACAGATCGCAGTAATTGTATTTATGGAGTTCCGTCGCCCGCAAAGGGCTATGGCGTGGTTGTTCATTTCATTCTGTTGTCCACCACTTGGTCTTGCATTCTATTATTTTCTGGGTCGTGATTATAGACAGAATCGAAAATTAAACAAAAGATGTACTTCACTCTTCCGTGAAATTCGTTCGTATGTCTCTGGTAAAATTAAGGTAGTAAAGAATGTTACTGAGAGTGGAAATGCTCAGTTTGAGAATAATAAAGGTCTATTGGATTTGCTCTCGAAGATCTCAGAAGGACCGATTACAGGCCACAATAAGAGCAGGGTATTATCAACCGCGAGAGAAGCGTATGATGCTATGCTGGGAGCTATGGAAGAAGCGAAAGAACATATACACCTGGAATTCTATATTTATCGTGATGATGAGATTGGTGAGCAATTTCAAGATGTTATGATACGGAAGGCGCGTCAGGGCGTTAAGGTGCGCTTGCTTTGTGATGGTCTAGGCAGTCATCACTTGAGTCGAAGATTCATTCGTACCTTGAGAAATGCGGGAGTAGAGTTCCACTTTTTTTTACCTCCGATTAGTTCTCTATTGGAACGCCGCTTTAAGTTTCGTAATCATCGGAAGATCCTGGTGGTGGATGGATTGGTTGGCTTTACGGGTGGAATGAACATAGGGGATGATTATTTGGGAAAGGACCTCAAAATGGGAAACTGGCGTGATACCCATCTGCGTCTTGAAGGAGACTCGGTATATTATATCCAATATGTCTTCTTAAAGGATTGGAGACTGGCCTCTGGTGAAAGCATGAGCCATCCTCGTCTGTTCCCAAAACATGCTTGTGAGGAGCAAGAAGCTGTGCAAATTGTTGGGAGCGGACCGGATGCTGCAATAGACGCCTCTCAGGAAATGTATTTTGCCGCGTTGTGCGCAGCTAAACATCGGATTTGGATTACTTCACCATATTTTATCCCTGATCCCGCCATTTGCCGGGCTTTGAAGAGCGCAGTACTTCGTGGAGTGGATGTAAGAATTATCATTCCGGCGAAGCCTGATAATATACTTGTCTATCATGCTTCTTTGTCTTATTTGGAAAATTTACAAGATGCAGGAGTGAAATTCTACCGCTATACCAAAGGATTTATGCATGCCAAAATCATGATTGTCGATGATCTGTTGGCTACGGTGGGAAGTGCAAATCTGGATATGCGCAGCTTTTATTCTAACTTTGAATTGACTGCTGTGCTGCTTCATCCTGATGCTATATCTCCACTAGTCACAGGGTTTGAGAAGGATCAAAAGCACAGTGAATATATTGATCCTGTAAAGTTTAAGGAGAGAGGGAGAGTTGTCAAACTCGGTGAAGGGCTGTGTCAGTTGTTATCTCCGCTATTATGACCGGAAAGAGGACTAAATCTGAACTTTTCGAAGGATATAACGTGTTCCATTCATTATTAGGGCTTATTTTATGATATAATAATTGTATAAGAAGAAATGTAAGAAAGTATAGATTATAATTATACTTCCGAATGTTTCAAAACTATACTGTTAAATTGTAGGGGGAGTTCTATGAATGTGAGTCCACAAATGATTGCCAAAGAGGAACAGAACAAACTGCAAAAGACCGGAACACATAAAATGGCTAAGTTCGCGCAGCGAATGATCATGTTATCCATAGGGGCAGCAATGATGGCTGTTGCACTTGAGATATTCCTCGTACCAAATCAAATGATTGATGGTGGAATTACCGGTATCTCCATTATTTTATCATATCTGTTCGACATTCCTCTGGGAATTTTATTGACGCTGTTAAATCTTCCGTTCCTGTTAATTGGTTATAAGCAAATCGGTAAGACCTTTGCCTTATCTACCTTATATGCAATCGTACTTATGTCTATTGGTACTTCCTTGTTGCATCATGTGAATGCCTTTACGGTTGAGCCCATGCTTGCTGCCGTGTTTGGAGGTATCATTCTTGGTGTAGGTGTAGGGTTAGTTGTACGTTTTGGAGGATCTCTAGACGGTACAGAAATTGTAGCGATTCTAGTAGCCAAGAAGCTTCCCTTCTCTGTAGGTGAAGTTGTTATGTTCTTCAATCTGTTCATCTTATCCGGAGCTGGATTTGTGTACGGTTGGAATAATGCGATGTTCTCACTAATTGCTTATTACATTGCATTCAAGGTGATTGACATTACACTTGAGGGTTTAGATCAATCGAAATCAGTATGGATTATTAGTGATAATTTCCGTGATATCGGTGAAGCCCTGACGGAGCGTCTTGGACGCGGTGTTACTTATTTAGATGGAGAAGGTGGGTTTTCCGGGGAGAATAAGAAAGTGATCTTCGTGGTTATTACCCGTTTGGAAGAAGCCAAGGTTAAATCCATTGTTGAGGATTGGGATTCTGGTGCATTCATCGCAATAGGTAACATTCATGATGTTAAAGGTGGCCGTTTCAAGAAGAAAGCAATTCATTAGTTTAAACTATAAGAAAGTATAAGTTTCACGCTATACTTTATCCTTATAATTCTCGCATAAACGCTTACCGTCCTATAAAGGACGCCAAAGGCGTTTTAGCTTGGCACTTTAGTATTATTAACTGAAAGAAGGTATTTTTACGAATAATGGAGCAATAACTACGGTGAACAAGACTCGATGTGCCGTATTCTTAACTTATATACCTTCTGTCCTTGAGTGGGACGCCAAATAAGCTCGTAGCATGAAGTTGATGCTGCGGGCTTATTGCTGTATTAGGACCTTATTATTCATGGCATTCCACCCCTATGGGAGCTTAGCGATGAGTTGTTCGACGGGCTGTGGAGGCACTTTTTCCAGAAGATCTCCTATACGTTGCAGGCGTTCCTCGATATTGAGTAGATGAAAATTAGAGGGAGATACATTTTGCTGAACCTCTTCCCAGAGCAAAGGCGTGGATACTGTAGCGAACGGACGCGCGCGTGGTGTGTAAGGAGCAGCTAAAGTTTTACCACTATAATGTTGGAGGTAGTCAAAATAAATTTTATCTCCACGATTCTTCTTCAGACGTTCCAATGTGAATAAATCGGGGTGCTTCTCGGTGACATAACGGCCGACAAAGTGCCCAATTTTTCGCAGTCCATCAAAAGTAACGCCAGACTCGATAGGAACAATGATCTGCACCCCGGTGGCACCGGAGGTTTTGGGTACAGACAACAATCCAAGGGAGGTTAAGACCGTTCCTACGATCGCAGTTGCTTCCATGATACGGGGTTCAACTTCACGTGACGGATCGAGATCAATCATCCATTCACAAGGCAGATCGCTACCTACATAATGCAGAGAAGGGTGGAATTCCAAGGCAGCGAGATTACCCAGCCAGATCAGCTCGGGTAAGCCTTGCAGCATGATGTAGTTAATATTCTCATATTTTGCGGTCTGGACAAAGGAAGGTAGAGGATCAGGAGCATTTTTCTGATAAAAGGACATTCCGGAAATCCCATGAGGATAACGGATGACCGTAAGCAGCCGATCTCGGCAATAGCGCAGCAGGTAGGGGGAGAGTGCGGCGAGCTTTTGCAGATAGATCCGCTTCGTAATCCCACATTCAGGCCATAGCAGCTTGTCCGGATTGGTGATGATTAACTCTTGGCCGTCTACGGTAATTGTGCCTTTGATGGCTGCTGGCATCCTGAACTTCCTCTCTGTTATAGGAATGGGGATTTTTGCACCATAGTGCATGACTGCGGTGGAAGATCCACTCTAGCCTGAGTGACAGGTTGACGTAGAGTACCAGAGGTATTCCATTCCAGAAAATGTACCTTGAAGACGAGTTCTGGTTTGATCCAAAAAGCACCCTTCCGTCGCTGAGGAAAAGCTGCAAATGGCATTCTGTCTATATTCAGACTGTGCACTAGTGCGGTTAAGTCTCGCTTATCCTGAACAGTTAGTTTGCCCGGACCAGCATGTCCGATATAATGCAAATTCTCATTGTCGTCATATAGACCAAGTAGCAGTGCATTGACGATACCGTCTCGAAACGTAACGCCTCCGGCAACAGCCATAATATCGGAAATAATCTTGCGTTTCTGCCAGCGCTTATCTTTTCCACCCGGAGCATAAGTACTGTTAATATCCTTGCAGACGATTCCCTCCAAGTTCTGGTTCTGAGCGGCGGCGAACAATTCTGCGGGATCGGTATAACTTGGTACGGCCTGAACATGTGGATGCGGCAGCAGTATATCGCTCAGGAGTTGCTGCCGCGAGAATAAAGGCTGTTCCCTCGTCGATTGACCATTATAGAACAGAATATCAAAAATCATATAAATAACAGGAACTTGATGCTTAACGACAGAAATGGTGGAGCCATTCTTTAAGCTGTCCCTCCGCATAACCTCGTGAAATGAGGGCTTGCCATCCTTGAGTGCAATGATCTCACCATCTAGAATAACGGAATCAGCCTTGCAATATGCGGCGACATCAGTAAGTTCAGGATATTGCCCTGTTCGGTAATTTCCGCGTCTGTTGATAAGCTCACTGGAGTTCCCATCGAAATAGGACAACATGCGTACACCGTCCCATTTAATCTGGGCGATCCACTGGTTGCCTGCTGGAAGCTGCTCAGCCAGTATGGGTTCAAAAGGAATAATGGGCTGAAGCTTCATCAGCAGTGCCTCCTAAGATACGGTTGTTTTACTTTTCGGGCTGCGGCGTTTCGGTTTTGGCGCGATGACTGGAATCGGTCCTGTCACTTCGTTTAGCTGCTCCGCAGGTTCGGGCGTGGCTGCTTTGGTTTTAGGAGACTTTCTCTTGGTAGCAGAAGCCGCTTTGGACTTGGTCTTTGCGGTGCCGCTTAATGAAGGACCTGGATCTGGAGGGATATGCTGTACCGCCTGAATACTAGCCTGCAGCGCAGCCATAAGATCGATTACATTGCTTTCCTGTTTCGTAGGCGCAACATGAAATTCTTCGCCTGCAATTTTGTGCGAGATCAGATCAAGCATACGCTGGCGATAATCGTCGGTATATTTTGCCGGATCAAAAGGAGTGGATAGCTGTGAAATTAGCAGTTTAGCCATATCCAGCTCTTTATCGTTCACCACTCCTGCTTCAGGGAGACCGGGAACTTGCGAGATCGGCCGCACCTCATCAGGATAGAAAATGGTCTCAATAGCGAGGCAATCCTCCAGCACACGAATGGCGGCAAGACTGCTTTTGGAACGAATCGAAATTTTGGCGATACCAATTTTACCAGTTTGCCTCATGGCTTCCATCAGAAGCCGATAAGCATTTGTGCCTGCCTGATCCGGGGATAAGTAGTAGGTTTTTTGAAAATAAATCGGATCAATCTCCGTCAGGTCTACAAAGTCGAGAATAGTAATACTTTTGCTGCTTTCGTCGGTTAATTGATCCAATTCCTCTTTATCGAAGAGAACAAACTTCCCTTTTTCATACTCATAACCCTTGCCGATCTCTTCCCAAGCCACTTCTTTGTCACATACCGGACATTTTCGTACATAGGACAGTGGACTGCCACATTCCTTATGGATATACCGCAGAGAAATATCCTTGTCCTCCGTAGCGGAGAACATTTTTACTGGAACATGCACTAGTCCGAAGCTAATGGCTCCTTTCCAAACGGTATGCATGAGAAACACCTCCTGATATTAGTTTGGCTGCTTTGGGTTAGTATGAGACACGAGAAGCTTTTCTAGCCGAATGCATTTTTTGTGAAGCATGGGAAAATATAAAGTCAGGCTTGTGAAGCTGAGGAGGAGAATACTAGTCATGGAACCGCGTGGAAACGAGTGGAGCGATGCGCTGAGCGAGCAGGATATTCCAGCGACAGTTGTGGATTGGGACAGCATTATTGCTCCACCGGAGGCTAGGCAGGTATCCGATTCAGAGAAGCTGGATGCGGAACGAACCCTCGAAGACACGTCACCCCTAGAATCGTAAAAATAAAGGAGGAGAACAGTTGTGGACGTCAAACGGGCACAGGATATTTATGCTTCTAAAGAGACAGTGAGTGTACATTTGGATGGAGAACCCGTATGGATTGAGCGTGTGGATGCAGAGAACGGAATGGCTACGGTGCAAGTAGGCTCTCGACCAACCAATACGCATACGGTAGGCGTCGAACGGTTAGAGGAGCAAGATCATTAACGAGGGCTTAGTCGAAGAGTTGAGATAAGCTAAATCACAGTTTTATAAAAGAGATCTCTGTATGCTTAATTTTGCGTAGAGGTCTCTTTTTCTATTGTGGGCATAGTGGCATGGAAGATTGAATAGGGACAGTTGTTGCGGTGGATGGACCATACCGATATAATTAAAAGTAATGGTTTTCGGCAGGTATATTTTAAAAGGTGGTAGTTGTTGTTGGACAAAACAGACGAAACGGTGTTCACTTACCGTTCTTATAGCCTGCAGGATACGGAGCTACTCGCAGGCACCATAGCCGCTGCTTCTACGGCAGGGATGGTTATCGGTTTGGATGGCGATCTGGGCGCAGGAAAAACGGCATTCTCGCAAAGGTACGCTCGTCATCTTGGAGTAAAAGGGATCGTAAATAGTCCTACTTTTACAATTATTAAAGAGTACGAGGGCCGTCTACCGCTATATCACATGGATGTATATCGGATATCGCTTCAGGAAGCGGACGAGCTTGGATTGGATGAGTATTTCTACGGGCAGGGTGTTTGCTTGGTGGAATGGAGCAGCATTATTACGGATTTAATGCCGCCGCGGCATATGCACATATACATGGAAACAGTCGGGCTGGATGAAAGAATCATTACGGTGACCGGAATCGGAGAGCCTTATGGTGAGCTTTGCCGGGGGCTGATCCAGAAGTGGGGTTAAGGAATATGACGAATCAGAATACAGAGCCGCGTAAGCGGCTTTTAGCGCTGGATACATCAACTGCAGTATTAGGCGTGGCAGTTACAGAGGATGGAGAACTATTGCATGAAATTAATGCTTCCGGAGAACGGAATCATTCGGTGCATTTGCTGCCGATCATAGAGCAAGCGCTGCAAGCTACGGGAACTACTGCTGCTATGCTGGGCGGGATTTCAGTTGGTGTGGGTCCTGGATCTTATACGGGGACACGTATCGCGGTTACCGCTGCCAAAACGCTCGCATGGGCATGGAATGTCCCGGTAGTTGGCATTTCGAGTCTACATGCAGTGGCATGGGGGGGCTATCAAACGGCTCTCAAGAATAAGGCGCCAGAAGAGTTAGGACAAGCCAATGAGAATAGTGGCTACGGGCCTGACTGGATCATTCCACTAATGGATGCACGTCGGGGTCAGGTGTATACAGGATTATTCGCCGCTGATGGAGATAGTGCACCCTGCCGTCTTGAACCTGATGCCATCCGCTTGATGACAGACTGGGTGGAGTATTTAGCAGAACGTTTAGAACAGGCGTCAGTCGAGGGGCGAAAGCCCGCTGTTCTATGGTTTGTTGGGGAGACCGCTGTACATGGCAGTGAGGAATCGCTTCGCCCACTGACGGAACTTGGTACTTCTATAGCTGTTCCTTATGAACTGGAAGGCCGCTGGTCAGGATTTCTTGGAGAAGCGCGGCTGCAGGTAGAGAATGATGATATCCATAGTTTGATCCCTAACTATACTCAGATTACAGAAGCGGAGGCTAATCTGCGGTCGAGCAGAGAAGGGGGCTTAAAGAAACGATGACGGAAGCGGAATCAATGAGAGTTCAGGAGGCTGAACTTGTTTTTCGTTTGATGAAGTTGGAGGATATCCCTGACATTCTTATCATTGAGCGGGAAGCCTTCACGATGCCTTGGACGGAGGAAGCTTTTCGAAACGAGCTGACACATAATCATTTTGCAAAATATATGGTCATGGAGCTGGCAGGTCGTATTATCGGCTATGCCGGTATGTGGGCCATCGTGGATGAGGCGCATGTGACGAATATAGCCTTGCTCGAAGCCTATCGTGGACGTAAGTGGGGCGAGCGCCTTCTCGAAGAGCTTATGAAGACAGCGTCTTATGTAGGCATGAAATCCATTACGCTTGAGGTAAGGGTATCGAACGAGGTAGCACAGAATTTATATCGTAAAAAAGGCTTTCGTTCTGCCGGCACACGCAAAGGATATTATTCCGATAATCGTGAGGATGCGCTCATTATGTGGGCGGATTTACCAGAGTACGAGGAGCATGGCAATATGGAAGGAAGCGTGACTTGAAATGAAGACAGAAACGGGCGCAGCTCAGCCTGTATTAATACTTGCTATTGAGACTAGTTGTGATGAAACATCGGTAGCCGTGGTCAAAAATGGCTCTGAAGTTTTATCCAACATCATCTCAAGTCAGATAGAGACACACCGCGCCTTCGGGGGTGTGGTACCAGAAGTAGCTTCTCGTAAGCATGTGGAAGTAATTACACTGGTGATAGAGGAAGCACTCGCTACAGCAGGGGTTACACCAGATCAGTTGTCGGCGGTGGCGGTTACGCAAGGCCCAGGTTTGGTGGGGGCTTTACTTGTCGGGGTAGTAGCTGCCAAGAGTCTTGCCCTCGCATGGGGTAAGCCGTTAATTGGTACACATCATATTGCAGGACATATTTATGCTAACCGTTTAGTGGCAGAGTTGCAGTATCCATGCATGACACTAGTGGTGTCCGGCGGACATACTGAACTGGTTCATATGGAGCGGGAGGGCGAGTTCCGGATTATTGGACGTACCCGTGATGATGCGGTAGGCGAAGCTTATGATAAAGTGGCACGGGCGCTTGGATTCCCTTATCCGGGCGGACCTCATGTGGATCGTCTAGCGCGCGAGGCGACTGAAGTCGTACCATTGCCACGAGTATGGCTGGAGCCAGATTCTTATGATTTCAGCTTCAGTGGCCTGAAGTCGGCTGTGCTGAATGTTGTGAATCAGAGCAAAATGAAAGGTCTTACGCCGGATGTGGCAGGCATCGCCCGTGGGTTCCAAGAATCTGTGGTGGAGGTGCTGGTGGAGAAGGCGGTTCGTGCTGTTAAATCCACTAACTCCAAGCAATTGTTGTTGTGCGGTGGTGTTGCAGCAAATGCTGGACTGCGCTCGGCATTGATCTCGCGCTGTGAAGCAGAGGGTATTGAGCTAATTATTCCACCTCCGGTATATTGCACAGATAATGCAGCTATGATTGGAGCTGCTGCATATGTGAAGTGGCAGCATGACGGCGGTACGCCGCTGGATATGGTTGCAGACCCTGGATTCTCACTAGAACAATGGTCTGTATCCGCCTATTGACATCTTTTGGATCGAGCGAGTATAATCAGTTCAATTATACAAGGAAACGCGATGAGCGGAAGTAGTAAGGATACTCCGGGATAAGAGAGCTGCGGGTTGGTGCGACGCAGTCGAAGGGGACCTGAACTCGTCTGGGAGCGGAGCGGTGGAAGCAATATCCGGCAAGCATCAAGTCGGAACTTCTGTACATCGCCTACGGGTAACCTCCGTGATAGGGTGGTCGAGTACTTAGCATATTCGACCGTAGAGTGGATGTTCAAGTGGAACGGCAGTAATTAGCCGGTACAGGGCATCAACAAGAGTGGTACCGCGAAGGTTAACAGCCTGTCGTCTCTTGAATGAGATGGCAGGCTTTTTTGTATGGATTTAGAGTGGTGAGTAACTTATATGTAACACGCTAGGAACGGGAGTAGTAGAGAACGATGGTGAACAGAGAGCTGCGAGGTGGTGCGACGCAGTCACCGGATTTCTTGAATCTCGCCCGGGAGCGGAGTGGCGGAATGAAGAGTACGCTGCCTACGGCTGTCCCCGTTATAGGACCTTTCCGGATATCCTGACATAATCAGGATGGCCCGGGAAGAAGAGCTGGACGCAGCTTAACGGCTTGAATATTTATAGCCTATGCGTCAAAAAGAGTGGTACCGCGGAGGGGTAACCCGCCGTCTCTTTATTAGAGACGGCGGGTTTTTGCGTTCTTGTAGAAGCAGATCGGGTTACGAGCTGATGACTATATAGGACACCAAGAGTGAACATTCTGCACATTCCAAATGATGCAGAGGATTCATTCGTATCAGCTGCCGGCAGCAGTGGGTGGGAAATTTAGCAGGACCACAAGTCGACGTGTGGCTCTGCACTGAACCAGAAGATAGGTGTGAGAAATCTAATTAGAGGAAAACAGGAGGAATTGAGATGATTATTCCAGCAAAGAATCGTATACAAATTTTCGATACGACACTGCGTGACGGTGAACAGGCTCCGGGTGCAAGTCTGACCCCAGAGCAAAAAATACTGCTGGCCTATAAGCTCGCAGATCTGGGTGTTGATGTGATGGAACCTGGATTTCCAATATCGAGCCCTGGTGATTTTGCAGCAGTACAGACGATTTCGCGTAAGGTACGAAATGTGGAAATTTGCGGTTTTGCACGGGCGGTTAAAGGGGATATCGACGCGGCAGTCCGGGCAACCCAAGATGCTGACCGCCGGCGGATTCACCTGTTCATCTCCTCTTCTGATATTCATTTGCAGCATCAATTGCGTATGAGCAGAGCTGAAGTCGTAGCCAAAGCCCGCGAGATGACTGCTTATGCGCGTCAATTTAGTNNTAGTGATGTAGTTGAATTCACAGCAATGGATGCTGCGCGGACAGGAATAGATGATCTGATTGAAATGGTTGAAGCCGTTATTGAGGAAGGAGCCTCTATTATCAATCTGCCGGATACTGTCGGATACGCATTGCCACATGAATATGGGGAGATGTTCCGGCGAGTACGGCAGGGAGCAAGACGCGGCGACACGGTAAGCTATAGTGCCCACTGTCATAACGATTTGGGGCTGGCTGTAGCCAACAGCCTGGCAGCGATTGCTGGAGGAGCGACTCAAATAGAAGTGACTGTTAATGGGGTGGGTGAACGTACAGGGAACTGCGCACTAGAGGAGCTTGTGATGGCACTCGAAACCCGCGGCGATGCGATTGGGGTAGAAACAGGCATTGTGCTGGATAAACTGTATGATACTTCGCGGCTGATTAGCGGAGCGATGCATTTTCCAATCGCCTATAACAAGCCAGTCGTCGGAAGAAATGCCTTCCAACATGAGTCTGGAATTCATCAGGATGGTTTGCTGAAGGATCGCAGCACTTATGAGATTATGGACCCAGAACGGCTGGGTATCCCGCGCAGCATGATCATTCTGGGCAAGCATTCTGGCAGACATGCGCTGAAGGACCGGGCGGCGAAGTATGGGATTACCTTAGAGCCTAAAGAGCTGGATGCACTGTATGAATCATTCAAAGAGACAGCTGACCGTCAAAAGGTTGTCAGTGATGACCAACTACTGCAAATGGTGAGCAGTACAACTGGACAGCAGGCTCAGGTCTATGAACTGGGTGAGGTTCAGGTATTGGCAGGTAGTGCCCAGCGCCGGGTAGCCGCGGTTACAGTTCGCCATTTGAAGTCTGGACAGGAAACCTCTCATACCAGTACTGGGGATGGTCCGCTTGAGGCCATTATCGCCGCTATTGGGCAAGGGATTTCAGAGGACATCGACTTTGCGGGGCTTGAGCTACATTCACTCGGAAGTGGAGAGAACGCCCAAGCAGAGGCGGCAGTGATGGTAGAGTGGGAAGGCCTTAAATTTAGAGGTACAGCTACTCATCAAGATATTATCATGGCGGCAGGGATTGCCTATATTGCAGCCTGTAACGCTGCGCTGCTTTCTACACAGATCGTTTGATATGTGACGTACCTGCTGTCTGATTTAGAGATAGCGGGTTCTTTTTTAGCGTACAATGAAGGGTTCTTGGAGCGATTACGTCTTTTGTCAAGTTGTGGACAACGTTATCCACATATTCTGTCTGAGTTGTGTAAAAAGTGCGTAAAATCAGCAATGTCGGCACTTTTTAAAATGGCCTTATAACCATTTTTTTTAGCAATGAAACCTTGTGGGAATTGTGGATAATGTGGATAATTCGGTGGATAATAATTCCTGGGAATTGAAAATACCGATTTAACGCATAAAAAAAGCCCCTTAGGGGCTTTTTTAGTAGGAAGTTATACACGAAACCTGTGTATAGAGTTGTGGATAACTAATTATGAACAAATCGGGAACTGTGAAAAAATATTTATGAAGTGAATTTACATTATTCGTCAGCAAGGATTTCCCATTCGTTAAATAAATCGGTAAGTTGAGTTTTTTTGTTCTTCAGGTCCTCTTCATGACCTTGAAGTGCTAAATAATCCTGATAAACTTCAGGTTTAGTCATTTCATTCTCTATAAAAGCGATCGACTCTTCAAGTGAGGCAATACCCTCCTCAAGCTCAGCGATACGCCGCTTCCGGTTACGCTCTTCACGCTTGGCTTGCTTGTCCGCTTCGAAGGAGGAAACAGCGTTTTTTTCAGGAACAGCAGCATCCTTGTTAACGTTCTTTGAGGCTAATTCGGCGGCATCTTTCGCGATCTCTTCTAATTCTCGTTTTTTCTCGATATAGTCATCGTAGTTGCCGAGGTATTGGTCGATCCCCTCGGGATGAAGCTCAAGAACGCGTTCAGCCATTTTGTTGAGGAAATAACGGTCATGCGAAATGAAGAGCAAAGTGCCTTCGAAATCGATTAAAGCTGATTCCAGAACCTCACGACTGATCAAATCCAAATGGTTGGTTGGCTCATCGAGAATGAGCATATTTGCGCCGCGCAACATGAGCTTCGATAGCGCAACTCGCGCTTTTTCGCCGCCGCTCAGAGCAGAGATCTTCTTAAGAACATCTTCACCGCTGAAGAGAAAGTTGCCTAGGATCGTACGAATTCTGGCTTCCTCAATCATTGGATATTCACTCCACAGTTCTTCCATTACTGTATTCTTTGGATTGAGGCGGGTCTGTTCCTGATCATAATAAGCGACCTTTACTTTAGTGCCCCAATTCACGGTTCCAGCGGAAGGCTCACGAGTTCCGGTCATACACTGCAGCAGTGTGGATTTTCCGATACCATTGGGACCGATGAGCGCAGCGGTTTCTCCCCGTCGCAGTTCAAAAGAAGCGTCCTTAAATAAAGGTGGCCCATCATTAAAGGCAACTGCTACATTACGAACTTGTAGTACCTCTTTACCAGACATGAAGTCTGGCTCGAAGGAGAAGCTAGCTTTCTTCAAATCTCCCATCGGCCGATCAATACGGTCCATTTTCTCAAGCGCTTTGCGTCTGCTCTGCGCACGTTTCGTGGTAGATGCTCGCACAATATTTTTCTGTACGAAATCTTCCATTCTTGAGATTTCATCCTGTTGTTTCTCATACTGCTTCATCCGTGCTTCATATTCGGCAGCCTTCAAATCTACATACCGGCTGTAATTGCCTGTATAACGCCGAGATTGATGACGCTCGATCTCTACAATAGTAGTCACAAGCCGGTCCAGGAAATAACGGTCATGAGATACAACCAAAATTCCACCGGCATAACTGCGAAGATAATCCTCGAGCCAAGTCAATGTTTCGATATCCAGATGGTTAGTCGGCTCATCCAGCATTAGAAGATCCGGAGCCTGAAGCAAAATACGGGCTAATGCCAGTCTCGTCTTTTGACCTCCACTAAGTGTGGAAATTGGTGTATCCGGTGGGAACTCGCCGAAGCCCATGCCGTGCAGGACACTGCGGATTCGTGTATTCATTTCATAACCGCCATGATCCTTGAACCAATCTGATCGGCGGGCATAGCGTTCGAGAAGTTCTTCGTATCGTTTTGGGTCTTCTGCCAGCTTAGGATCAGCAATGCTTACTTCCATCTCTCTTAGCTCAGCTTCGGCTTCGATTAACGGTGCGAAAACTGCCATCATTTCTTCGTGAATGGTTTTGTCGGATTGCAGTCCGCTATTTTGGGCTAAGTACCCGATTGTTGTTTCTTTTGATTTATGAATTTGACCGCTGTCATAGGACATTTCACCGGCCAGAATTTGTAGGAAAGTTGATTTTCCGGCACCATTAACACCCACGAGTCCGACACGTTCCTTTTCATTCACCTGCAGGCTTATGCCGTCTAGTACGTTCTGTATACCATATGATTTTGTAATTCCTGTCGCTTGAAGAAGCATAACGATGAAACCTCCACCCTTGCATATTTCGCCTTGGCATTTATACCTCAGCCGTATGAACAACTTATTCTATAGTTTACATGAAAAGCGTTTCCCAAGCGAGAGTTCGATATATCGGAAGTAGGGAATAATAACATAGTCGGGAAACACAGTCCTCTCCACCTTGGCGAACCGGGGAGAAGAGTGGTAAACTGGATTTACAAACAAGGATAAGCTTGGGATAAATATATGGGGGTGGCCGACGATGTCAAGTAAGGAGTCGGTGATCTCCAAAGTAAAGCAAGAACTAAGAACAGAGAAGACCATCGCCCGAAACGAGCTCTCCTCGGACCAGAGAAGGGAACTGTCTTTTCTGGTCTGCAAGCATGCGTCAGAGTGGCTGGAGACGAAGGATATAGCCTCACTGATGGCATATGTGTCATTCCGCTCTGAACTCGATACCAACGCGCTTATTACACANNCCAGCGTAGGGTATTATTGCCGCGTGTCATTCCAGCAAGTGGTGAAATGAGTGTCCATAGGGTGAACGCGTGGAGCGAGCTTGAGCCGGGGGCGTATGGTATCCATGAACCTATTGTATCCGGCAAAGATTCACAAGAGATTGAAGTTATTACACTACCAGATGTTGTGTTTGTTCCGGGGCTAGCTTTTGATCTTCAGGGTGGTAGGCTTGGTTACGGCCGAGGATACTATGATCGACTGCGTGCGTCATGGGAGAAGGAAGGTTATACCGCTGCAAGGCCCCCTGTTTGGATCGGGTTAGCCTATGGCATGCAGCTGGTTCCGAAGGTGCCCATGGATGAGCATGATGCCTTTATGGACATGCTGATTACTGAAAATGGCATAGTACACTGCCGAAAAGGAGAGTGAGCCGTGGAATTGACCCATTTTAACGAGCAGGGAAGGGCTCGTATGGTGGATGTGAGCGACAAGGAGATTACAAAGCGGACAGCTGTCGCGCGGAGTAAGATCAAGATGGCTAATGAGACACTTAGCGCCATCATGGGAGGCAAGATCAGTAAGGGAGACGTACTTGCCGTTGCACAGATCGCTGGGATTATGGCAGCCAAGAAAACGTCTGACTGGATTCCGATGTGCCATCCGCTCCCACTTACCGGTATCGATATCAGCTTCTCCGATAACAGCGAAGATGAACTTTATATAGAAGCAACAGTCCATACTACCGGAAAGACCGGAGTTGAAATGGAGGCGTTGACCGCTGTTTCTGCCTCAGCATTAACGGTGTACGACATGTGCAAGGCTATTCAGAAGGACATGATTATCGGACCAACGTTCTTAGTGTCTAAAAGCGGGGGCAAGAATGGGGATTACGCGCTTGAACAATGATCAGAGCTAACGTTCGATGCGCTGAGCAAATGGGCTGCACTGTACAGCCAATTATACATAGAGAGGGAAGACAAACCTATGGCGTGGAAAACAGCAATCCTAACGGCCAGCGATAAAGGGGCCAGGGGCGAACGGGAAGACACGAGCGCCCAGGTTATTCGGGAGCTGGTGGAAGAGGAGCTTGGAGGAGAGATCGTCGAATATCGGATCGTGCCCGATGAACAAGATGAGATTATCGCAGCTTTGATAGAACTGACGGATTATTTTCAGGCGGATTTAGTGTTGACTACCGGAGGTACAGATCTAGCGATACGAGATGTGACTCCGGAAGCTACTCGGCGTGTAATCGAACGGGAAGTGCCTGGACTTTCAGAAGCGATGCGAAGTACGGTGATGCAAAAAAACCGTGCGGTGATGCTTTTCCGAGGGATTTGCGGCATTCGCGGACGCACGTTGATTGTCAACTTACCGGGCACACCAAAGGGTGTTCATGAGAATTTGGCAGCCATTATGGATCAATTACCTGAAGCGTTACTTATGGTAACTGGCCAATACCGGCAATAACATTGTCATATTCTTGTCACGTCACAATGATAAACTATTTATAGAAGATAGTAGATGTAACTGTGACATAAGTTATGGTATTATTAGATTATCGTAAACGATACCATGATCGGATAGACGGACAAGGAGGAATAATAATGTTTAGTGGAATTGGTACTCCTGGTATTATCTTGTTGGTTATACTGGCACTGCTCCTCTTTGGCCCGAACAAACTGCCAGAGTTAGGCCGCGCAGTTGGACGAACCTTCCGTGAATTTAAGGAAGGCGCACGTGAAATCATCGGTGATGGTGATCCGGTGAAGAAGAGCGAAGCTCCTGTGCCGACGGCCCCGCAGACGGTCGCTGCAGATATTCCTCAGGACAAACGCCTGCCGGAATAATAAAAGGTTTAACAATGGGGCAATCTCTCGAGTCTAATAGACTTAGGAGACGCCCCTTTTTCAATTTGCTTGTTGCTTTCTGCAGAAACGGGCACAGCTTGACACAAAGTCGGTGTAACGTTTCTACTCTTGTCATGGGATGGTGTCAGGATGTCTCTCGAATCGGAAGAAATGTCGGTGGTGGATCATCTCACCGAGCTACGTAAACGGATTATTTATGTGCTGATTGTATTTATTTTGGGATTGGTAGGTGGTTTGTTCTGTGCCAAACCAATCTACGATTATTTAATTAGTACAGATCTAGCACAGGGCTTTGTTCTGCATGCGTTCTCATTCTGGGACGGTATCGGAATGTATATGAAGATCGCTATGGCGGTTTCATTAGTCATTTCGGTTCCTTTTATTGCTTACCAGTTGTGGGCGTTTATTAGTCCGGGCTTACGGTCGGAAGAGCGTAGTGCGACACTTCGTTATGTTCCCTATGTTTTTGTTCTTTTCCTAATGGGTCTTTCTTTTGCTTATTATATTGTATTTCCAATGGCGCTTTCGTTCACGATCTCTATCACCCGAAGTATGGGGCTGGAAGAGACCTACGGAATTGCGCAGTATTTCAACTTCATGTTCAGTCTGGTGATACCCCTGGCGTTGTTGTTTGAGCTCCCGCTGCTGGTGATGTTTCTGACCAAACTGAGAGTTCTTAACCCAATACGCTTGCGTAAAATGCGCCGATACGCCTATTTCACGCTTGTCTTTATCGCTGTAGTCATCACTCCCCCGGATTTCATCTCAGACTTTCTGGTGACGATTCCACTGNNTCAGCGTATTCTTGTCTGCCTTCGTCTATCGTAAGCAGCTTGCTGCGGATGCGGTGCGAGAAGCTCAGTACACCAAGAGTGAGGAATGATGATAAGAGGGCTGTCTCTAAGTAGATTTTTTCTACCAAGGAGACAGCTCTTTTTGTTTTAAAGCCCAGTCAAAATTAGCACATATTTAGTCTTTTTTGAAAAGTCCGGGCATAGGTGGTACAGTTGAAACTACTGGAAATCATACGCATATTTTCACACCCTGTGGATAGAATGTTATAGAGTGTGCGCCTAGGACAACCAGTGAAACGTTATTTTTTGCGAAAACAAATGCGAATTTGTGTAAAAGGACTTGAAATCCGGGCTCAAGTTGAGTATCATAAAAATTGTTGTTAGCACTACAGACTGTCGAGTGCTAACGCTTATGAAAAATATGAGATGGACCCAGAAATTCGTAGTGTCCAATTGATATTTTTCATAAACACCAGGGAAATTGAAGTTTGACCGGTAAGTTCTAAACTATGTTTTGAAGCAAAATAACATAATTTTAAAGGAGGCTATTTTTTCATGATCAAACCTTTAGGTGAACGCGTATTGGTGCTACCGAGCGAGCAGGAGGAAACCACTTCATTCGGGATTGTGCTTCCAGACTCCTCGAAAGAAAAGCCACAAGAGGGAACTATTATTGCAGTAGGTAGCGGAGCTTTGAAAGATGGAGTACGTGTAGCGCTAGAAGTTAAAGAAGGCGACCGTGTTCTTTTCTCTAAATATGCAGGAACAGAAATCAAATATGAAGGTAAAGAATATTTGATTATGAAAGAAAGCGACATTCACGCGATTCTTGACTAAGCGAGAGTCGATCATAAGCTAAATCTAAACTACTTAAAGTAACTTGATATACAAAAACTTTTAGGAGGTAATTACACAATGGCTAAAGAAATTAAATTTAGTGAAGAAGCACGCCGCTCTATGTTGCGCGGTGTAGATGCTTTGGCAAATGCGGTAAAAGTTACACTTGGACCAAAAGGTCGCAACGTGGTGCTTGAGAAGAAATTTGGTAGCCCGCTAATCACTAACGATGGTGTAACTATCGCTAAAGAAATCGAACTTGAAGATGCATTCGAGAACATGGGTGCTCAACTGGTTAAAGAAGTTGCTACTAAGACTAACGATGTAGCCGGTGACGGTACTACAACTGCAACGGTTCTTGCTCAAGCTATGATCCGTGAAGGTCTGAAGAACGTAACTGCAGGCGCTAACCCAATGGTTATTCGCAAAGGGATCGACAAAGCGGTTCGTGCAGCGGTTGAAGAATTGAAAAAAATCGCTAAGCCAATCGAAGATTCCCAAGCTATCGCTCAAGTAGCTGCTATCTCTGCTGCTGACGAAGAAGTAGGCCAACTGATTGCTGAAGCTATGGAAAAAGTAGGTAAAGACGGTGTTATCACTGTTGAAGAATCCCGTGGATTCGCTACTGAACTTGAAGTAGTAGAAGGTATGCAGTTCGACCGCGGTTACATTTCCCCGTACATGATTACAGATACGGACAAAATGGAAGCTGTTCTGGAGAACCCATACATCTTGATCACTGATAAAAAAATCAGCAGCACTCAAGAAATCCTTCCTTTGCTTGAAAAAATCGTTCAACAAGCTAGACCGCTTGTTATTATCGCTGAAGATATCGAAGGCGAAGCACAAGCTATGCTGATCGTGAACAAACTGCGTGGAACATTCAACGCTGTTGCTGTTAAAGCTCCTGGCTTTGGCGACCGTCGCGAAGCTATGCTGCAAGACATCGCTGCCCTGACTGGTGGCCAAGTGATCACTGAGAAGCTCGGTCTTGATCTGAAGAGCACTTCCATTGAACAACTGGGTAACGCACGTCAAGTACGCGTAACTAAAGAAAACACAACGATCGTAGACGGAAGCGGCGACAAAGCGGACATCAATGCACGCGTAAGCCAAATTCGTGCTCAACTGGAAGAAACAACTTCCGAGTTCGACAAAGAGAAATTGCAAGAGCGTCTGGCTAAATTGGCTGGCGGCGTAGCCGTTGTCAAAGTTGGCGCTGCAACCGAAACTGAATTGAAAGAGCGCAAACTTCGTATCGAAGACGCCCTGAACGCAACTCGCGCTGCGGTTGAAGAAGGTATCGTTTCCGGTGGTGGTACAGCTCTTGTGAACGTATATAATGCTGTTGCTGCTGTAGATGTAACTGGCGACGAGAAAACAGGCGTTAACATCGTGCTTCGCGCGTTGGAAGAGCCAGTTCGTACCATTGCAGCTAACGCTGGTCAAGAAGGTTCCGTTATCGTGGATCGCTTGAAAAAAGAAGCTATCGGCATCGGCTACAACGCTGCTACTGGCGAGTGGGTAAACATGTTTGAAGCGGGTATCGTTGACCCTGCGAAGGTAACACGTTCCGCTCTTCAAAACGCTGCATCCGTAGCTGCAATGTTCTTGACTACTGAAGCTGTTATCGCTGACAAGCCAGAACCAGAAAAGGGCGGAATGCCTGATATGGGCGGCATGNNACAGGAATCGTCGACCCAGCGAAAGTAACGCGTTCAGCACTTCAAAACGCGGCGTCCGTCTCAGCGATGTTCTTAACAACAGAAGCAGTCATCGCCGATAAACCAGAACCAGCTGGATCTGCTCCTGCAATGCCTGATATGGGCGGCATGGGTGGAATGGGCGGCATGATGTAGGCTTTCGAGCCTTCATCTTTGAAGTAGTTTAGGCTATTTCAGCCCAGTTTGACTTCAGTTTGTGAAGCGGTCACTGTTAGAAATAATAAATAAAGCAAAGAACACTTCTTAATAAATTTATTAAGGAGTGTTCTTTTGTTGTTAAAATTGCATTTAAGGATTTTCTAGATGACCGTAGATTTAAGAATACGACTAAGGTGATTAAGAGTAGTCCTGCTAAAAGGGTTAAGTTACTCAAAGGACTTATCCTCTGCAAGCTTGTAAAACGGTTTGATTTAATATTAAGATAGAGAATAGATTAATTTAAGAAAGTTAAATAATGAATTTGAACTTTCACTCCAGTGAATATATAATAAATTTAAGAGACCAATTGAGACCTGTATTTTTTTAATTAATTATTTAACTTTATTTATTAATTATATTAATAATATAACGAGGAGGACATATGAAATCATTTCTGCCCAATGATATTAAAGATGAGAACAGGAAAATAGTCTTTGATATTTTGCTTCAACATCCTGAACTGGCGAAAGTCGAGATCACAGAAAAAACGGCAATGAGCTTTGTTACTGTAAGCAAGATCGTTACCTTTTTTGAACAGATCGGTTTATTGACTGTCACTGGTGAAAGCCGAGAAGGATCTGGTGGCTTGGGAAGAAAACGTACGGTTTACAGATTTAATGAAAACAGCTATACGACAATCGGAATACAAATTATTGGCAACACGATTACAGCATTACTCATTAATCTACACAGCAAGATTATAGAAACGTATTCGATTGAAACAGACATTCCGTTTTATAGCCAGCAGTTCACTTCGATATTTATAGAGATTGTGGAACATTTGAAGAATAAAGCGAAGGAAACGAATAGTGTTGTCTTGGGGATTGGTATTGGCGTTGATGGCGCGATCAATACAAGAAAGAAAACGATTCGGATGAGAACTCATCAAAATAAAGAAAACGACTTTAAGTATGATACGATTATTGAAAATCTCAAGAGTGAAGTGAACTTGCCCATTCTTCTGGAGAATGATGTGAACGCAGCGACTGTGGCGGAATTTCGGAATCTTGAAAACTCAGATCAAGCACCGACGAGTCTCGTTCATATTGCTGTAGGTGATGGGGTCGGGGGCGGCTTGATCATTAACAAAGAGCTACACCGCGGCGTTAATGCAAGAGCGGGCGAGCTGGAGTATATGTGCTTTGATTCAGAATATAAGCGGACTCCATCTTCAGTCGGTTGGCTGGAAAGCAGATTAGCCATTAAGTACTTGTTAAGCACATATGATTTGAATTCAGCTAATGATGTAGAAGCTTGCATTGATTATGTTTCGAAGAATTTGGCATTAACGATTACCAATATGATCAGCATCTTGGATATCGACCAGGTCATTATTAGCGGTAAAACGGTAGCACTATTCCCGGAACGTATATTGGAGCGCACCAAAAGCTATGTCGAGCAATATACGGAGTGGACTCCTCAAATTTCGTTGAGTAAGTTGCATCAATCAACAGCAATCGGATCAGCAATACTTATTCTTCAGCAAGAGATGATTAATGTCATTTCGGAATAAACAACAAGGAAGTGAACAACATGATCAAAATCTTTGATTGTGAAGAGGAAGTAGCAAACGAAATTGCCAGAGAGATGAAAGATCATTTAATTAACGATCAGCACCCCGTGTTCTGCCTGGCTTCAGGGAGTACTCCACAAAAAAGCTATCAGAAATTTGCCAACGATGCGGACATCCACTCGAAGATCAAGAGGCTTAACATCGTTAGCTTGGATGAGTGGATTGGCATTGACAAAAGCTCTGAAGGCAGCTGTTATCAGATGTTGAATCAAGATCTATTCTCGCAGATTTCNNCCGGATATAGAGCAGGAATGCATACGAATTGATCGCTTTATCGAGCAACATCCGATTACCTTCAGCTTGATGGGCGTAGGCATGAATGGACACATCGGATTAAATGAACCTGGCAGCCCGGTATTGAATCGGAGCAGTGTTGTGGAATTGTCGGAAACGACAAAGATAGTCGCCCAAAAATATTTTAATAAGCAGACTGAATTAAAGCTAGGTATTACATTAGGTTTGGAACAGATTGCAAGTAGTAAAAGAGTTGTTGTCGTCATAACTGGAGAGCGCAAAGCTGATATCGTGAAGGAGATTCTCACAAATCCTGACGCACAACTGCCTGCCCAGCGATTGCTCCGTTATGATCATATAGATTTCTATTTGGATGCTGCAGCAGCTAAATATATTGATCAGTCATCATAGTTGAGGAGCGTAAATATGGGTAGCTTCGTTATTGGAGTAGATATTGGAGGTACAAATATTAGGGTTGGATTAGTGAACGAGCAACTTGAACTTGTTCGCAAGGAGTCGGCATTAACAAGAGATTTCCAAGATGCTGACGAAATTTTCAAAACCGTCAAGGAAATGATCGCTAAAGTCGATCATGAACAGCTAGCAAGCAAGATAGGCATTGTATTGCCGATTCCTTGGAATGATCAAACAGAAATCATTCGAGATGTAACCAATATCCCTTGCCTGGAGAATGTTAGTATCGAAACAATCAGAGCTTTCTTTCCGAATTATGAAGTGCTTTTTGAGAATGATGTAAACGTGATCACCGTGCTTGAATCGGATCATGGAGCCTCCAAGCCGTATAACCAATCCATTTATATAACGGTTAGCTCCGGAATTGGATGCGGTATCATTCTTGATAAAGGAATTATTCAAGGAGCTCATGGATATGCGGGCGAGATCGGAAGCATGATTATTTCCGACAGCAAAAGAAACCATTCAACGTTGTATAATGGCACTTTGGAATCTCTATGCAGCGGTATAGCTCTTGAAGCGGAAAGTAAGTTTTTATATGGCAGAGATGCCACGTCGGGTTTGTTGTTTGAACGATATCATATGGGAGACCGGCAAGCGATTGAAGTGATTGACAGGTGGGTTGAGTACTTTTCCAACGCAATTGTTTCTTTGATGCAAATGATTGATCCGAATATTTTTGTTATCGGAGGAGCGGTCATTCATCACAACCAGTGGCTGATTGATAGAGTTATTGAAAGCGCTAAAAAGAAAGTTCTTCCACATTTAAAAGAGAACATTAAAATCGTGTTGACTGAATTTGGCCCTGATGCCGGAATTATTGGTGCCGGTTATAACATATACAAAAAGACAAAAGGAGCTTGAAGACAATGAAAAGGTTGAAAGTTGCGTTAATCGGAGCAGGAAGTGTTTCTTTTGGACTAGGGGCACTTCAAGATATCGTGTTGTCAGAACGTTTGAAAAATCAAGTAGAACTCGAAATCGCGCTTATGGACATCGTAGAAGAAAATTTGAATAGAACGTACAAGTACGCAACCGAAATGTTCACGGCATATTCTCATCCTGCGAAGATTTGGCAAACGACTAATTTGGAAGATGCATTAAGAGATGCTGACTTCTCCATCGTTGCGATTGAGGTAGAGAGATATCACTACTGGTCACAAGACTTCCACATTCCACGGCGTTACGGCAGCAAGCAGCTATATGGTGAGAACGGCGGTCCAGGATCCATGTTCCACACATTGAGAAATCTAGGTCCGATGCTAGAAATTGCAAAGACAATGGAGAAGGTGTGTCCAGATGCCTGGCTAATTAACTATACGAATCCGGAAGCGAAATTAGTGGAAGAAATTTCCAAATTAACTTCAATCAAAGTGGTAGGCTTGTGCCATGGTTTAGACATGGGCATTCATCAGCTAGCTGAATTTCTGGAGATGGATAGTAAAGATATTGCGGTTGAAGGCGGCGGATTGAACCACTTTGGCTTCTTCACGAAGATTTGGAACAAGAATACGGGAGAGGATTTATACCCTCTATTCCATGAGAAAGAAAAGCTCGCTAACCGTTTGGCACAATTCGATCATGCTGGGTTATCCAGAACGTTGTACCGTACTTATGGCTACTTCCCTTACCCGGGAACTAACCATTGTGGTGAGTATATTTCTTGGGCAGAAGATTTCTATGCTGGATTACCCTTGCAGTTCCGTTACGATCCAATAAGTGAGCAGCTGTGGAAGAAAGACTCCAGAACACCTGAATTTGTATACTGTGCAAGCGGCAGTACTTTGGATAAAGGCTTGTTCGAGAAAACGATGAACCAAGAGCTCTGGACGGAGCAAGCTTATACGTTCGATAAAGAAAAGGTTCAAATCAGTAATGAATATGCAGTGCCAATTATCGAAGCGATCTTCTTCGATGATGAAATCGAGTTGAATGCTGTTAATATGCAAAACAATGGCGCTATTAAAGGACTTCCAGATGATATGGTCGTTGAAACACAAGCGGTCGTTGACAAAAATGGTATCGCATTTAAGCCAATGACGGTTGAACTGCCAACTGCCATTATCGGAACGATCCATATTCAAGGTACAATCCATAAGCTGTTACTTGAGGCGTTTGTTGAAGAGTCGAGAACAAAATTGCTGCAAGCAATTCTGCTTGATCCGCAAGCTCCAACATATTATCAAGCTTGTGCGATGATCGATGAAATGTGTGAGCTGCAAAAAGAAGTGCTGCCAAAACTTGAGTGGAAATAAGACATTTTATAAACGGCCTCAGTCCGATGGAATTCAGGACTGAGGCCGTTTAACTGATTTATTTGTACTGTCTACTTGACGGGATGCAATTCACAGGTGGGTATGCCTTATTCTAATTCTTTATCTAGAACACGTTTTACTAAACGACGTACTTCATCTGTTGAATTAGTTTCCATTAATTGGTTCCTTAGTTCGCTTGCCCCATCAAATCCACGAACATAGATTTTGAAAAAGCTCCGAAGTGGTTTAAATAGACGTGGTTCGAGTTCTTTTGAATATTTATCGTGAAGATCCAACTGTAAAAGTAGTAAATTGAGAAAATCCTTCACGTTATGTTCTTTAGGTTCTTTTTCAAAAGCAAATGGATTGGTGAAAATGCCGCGGCCAATCATGACACCATCAATGCCGTATTGTTCTACTAATTTTAATCCTATTGCGCGGTCAGGGATATCGCCATTAATGGTTAACAACGTATGTGGAGCAATTTCATCGCGTAATTTTTTAATTTCAGGGATTAATTCCCAGTGTGCATCAACTTTACTCATCTCTTTTTTTGTACGAAGGTGAATGGAAAGATTCGCAATATCTTGTTTCAATATATGTCCTAACCAATCGCGCCACTCGTCAATATCAAAGAAACCCAATCTTGTTTTAACACTAACCGGCAATCCACCTGCTTTTGCTGCTTGAATAATTTCTGCTGCAACTTCAGGATGTAGAATTAATCCGGCACCTTTTCCACTGGAGGCGACGTTTTGTACTGGGCATCCCATGTTTATATCGATCCCACGAAAACCAAGCTTTTTCATATCCATACTCATCTGTTCGAAATATGCTGGTTTATTGCCCCAAATATGAGCGACAATCGGTTGCTCGTCTTCTGTGAACGTTAACCGACCACGTACACGTTCTCTTCCTTTAGGGTGACAGTAGCTTTCTGTGTTGGTGAATTCCGTGAAAAATACGTCGGGTTTTGCAGCTTCACTAACGACGTGACGAAATACAATATCTGTGACATCTTCCATTGGTGCTAATATAAAAAACGGCTTCGGTAAATCAAGCCAAAAATTATTTTCGTTACTCATTTTATCTCCTTCTCTTGCAACATATAAAAAATATTTTAGCTATAGCAAAGTCCTTTCCCCATCATAAATAGTATCATTTCTTTTCGTTTAATGCACAGAATTAATTGTGTGAGCGACAGACACATTTTTGGTGTCTGTCACCTATATCAAACTTGATGTTGTTGAATTTGTATGAAGTGAATGTTTATTCTGCCCCATTTTCGTTATAATGATAAGGTATGTCTGTTTTGAAGAGGTACACAAGCATTGTGGGAATAATCCTTCAATACATCAATGGACTGTTGAAAGGGAAATCATTCCTTGACTAATATAAAAGAACAAACGCTCGTCGCGGAAAATTGATCATTTAGATGAAAAAGGTTCCAATCCTAGAAAGCTGAAGCTAACGATTCCGCAGACGCTCATAGAGAAGTCAGTGCAGGTCGTCGTCGATGATCCCGATAAGAAACGAAGAAAAGTAATACTGGATACGATCGGGATGGACGACCCTTGGCATTACCGTAATAAGATGGAGTTCACGTTTTCCCCTGAAGGGGATATTGGAATGCATGAACAAGGGGATTTTCGTAAGATCATCCCACTGGAAACGTGTCTGATTGCAGGCTGGAATATGGTCGATGGCATGTTGGAAGTCGGCGAATGGGTAAAAGAGTTCGGCCTTAAAGGCTATGACAAAGATGCACATGATGGGCTTCTTTGTCATTTGATGGTGCGGGAATCGTTTGCGACCGGCGAAACGATGTTGTTTGCTACGAAAACGCCTGACGGTGAATTGGCGTCTGCAGTTGAAAATCTTGTCGAGCTGGCGGGAAAGTGATGCGCCGCTTTGGACGCTCCAAACCAAAACGGATCGTCTATGTTTCATGCAATCCTGACACATTCGCAACGGGCGTAACTGAATTGCTGCCATTCGGCTACACGCTTCAAACCGTGCAACCTGTCGACCTGTTCCCGCATACCGTGCATGTGGAGTGTTGCTCACTGTTGGTCAGGAAAGACTAATAGTTGAGGTGTATTGGCGGATGTAGCAAAGAGGGGCAATAGCCCCTCTTTTTCTTTTACCTGATGAACTATCGTTCTCTGTTAGTTGAACAACTTATTATTCAATCCACTGTCTTGGTCCCACAGTATGGAAAAGATGCTGTCTATCATGATTTAATGCATCCTCAATACGCTTACATGTGAAATCACTAATCGGTTTAGGAAGTTCATCTCTTGAGAAGAATCTGCATTCTAAAATTTCAGGCGAACTTGGCTGAGGTACTCGATTATTATTATTGTTATTCGCAATGAAAACAAAATGATGCATGTCATAGTTCGGTTCGTAGTATATACCAGTTAATTGCCCAACTCCGACTTCTAACCCTACTTCTTCATGTACTTCTCTTTTTGCAGTTTCCTCCGCAGATTCATTCTCTTCGCCTTTTCCGCCTGGCAAATCCCAATTGTTTTTGCCATAGCTATGTTTTACCAGTAATACTCTTCCTTTAGAATCCAAAATAACTGCTGCTGCACCAATTAACTTAGGCAAAATAATGCCCCCTTATGATTATTGACTACTTGGATATAGACGGAAATAAGTGGAAAAAGTTTCAGGTTCATCAACGCTTATCTGCCTGATAGCTTAATGAATCTTGAGAGGAGTGCACGTACATGGTATATTCAGAAAAATTTTGTACGGAGCAAACGAAGGTAAACTCTGCCATAACAACAAAAATCGAATCGCTAGGCACTGGGTATACCCTAATTAATAGTCGTACAAGCCCTGTAAGACATATTAAAAAGAGCCGCCCTGAGATGGGGGCTCTTGCCGTTATCAGTCCTTATACAACCCCTCAACGGCTCTTAGTTTGTCTTCCCTGTAGGCTTGGAGTATCGTAGAATCATGTTGGCTGAACCGTTGCAAAGCATGGCGGTAGGTCTTAACCGTTGTTTCGCTCTTACCTCGTAAACCTGCATTAATGAACTGGTCTAACATGGTCACCTCTCCCCGTAAAAGGGCTAAAATAATTCTACGCAAAATTAATCAACTTCAACAAAAAGAAGGATTCTCACTTCATCTGCGAAGCACAGTTTAATAGCTTTATTTAACTTCTTTATTTTTATTTATTTGTATTCTGCAAACCCTTATAATTCCTGGCTTTAATTCATATTTTCACGTACTCTAGGACATTATTAATGTACATAGGAACATTAGCTATTGAACCGTCGTTCATTTATTAATGCATTCGGGGACAGAACAAAAAGAAAAAGCGCACTTTCTGCGCTCTTTAGATGGTGTAGCTTTTTTTATTTTGCGTCTCTTCTCTTACATGCTCTGATGCAAGTACCCCATGTTCTTGGTAGAATTGAACCTGATAGATATTCTCTAGGTTTCCAACAAGCATTATTTTAGGGTCGTAATTGTCCTTCCCTGTGTATGCCTCGAAGAAGGCATCAATATGTGCTCTAATATCATCATCACTGTTGCAATACTTTCTCAGCATATACACGCAACTCTCGGCAGTCTTCATCTTTATTCTTGGATGGGCTTTACCTGACCTTTGTTGATACCTCATAAAGAAATAATCAGCAAAGTTTCGGTCAGACCATCTAACGTTGTTCGGTGGGATTTCAGTTGCTTTCCGGACTGCCCTTTGAATGGTTTGGATATTGGCTAATTTTGTACTTACTAACCTATTAGCATCCTCTAATGATATGACATTATTCATCACTTCCTCTTGGGTAATCCTGCTTAATATCTCCCATGCGTCGTTCTCTGACTTTCTTGTAAACTGCTGTCTTTTAAGTTTCATACTTTCCATGACTGCGCTTGTGTACAAGATTAATGGGTTAACCTCCCAGTCCGAAAGTTCGACGTAGAAGTNNCGTTCTCAACAAACTTCTTTGGTTCAAGTTTTTCATTGACGATTTTGATTATCCCTCGTGACTGCATCCCCATATACATTTGAAGTCTACCTTTATTAATAGTAAACTCCTTACTTTTTGAACGATAGACGTTCTTTTGGTTTATCAATATTGACAGTAATACTTTTTCCTGCTTCTCTAAGAATTTACACCCAAGTATTACCATCGGAATCTTTGCGTATGCTTCAAACATATTCTTTTCCCCCTTGCAATTTTTATATAAAATATCCCACTCACGCTAGTCATCGTTGCAAGTGGGGGTTAAGTTGCGATGGAACGTGCTTATAATAAAGATACACGTTCCTTTCTTATTGCCCCTGCCTTCACTCAGCAGGGGCTTTCTTGCATTATTGGAGCGGTATTCAGCTTACTAAGCATTCGGCACGATAAGCGTAGTATCGTAACCCTTATCTTGAAGCACTTTGACTAGGTGGGCTTCCTCAACCAAGTAGGGGTATCGACCATATCCTCGCTTATTACTGGGTACTCGTTCAACTTGTAATGAACCGTTTCTTACCCAAGACATTAGGGTATCCTCACTTACGAACCTGCCGCGATTAGAAGCCGACAGTTTATGAGCAATTGTTGCTAGTGTGTAGAGTCTTTCCACAATTAACGTCTCCCTTCATTAATAGAATTCTCTACGAAGGCTCTTAAATCGGCTTCTCTTACTCTCCAAAGCGAACCGCCCAACTTCATTGCTTTAATCCGCCCCTCACGGAGCCACTTATAGCAAGTCTGCATTTCAATGTTCAAGAGGGCGGCAACTTCCTCGGTAGAATACAAATGACCGAGGTACTTTTTCATATCTTCCATGTTTACTTTCCTCCCGTTGTGTTATTGAGAATGAAGTTCCTTAGCGACTCTTGAGGAATCCGAATCGAACCCCCAACTTTACAGCTTGGTAATCCGCCGTTGTTACACAGTCCGTAAACTGTTGTGTACGAAAGCTGTAGAATATCCATGACCTCGCGGATGGTGTATAAGCGTTCCAATGAGAACCGCCCCTTTCGGTTGTGAATTAGTTATATACACAATATAAGGATTAAGTTTGCAAAATTAACAAAATGAAGTAGGAATAACGCGAAATCTATAATTTTCCTATAAGTTCAGGTCATTTTAGTTCGGGAAGGGGAGAGGGAACGAAGGTAACATATTTCAGATGAAACGTGAGATAGATGTAAGTTTACGAGGCAGTAATCGCATGATGGTAACTGGTAATATACAGGAAATTCTGGTTCTGCCGTATGAATTAATTAGGTTATAATACTGCTCTAGCAGTCAGTATTAATAATCTGTTCGTTTGTAAAGCCGCCCGACTCAAATACGTTTGATAATACAATAAAAATAAATCGCAATTATTTACTACCCTACCGCGATTGTTAGCCTGACAACGCTCAGGGAGGAATAACATTTGAAAGTTGAACGAACTTATGGAGATAACGTAACGTTTCATGAACTGCTTATGCCGCTTATTAACTCGGAGATTGACAGATTAATAGAACAAGAAGCGGTTTCCCAGTATAATGAAGGTAACGCCAATACATCTCATAGTGAAGGGATTGCGTAACTATGAGATGTGCAGTTTATATTCGAGTTTCGACAGATAAAGAAGAACAAAAAGCATCATTAGAGAATCAGAGAAGTTTATTCTTCCAGTACCTAGAGGATAAGGGTTGGGATATATTTGACTTCTACATAGACGTTGAAAGTGGGACAACTGGTAAGAGGGAACATTTGCAACGTCTAATACAGGATGCTAAGGGACGAAAATTTGATGTTATTGTTGCAAAAGAACTCTCACGTCTCGCTCGTAACGGTGGGCTATCCTATCAAATTAGAGATATGGCTAGGGACAACCGCATTGACATTGTTACATTAGACAATGCAATCAACACTATTGAGGGTAAAGGTGAAATGTTTGGGCTTTACGCTTGGATGTATGAGCAGGAGTCACAACGTACATCAACTAGAATTAAAGCCGCCCTTAGCAGTAAAGCGAGGAAAGGCGAGTTCAAAGGCTCTGTACCACCGTATGGATACAGACTGAATAGCGGAAAGCTTGTAGTTGCTGAGGATGACTCACCGAACATTGTAAAGCGGATATTCCGTATGTACTTAGAAGGTAAGGGGTTTGATGCTATTGCACGTACATTTACGCGTGAAGGATGTCCAACACCTGCGCAAGTTATAGGTAAGAAAAATGCAGGACTATACTGGCAAGGTACATCTATCAAGAAAATCTTAAATAACCCCCATTATGTAGGTGATTTAGTTCAAGGAAGGCAGACAACAGTAAGTGTTACGTCAAAAGTACGCGAAGAAATACCAAAGGAAAAGCAAATTATTATTGAAAACGCTCACCAAGCCCTTATTTCAAGAGGGGACTTTGAAGCCGTACAGCAGTACATGGAGGGGCGAAAGCGACAACAAGCAAAGCCCAAGGCTAAAAAGCACATGTTTACTAACTATCTCTTCTGTGCCGATTGTGGCAAGGCTCTATGGTACGTTCATTATCGTAAGGGTTATGTATGCGGCAACTATTACAAGCATGGTAAGCACGTTTGCAGTCAGCANNCATAGCGTTAAGGAAAAAGAACTCATAGGCGTTATCCTAGCCGATATTCGTAACATGACTGAAACTCTCAATGAGAAGGACGTCTTGGGGCGGCTAGAGGTAAAGACCTTACAATCAAGAAAGCAAGCAGAGAAGCAATTGCACACATTGCAAAGGCGTATTGAAAAGTTGAAGGAACAAAAGACAGGGTTAATCAGACTATTGGCAAGCGGTACGATTGATGAGACCGAATATAAGGAAGCAACGGAGAGTGGCAATGCAGAACTGTGTAGCCTTCAAGACCAGTTAAAAGGCTTACAGTCTCTGCAAGCAAGTAATAGTACAGGGGAAAGTATCGTTCGATTGAAGAAAGAACTCAAGCAGTTTATGAAGTTGGAAGAACTGACTCCTGAAATGATACATCGTTTTGTCGATAAGATTGAAGTTCAAGCGGATGGCTCGGTAAACATTCATTACAAGTTTACCCCCACCGCTCTTCTTACGGCTTAAAATACAGTGACCGACACTCAAGTCATGTGGAGTGCGTAGTAAGGATATATCGGGAAGATTAAATAATTTTAAATTGAGGGGCTTCCTAGAGGAGGTTCTTTTTTTGTGCACATTTCAATTACTATGTATTAAATTGGTGGAAATTGGTATGATTAATGTAGTTGAATTCAGATTTCAACGGCTTTGAGAGATTACTTAGATCATAACATTTCAGTTTGAAAGGGAAGTGGATGGTGTGAAATGCGAATTTATAATGTGTCTTTAAATTTCAAATCTTGTTTCATATTATGACTATTTCGATTCAGGGGTTCATACTGGAAGTGTGTTAATTTTCCATTCAATTCAAAGAAGGCCAAAGCGTTTTGCTTGATTTAGTAGATGAAAAATTATATCCGAAGTAATTGAATATAATGGAATACTACATTACATGAAATTAAAGATGTACATGAGTGGCTTAAGAATTAGGACTTAAAATGATTAATAGGTTTACAAGGGAGCTGCTTCTAATGAATTTATACTACACAGGTGTGCCATTNNTGTGCCAACTATTAGATGGTAATTCAACAAGAGTTGAATCTGGATACTATATAAAGACTGATGACGAACGAATTGTATATGCAGATAAGGTTCCATCAGATGTTCAATTGGTAACATTTCAGGAGCTGGAAGATGCATTGTTTGAAGGCTGCAAGTATGCCATTAATGAATTTGCAAATTCAGAGAATAACAAAGATGTATATGCTTTCAATCTGTATGCGGATGAGCATAACAGTTTTTATATTTACATAAACACAGAAGATTCATTTAGAAATTATGTAGATAGACATTATTCGAGCTATTCCGAAAAGAAGAAACAAGAAATTAAATATAATCAAGGTGATTTTACGTATCAACTGTATCCAAGCGATATGGGGACAAGTCAACATATCATCGAGGAATGTGAAGAGATTGCAAGTGACTTACAGTATGTGGACCATTTAGAAGATTTGTCGGATGAAGACATACCTGTAATCGTATATGAAAAAAGGATTTTCAATGATGGATTTTTCCATGCTGCATTAAATGCAATAAAGAGACTGGGAACAGCATTAGAATTAGATAAATTAAATAAATCTAAAAACTTTATCCATTATGCAGCGACAGGAAATGATTATGTAGATTTCAGTTTAGTGATGAGAAAAACAATACAACCAGATTTGTTTTATACTTGTTTTCCTGAGTTGAAAGACAAAGACAAACAATTTGAAATTCATTTAGATCATATTAATAGTAAGAGCATTAAAGAAATTTTAGATTTTTGGGAAGAAGCTCTTCAAGGAGAGTTCAAGAAAGGATCTCCTTATCAGTATTTAAAAACAGAGTATCAAGTGTTTAAGGATTTGGAAAAGCTAGGAGATGATCTAGCTCTAGAATGTATTTCTAGATTAAGTAGAGTTATAGAAAGTGATTTGAACAACAAAATGAACATAAACAAGATTGGAATATACCTAAAAGCATTGGAATTTCTTGAAATTAATGAAGATTTAATTTCCAAGATCAGCTTAATTAAACAGCTAATTGATAATGCCTCCTTCGATGCTTTTCAAGAAGAGTTTATAGATAATGTCCAAAAAGATCTTAATACTATCATTGAAAGAAATACAATAAAAAACTGACTTTAAGAGGATGGTGATATATTAGTAGCGGTTAACGATATTGTCACACTAAAGAAGCTATTAAATGGGGAGTAATAATCTGCACAATTCGTTTTGAGGTTTGACCGTTCCCAAATGGATTTCATATTTAAATTTAAGGTGGAGAATTCTTCTATGAAATTGTACGTAACGGTTAAAAGCTTGGGTAAGCGTAAAAATGTACTGACAAGGCTTCCAATAGAGCTTCCAGTTATTCCGACAACGCTGAGGGAGCTCATTACCGAAGTTGTTATCTTGAATGTGCAGAAGCTAACCGAGAAGCAACAGAGTACTGCGCTGATTCCATTCTTAACGGGAGCGGAGATTGAGGAGCGCGGAGAGAGTGGAAAGGTAGGATTCGGCTCGGTGTATAATGAACAGAGTCCAGATCCTGCCAAAGCAGTCGAGACCGCATTAGTAGCTTTTGAAGATGGGCTATATAAAGTATTTATTCGTGAAGAAGAAAATAGTCATTTGGAATCACCGCTTAAGCTTATGGAAGAGGATGAAATTGTATTTATCAGTTTCATAATGTTAGCTGGAAGCCTATGGTGAAGGGAGACAATGAACGATGGAGAAGCAGGAACGAAAGAAGCGTTATTATGCATTATTACAAGAGCNNGAAAGGTTAGACCCTCATCTTTCTCCATTAGCGAAGTTAGTGGTTGAGTTGGGTCAAATGATACGTGTGAGTCAGGATCATCATATTTTTTTGAAATGCGAAGAGATATTGCATTCACTCGCTGCGGGGAATAACGATCAATTATTCGAGCCGCTGGTGAAAGTTGTGAAGCAACTTACGAATGAGTACACGGGAGAAGTCTTGGCATATATTGCTGCTCATGCAACGGAATATCCATATAATACGGGATACGCACGCAGACCATTTCGTACATCGGAATGGAGTGCCCACGTGGGCCAAGTGATTAACAAGATGAGTTCGCTCATCTCTATGGATTGTTATGAATTTGATATTATCGATTATTTGACTTTGGCGGACTATCCGTTGAAGCAGGATTATGAGTTGGCACAGACGATTAGTGACGTTATTGCTTATGAGCTAGATCGTAACAATACAGAAGTACTTGCAGCACTTAAGGAAATTGTATATGGAGACAACCAAACGGCGTTACTTACTCACGGAATGATCAAAGGGATATTTATGAGTCATCATGAGGAATTGTATGTAATGATGGGCGAGCTATTGGCTGCTTCACGGTTGCAAGAGGGGCTTCGACAATCCATTGTGGAACAAATGGACGAGGGAACGTTGAAAGCGAATCTGTACATGCTGAAGGTTATCGTTGACAAAGGATTTATTCGCTATAGTTCTGTCGTGAGAGCGCTTGGCGTATGGACAGGTATGGGACTGGAATCAACAAATCAGCGCATAGCCGGGCAGCTTATTGAAGGAGCTTATCAATCTCTGAATGATGAATCCGTACGTGAGTCTTGGTTGTCTAGTAATAATGCGAATCATGTCTATTTAAGCTTATGGGCTACAGCGGTATTTGAAGAACGTGACTTATTTAGTAGAATTGAGTATTTGATGGAGCACGGAGAGCTATATCAGAAGATCATAGCGCAGTATGTACTCGTGAACAGTAAGAATAACGATGTTCGTTATGGAATTGCACGACAATACTTAGATGCTGCGGATTCAGAATTACAGTATTGGATTCTATCCAACTATAGTTATGATTACAGGCGTGTATGGAAAAGTGAGAATGATGATGCGCCAAGTATTACGTTTGATCGTATACCTCTTCTAGAGAACAAGGAGGAACGTCGACGTGAATTTGAACAGCTTAAGACGATGTTCCTAGGCGGTACTCACAAAGAGATATCTGCTCCTTCCAAAGTGTTGGATTTTGCACATGTTTATTACACTCCAGACCTCCCTATTCGCAAAATGCTATACCTTATAGCTTATGACATGGACAGTGAATGGCTCGCCCAAATTATTGCTTTGAAGGATCGATTAAGTGCGGATATGCGTGGAGAGCTGCTATCTCATTTCATGCAGGATACGGATCATCCCATCCAGCGTGAATTCATATTTACCTCTTTATCAGATAAGAGCATGAGTAACCGCGAGCATGCACTCGATAAGGCGAAAAAATTGACGTTATCGGACGAAGAGTTGATGTTGGTGGAAGGTTTATTGAAACTGAAGACAGGCTCCTTACGCCAAAGTGCTATCGAGCTGCTGTTGCGTCAGCCCGAGGACAATGTGACCGTCTCACTAACTAGGTTATTGCAAGGTAAGAGTGAATTGCAGAGACTGGCGGCGTTGGAGACGATTGTTGAGATTTTTGAGGATAATGAACGCACGAAGCAGTATGAAGTCTTGAGTTCGCTGCCTAAATTACTTGAGAATCCCACGCATAAGGAACAGCAGTTGATCGGGAGGCTTAGTAAAAAAAGTGAACATACAGCAGCGAATGGCTTCGGTCTATTCGATCCGTTGGTTATCGAACCTTGGCTTACAGAGACTCCGGTAATAGGAGAATTCGACTGGAAGAATATCTTCACTATGCCTATTGAAGATGTGATCCGTTTTCTCTCTGGGCTGGAGCAAGAAATTCATAATCATCGTGATGTTGAGTATGAGGTAGAGTATTACTCTGGTTACAAGGATACGCTGCTGTTGGGTACAGAATTAAGAAGGGTTCATCCATTTCAAGAGGAAGAGGACGATACAACTGAGCTTACGAAATATCCGCTGCACGAGGTTTGGAGAGATTACTTAGAGCGGAGTAATTTAGCGGCCTCTGAATTAATGGAGATCTACTTCTATTCCATACTGGACCCCCTTGATCAGACGTTGAACCATTATTATCGGTATTTCTCTGATGAGGTGGATTACGCTGAGCTACAGAAACATACGCTGTTAGAAGGTTCGCGTAAGGAGTTTGCGGAGCAGTTGTATCCTATTACTCAAATTCAAGAAATTAAAGATGCGCTCAAAGGATTTAAGTATAGTAGTCAGATCAGTAGCCTGCTTTTTGCTTACTTCATGGATAGCGATAAAAGCACAACATTTGACTTAACGATAGATGCCTTGAGTGCTGTGATGCAAGCGATGCCTAAAGAGAAAGTATCCAAAGAGTGGGGGATATTGAAGCTCTTAGCGAATCCATGGTTCTCAATGGCCCGTAGTCGAGTGTATGATGATGACAGCTTTAAGCGAATGTTCCATACTTTCTATACATTTAATATCATGAATCCAAATGAGAAGGTTGATTCGGTACTTAACCTTAAGGATTACTTACGTGCTTTTGAAGCCGGAATGATCGGTACAGGGGAAATATATCGGGAATTAGTAGGAAGTC
This sequence comes from Paenibacillus sp. UBA6285, assembly GCA_002438345.1. GTDB lineage: Bacteria > Bacillota > Bacilli > Paenibacillales > Paenibacillaceae > Paenibacillus_AQ. The sequence goes on from DJUJ01000132.1 coordinate 66,626, forward strand.
AAGACAGTCGTAATCATATACGCAATATTACATCTAAACAATATGATTGGATAGATCATAAGCCTGAGTTAGTTGCGATTCGTGAGACGGTTGTGGAGAGGATTCTAGAGGTAGAGCTCGAACGTGGTGACCTAGCTACTGAGGTAACACCTCTGGCCATGGGGCTGGAGCGGATCGAGGGTATGGAGCATTTCATTCATATATTATCCGGGCTGCAGCAAGAAACCTTCATCCGCGGCTATGTCTATGGATATGGGGATAGTATTACGAAGAAGGAATCTTTCAGTCATCTGCTCAAGATCAGTTATCCACGTAAAGGTGAAAAGGATACACTCTTGAAACAATTGCTGGAGGGTCTTGATATTTCGGAGAAAAGGATGCTAGAGGCTGCTATGTATGCCCCTCAATGGTTAGATATTGTAGCAAAATATTTTAATTGGGATGGGCTGCGCAGTGCAGCTTTGTATTTCCATGCGCATATTAATGAAGGCTTCTCTGCCGAGAAAGAAACTGTTGTGGCGCATTATTCACCGATTTCAGCGCAGGACTTTAATGATGGCGCCTTTGATATAAGGTGGTTTAAAGAGGCATATGATACGTTGAGAGAGAAGCGATTCGACTTATTGTACGATTGAGCTAAATATATTTCGGCTGGAGCTAATCACCGACGATCACAGCTTTTCGCAGATGCGACATTGGGGAAGCTCGATATCATCGAAATACAGAAGTCAGTAGAAGAGAAACGGAATAAGGATCACTTGCTCAGCTATAGCCTTATTCCACTAGCTAACAATCGTGAGCAAGATATTCGTGAACGCTATGAATTTATCCAGCGTTTTCTAACGCAGAGTAAGAAATTTGGCGCTCAGCGCCGGGCAAGTGAAAGTATGACTTCGCAAATTGCACTTGGTAACTTGGCGAGAAATGCCGGATATGGAGATGTAATTCGGCTGATGTGGGATATGGAAGCACGAAAGCTGGACGATATGCAATCTTATTTCCAGCCATATAAGCTAGACGAGGAGACGACAGTACAGCTTCTTATTGATGAAGAAGGACAATCAGAGATTAGCATTACTCGAAAAGGTAAAGAGCTGAAAGCCATCCCGGCTAAGTATAAGAAGGATGAATATGTTGCCGCATTGAAAGAAATGAAGTCGGAACTAACAGATCAGTATCGGAGAGCCCGCAAGGAGCTAGAACGCTCCATGGAATCAGGGAATACATTCACTTTACAGGAATTGAAGGGGTTATCAGGGAATCCAGTGATCACACCTCTTTTGCGGACATTGGTGTTTAAGTCGGGAGAGATATTGGGATACTTCGATGCAGATGCAGGAGGCCTTATCGATCCAGCGGGTACATTAATGCTTATAGGAGATTCAGAAGAGCTCCTTATTGCGCACCCCTTTCATTTATACGAGAGCGGTCTTTGGAGTCAGTATCAGAAGGACTTGTTCGATCGTCAACTTCGTCAACCATTTAAGCAGGTGTTCCGTGAGTTGTATGTTCCGAATGCAGACGAGCAGGCTCAGGGTACGATTTCCCGCAGATATGCTGGGCACCAAGTGCAGCCAAGAAAAACGGTCTCCTTGCTTAAAGGCAGGCAGTGGACAGTTAGTTATGAAGAGGGACTGCAGAAGGTATACTACACTGAGAATTTGATTGCGAACCTTTATGCGATGGCGGATTGGTTCTCTCCTTCGGAGATTGAAGCACCTACGCTGGAAACCGTTCAATTCTTGGATCGGAACACATATAAGAGCGTCACCTTGGATAAGGTTCCTCCCATTTTATTCTCAGAAGTGATGCGCGACATCGATTTAGTCGTGAGTGTCGCTCATGTTGGCGGCGTCGATCCAGAAGCCAGTCTGACAACGATTGAGATGCGGAGAGTGATTGTCAAAGAGTCACTGCGTCTATTGAAGATTGATAATGTTCGCTTAGATGGTAATTATGCTCGAATTGAAGGTGCCCTTGGCGAGTATGGCGTACATTTGGGCAGCGGCATGGTTTATAGACAAGCTACAGGAGCTATGCATATCATTCCTGTACATTCACAGCATAGAGGTCGTATATTCTTACCCTTTATTGATGAAGATCCGAAGACAGCAGAAATTCTCTCTAAGATCGTGTTGTTGGCCGAGGATAAGAAGATTAAAGATCCACAGATTCTAATGCAATTGCAATCATAAATAAGCTCTCACACCACTTCTATTACGGCATGAGTGTGAGAAACCTATTTGTTCATTTTAAAAGGATAGCCCGTAATTATGGAGGCCACTGAAAAACGTG
>DJUJ01000103.1:0-43483 GCA_002438345.1 Paenibacillus sp. UBA6285
ATACAAGAATCCGAAAAACAGCATAACATAGGCGGTATATTTGATTGCATTAGATGCAACAATTCTTGAATCCACCGGTGCTTGAATTTCTAGCTGTTCTTCATCATCGCTGTCAATTTCATTGGATATTGGGTCTCTCAACATGATAATCCCCTCCTTGGAAATTCAATCCTTAATTGTATTGTGACATATTTGTGAACGTAAATCAACAATAGTGTGAACAATTATTGAACTTTTATTCAAATTTGGACATTTTATTTTTTGATATCTAGAAAATAATAAAAAACAACCTGCTTTTGTCCTCTGGAGGAGGAGCAAAGCAGGTTGTTTGGCATTTGATCTATCTAAGAGTTAATGTGAACAATCTAAGTCCAATCGCCGTCACGGAAGATAGGTACGGTTGTTCCATCATCCTTAATCCCATCTATGTTCATTTCGGGTGATCCCATCATAAAATCAACATGGGTATGACTTTGATTCATCCCTTTTTCCAGCAATTGTTCTTTGGTCATTGTTGTACCTTCTTGAAGGGTGAAGGCATACGCTGCACCTAAAGCCAAATGGCAGGAGGCATTCTCATCATACAACGTAGTGTAATATAGAATACCACTCTCAGAGATTGGTGAGTGGAAAGGCACCAAAGCGACTTCTCCCAGATAGGCAGAACCTTCATCCAAAGCGATAAGGGAAGCCAGTGTTTCTGAACCTTTTTCAGCGGTGAAATCCGTCACTTTACCATCCACAAAGGTAAGGGTGAAATTATCAATAAGATTACCACCGTAGCTAAGCGGCTTAGTGCTACTTACCTTACCATTAACGCCAGTCTTTAGTGGGGCAGTAAATACTTCTTCTGTAGGGATATTGGCGAGGAAAGGGACACCTTTGCCATTGACAGCTCCGGCCTGACACCAAATATGGCCTTCTGGTAAATCAATCGTTAAATCTGTTCCAGTAGCTGTATAGTGCAGTTTACGGAACTTATTATCATTCAAGGTAACACAACGCGCTTTTAGGCCATCCAGATGTTGGCTCCACGCTTCAATAGGATTGGCTTGATCCGCACGTGTGGCTTTAAAGATAGCATCCCATAGCAATTCAATTTGCTGTCCAGATGAAGCTTCTGGGAATACCTTATCCGCCCAAGATGATGATGGGAAGGCCACAAGACTCCAGCTTGCGTGATTCCCCATTAACAATTCACGATATGGAGCTAATGTCTGTCCAGAGATCCGCTGATTATCAGCAATTCTTCCTGCCTCAACACCACTCAATAGATCTGGATTAGTAGAGGTTATCGTTAGAAATGCTGCACCCTTTTTAGCCAGATCTTCCAATTCATCTGCTTGCCACTTCGGTGGTTCCAAGAAGGAATCGGATGGAGCAAGGTTATAACGCGTACGTATAACAACCTCATCACTATAATTCACCTTGACTAGCTTCGCGCCCGCTTCATAGGCTTTGCGTACCACAAGACGCACTAGTTCTGCGGAAACGATGTCGGCATTCACAACAAGGGTCTGACCAGGTTGGATATTAACCCCAATCTTCACTGCTAGTAATGCATAATTCTCCAGTTTTTGCTTGAAATCCAACATAGTTTCTACTCCTCCCAATACCTCTAATCTTTTATTTCATATTTAGTAGTAATTAAAACGCCCAGTTTCCATTAATGAATACAGGTTCTTCAATTCCATCAGCAGTTATCCCGTGAATATTCATCTCTGCAGAACCGATCATGAAATCCACATGGGTAACACTATTATTCAATCCATGCTTAATCAGCTCTTCTGGAGTCATATCCTTACCGCCTTCTAAACAGAAAGCATAAGCCATACCTATAGCAAGGTGATTGGATGCATTCTCATCAAACAATGTGTTGTAATAAAGAATATTGGACTCAGAGATAGGGGACTTATGAGGAACTAATGCAACTTCACCGAGGTATTTTGCTCCTTCATCCATACTAATGAGGTGTTCAAGTGCTTCTTGACCTTGCTCTGCACTAACACTTATAATTCGTCCGTTCTCAAAAGTAATAGAGAATCCATCAATAATGTTGCCGCCATGGCTAAGAGGTTTTGTACTTCGTACGGTGCCATTTACACCAGTCTTTAGAGGGGCGGTAAATACTTCTTCGGTAGGCATATTGGCTACAAAAGAATGACCTTTAGCATTAATGCTGTCTCCTTGTGCCCAAAGATGGCCTTCTGGAAGCTCGATGCTTAGGTCCGTGCCAGGNNAACGGTGTGGAAAATAGCTTCCCAAAGTTTACTTATACGTTCTTCAGCTGGAACATTAGGGAACACTTTATCTGCCCATGCTTGACAAGGTACAGCAACAATACTCCAGCTAACTTTATCGGACATTTGCATTTCACGATATTTGGTGAGCGCGGCTCCCCGTACTTTTTGATAATTGGAGATTCGCACAGGGTCAATGCCTTTAAGTGCATCAGGATCTTCCGCGATCACATTAAGAATAGCCGCACCCTTCTCAGCGAATTCGGTCATTTCTCCTGCGTACCAAGTAGGAGGCTCAGTGAACACTTCTGGAGCAGCATGTTCAAACTGCTGGCGCGTAATGCTCGCATCACTCCAGTTCACTTTAACTAAACTAGCCCCGATCGCATATGCCTTGGCGGTAATCAGACGTACGAAATCAGCCGCAAGAATCGGTGCATTCACCACCAGAATTTGCCCTGGTTGAACGTTAACTCCGATCTGGACAGCTAGATCTGCATATTTACTAAGTTTTGCCTCAAAAACAGTCATCGATATTTCCTCCATTTGCTAATAGTTTGGTACTTTACAAGTATTGTACTAAATTATTAACCGCCGGATGAAAAAAGTCAATTACGTGGAATTTACAATGCAAAGAGCAGGAATTACGTTCATTTCAATGCTATACTGAAAGGGTAGATGATTTGATGAAAGGAAGGAAGATAAGCGGATGAATCTAGAGATCGTAAGTGCTGAAATGAGCCGTAAAGAGGATAGAAGTTATGTAGGGAGGACGATATTTACTCTCGAAAACCATAAGGCTCCATATGAGATTACTTTCTTCAGTACAAGAGGAACGGAATGGGATTACAGTATAAGCTTTGCAGGTGAGCCTGGGAGCGAAGAGCAGTTCTTAGAAACTGACGCGCTGCTTGAGAATGATGACGATGTATACAATCAGTTGCTAGATGCTGCACTAGATAAACAAGAGATCGTAGAAGAGTAAAATATACAGTTTTGATGTAACCAGCGGCAAAATTTTTAGCCGCTGGTTACATCAAGCCTTATCCGATCGTAATCTTGCCTTCAGGATAACGGTAAAGCTCCTTACTAACCTTAGGCTTGAGCGCATAAGCAAGAGTAAGTGGACCCGTCCGACCTAGAAACATAAGAAAAATAATGAGTATTTTACCTGCTGTAGTCAGCTCTGGAGTAAGACCAATAGAGAGACCTGAGGTTCCGAAGGCAGATACGGCTTCAAAAAGTATAGCAAGGAAGTCAGCCTTCTCTGTCAAGGATAACAACATCGTAGCGATGACAACTAGCATCAGAGACATTAATGTCATCGTAACAGCTCTATAGACATTTTCTTTTGCGATCCGGTAACGAAACATTACAATATCCTCTTTACCCCTTAATCTTGCGGAAACCGCAGCCACTAGAACAGCGAACGTAGTAATCTTAATTCCCCCACCAGTTGACCCAGGTGCAGCTCCTATAAACATTAATAAGATCATTAGAAATTGTGTTGATTCTCGCATAAGTGGAATTTCAATCGTGGTGACGCCGCCTGAACGTGGTGTTATCGCTTGTAAGAAGGTGGCCATCATCTTTCCACCTGCACTCAAGGGCTTCAGCGTAGAATTAAACTCCAGCAAGAAAAATAGAGCAGACCCAATGATAATCAATATCGCAGAGGTCGAAAGAACAACCTTCGAATGAAGAGTAAGTTTTTTGCGTTTTGGAAAGTCCAAAATATCGGATAGGACGATAAAACCTATCCCTCCAAGAAAGATGAGGATCATCGAAGTAAAGTTGACAATAGGATCATTTACAAAACGAGTAAGTCCACTAAAGGGCCCATGAATGTCACCAAATAGATCAAAACCCGCATTATTAAAGATAGATATACTGTGGAAAATTCCATAATATATAGCTTTCCCGAAAGACATATCCATCATAAACCTACCGGCAAACAAGATGGCACCTGTAAGCTGAATGACAAGGGAATAAATTAGGACTCTGCGGATTAACTGTACAATACCCTGCATCGAATTCTGGTTCATAGATTCTTGCATAAGGATTCGCTCTTTCAAGGATATTCGTTTATTAAGGACCAAAGTAATCAAAGTAGCCATCGTTATAAAACCCAGTCCTCCGAACTGAAATAAAACGAGTAGAACAACTTGTCCGAAGGTAGTCAGCTGTGTGCCCGTATCAACGACTGCCAGACCAGTAACACATGTTGCTGATGTTGCCATGAATAATGCATCAATAAAAGAAATATTCTCCTCTACTGATGCAGCCGGCAGACTGAGCATTATAGTTCCGGCAGCGATCAGTATTACAAACCCTAGTGATAAGACTTTAGGTGGAGTTAATTTCAATCCACCGAAGTTCAGGTTAGCCAATGCAATTCTCCTGACATACGTGATATTAGAGTAATGCTCACAAAATTATAACACAACTTACCAGGCCTTCCCTAAATGGAGGGAGGTAATTGACATATTTTATCGAATTATTCTAGAATAACACCCTATTCTGCAACTTTAAAGAGGAGGCTTTCTTAATGGTGACAAGTCCGATTCTGAATCAGATTGGTGCGGTTTTTATTCCGGTTAAGGATATTGAGAAATCCAAAGAATGGTATTGTCAATTGCTTGGGTTGCCGTTGGATGGTGACGTATTATTCGGGCATTTATATGTAATCCCCATGAAGGGACCTGGAATCGTATTAGATAACAAAATTTACACTTCAGAATCCGTTCTTAACATTCCCTCTTTCCATCTAAATACCGAAGATATTGATGCTGCTTATGATTATGTGAAGGCAAGCGGTGGAGAGATTCTTACGGATATCGAGCATGATCACTGGTTCAATTTTAAAGATCCTGATGGGAATGTCATCATGGTCTGCCGTTGTTAAGAACCTTGCAGTTCGGAGGAGTAAGATATGATCGACAGCTTTGCTACAGCAGATACTTCAATCCTTATTGGTGCAGAGGTTGACAACCATTTGGTAGGTTTCTTATCGGTTAGAGGTGGAAGTGTTAGACGCAATCGCCATAGTGCGTACATAGTCATTGGCATTCTAAGACAGTATCAAGGTAAGGGGATCGGTGCAGGTCTGTTCCGAGAGATGAATACATGGGCTATGAATACTGAAATTGTTCGCCTTGAGCTAACGGTTATGACACATAATCAAGTGGCTTTAGAGCTATATATTAAAAGCGGGTTTGTAATCGAAGGGACCAAAAGAAAATCACTTGTGATCGATGGACAGTGGGTAGATGAATACTACATGAGTAAGATCTTAATAAAAGAAAAAAGGATAGAGGATCAGATATAATCTGATGACTCTATCCTTTTTTATGAGTAAAAGCTTATGAATTCTCAAGCTCTGACGATTTAGTATCACCAGCATTTTCAATGATGACCTCAACTTTGCGGACACGGTATCTGTTCATCTCACGAATGATTAGGGTTACGTGGTCATGAACAATACTTTTGCCAACGGTTGGATCTGGGATATGACTGTATAACCAGCCTCCAATCGTGGTCACTTCTTCATCTTCGAAATCAAGACCGGTGAGTTCCTTGACCTCAATAAGAGATACTTTACCATCGAACAGATAATTTGTATCGCTTAGTTTCTCAACGTCTCTACGTTCATCACCGTCAAATTCATCACGAATTTCNNATTTCTTCTAAAATATCTTCAATCGTGATGAGTCCAGACGTTCCACCATATTCATCAAGCAGCAGGGCAATGTGCACCCGCTCCATTTGCATACGTGTTAAAAGATTCTTGACCGGTGTTACCTCAGATACTGTCAGAACAGGTTGAATCAAGCCTTTGAAATCAAAATCAGGATTGTTGTCATATTGTAAATAAAGCTGTTTCGTATTGATCATTCCGATGATATTATCCTTGCTTCCTTCAGCAACCGGGAAACGAGTATATTGTTCCTTACGGATAATCTCGAAATTTTCTTTCAATGAATGATTGGTGAAAAGACATATCATATCAGTTCGTGGAACCATTATTTCTTTGGCCAACATCTCATCAAAAGTAAAGATACGGTTTACATAGCCATACTCAGCTTTATTGATTTTTCCACTTTCATAGCTTTCGGACAAGATCAAACGAATCTCATCTTCACTATGAGCGTCTCCTNNCTTCATCCCGAAAAGGCGAACAAGCAGATTTGCGGAACCGTTCATGAACCAAATGAGAGGGTACAATATTCTGTAGAACCAAATAATCAGCGGTGATGTAATTTGACCGATTTTTTCCGGAATGTTTATAGCTACCGTCTTCGGAGCAAGTTCCCCGACAACGACGTGTAGGAATGTTGCAATAATGAATGCGAATAAAAACGCAAGAGGGTGACTTACACTTGAACTAATATTAGCCCAGTCGAATACCGGAAGGAGCAACTGCTCAAACGCCGGCTCTGCTAATGCACCAATACCCAGCGCAGTGATCGTAATTCCAAGCTGACAAGCGGATAAGTATCCATCAAGATTAGCAGACACTCGCTGTACAGCTAAGGCATTTTTCTTACCCTCGATCACCATTTGACTGATCTGGCTACCTCTAAGTCTCACCAATGCAAATTCCGTTGCTACAAAAAAAGCGGTTAAAATAATCAAAATAGCCACCAACGTCAAACTAAGTCCTATACCCATATAATCTTTACCATCCCTTTCGTTCCTAAAATAGGTTATACTCATATTATGAGTTCTTATGAACTATTCTACGAACTTTTTAGAAAAATATCAAATGGTGGAGGGAAACTGATATGGAATCATTTGCATTGACTCGTGCGGAGATGTCCAGTCTTCTGCTCTCATTGACCGGATTATCAGACCGGAAACCGCTGAATATCCTCCAAGAGGCATGGACCAAATTTCATCTTGAAGAAGTACAAAAGGGGACTTCACTACCCGCTTTTTTATCTACAGATGTTCCACCCATTTTACAAAAGATCATTAAGGGCCACCATGTTAAAGGCTTTTCACTCGGTGAAATTGCCTCATTAGGTCATTTAATAGAGTATTCCACGTTGACCGTTACAACTATGCAGAATTGGGTTAAGCGTGACTTTAAGGAATATCTCGGTTCTCCTAGAGAAGGTAAGAAGTATTCGATTAATCAGGCAGCGCTTCTGTTTATTATCGATGATCTCAAATCAGCCCTTAATTTCGAAAGTATACGTCAGTTATTCCAGCTAATGTTCTTGAAGCCAGATCGGGACGATGACGATCTCATTGAACCGGCTAAGCTGTATTATGCATATGCTGAACTTTTTGAAGAGATCAAGAGCAATCCAACGATACAGACGCAATGTAAAGTAGATCAACTTTTGCACAAGGAGTTTTCTTGGAAAGAAGATTCCCTTCTTAGAAGTTCCACAGATCGTGTGATCAATCGGCTGACGCATCTTACGAGATCTCAGAGAGAATCTGTCCGCAACATCCTGCTTATCGCGACGATATCTGTTCAGACCTGTTATTTTCAATCGCTAGCCAGACAATACTTTAATGCTGCTTTATTCCTTGATTTTTGAACGCTTCAATTTTAAAATGTATAAGTGAAACAATCAAAATTAAGTTTTATTAGATAGATGCTTTATATAAGGGGGCTTAGAATTGAATCAAATGACACTGCTGCGGAATCCAAAACAAAGAAAATTACTCTTCAGTGCAGGCTTAAGCTGGATGTTCGACGCGATGGACGTCGGGATGATTTCTTTTGTTGTTGCAGCTTTAGCCAAGGATTGGAACCTGGGACCGGAGCAGATCGGAATATTGACTAGTATTAACTCCGTAGGTATGGCTGTGGGTGCTGCGGCAGCTGGAATTTTAGCGGATCGTTTTGCNNCATTCTGTTGTGGACGTTGCTTATTTTCTCGTTTGCAAGTGGATTATCGGCATTTGCTACAGGCTTCGCTATACTCTGTGTACTTAGGTTTATCGCTGGATTTGGACTAGGCGGGGAGCTGCCTGTCGCTGCAACATTGGTTTCTGAAAGTATGCCTGCTCGGGAGAGAGGTCGTGCGGTTGTTCTGCTGGAGAGCTTTTGGGCTGTCGGGTGGATTGCTTCTGCATTAATTGCATTCTTCGTTATCCCTGATTATGGCTGGCGTGTAGCTTTTGGTATCGGTGCTGTTCCTGCTCTATACGCTTTATATTTAAGACGCGCCATTGATGATTCACCGAAGTTTGCAGAGATTAAGAAGGCGCCTGTATCCTTGAAGAAACGGATTGCTACAGTATGGTCACCTGAGTACCGCCGTTCTACCATTATGCTTTGGATTTTATGGTTTACCGTGGTGTTCTCGTATTATGGCATGTTTCTATGGCTACCTACAGTTATGGTACTTAAAGGATTCAGTTTGGTCAAAAGCTTTGAGTATGTACTTATCATGACACTCGCCCAGTTGCCTGGTTACTTTACTGCCGCTTACTTTATCGAGAAGTTCGGACGTAAGTTTGTCCTAGTCATCTATATGCTGTTCACTGCGGTTAGTGCTGCTTGGTTCGGTAATGCGACTACGGAAGGCATGCTGATGGCTGCTGGGATTTGCTTATCGTTCTTTAATCTCGGAGCTTGGGGTGGAATGTACGCTTATACACCAGAGCTGTACCCGACATCTATACGGTCTACAGGCGCAGGTTTAGCGACCTCCTTTGGCCGGATTGGTGGTATCATTGCTCCTTTGTTAGTAGGGGTGCTGGTGGGAAAATCGATGGCGATTGGTTCCATTTTCATGTTATTTTTTGTAACGATTATTATCGGTGCGTTAGCGGTGCTCTTCCTAGGAAAAGAGACAAAAGGAACGGAGCTTCTGTAAAGGATAATTCTTCATTACATACTTGATGTTAATCTATTAACAATGCTAAAATTTATTAAGAACAAAACGGTTCCTTCACAGTTGTGAACAGGACCGTTTTTTTACATTAGTCCTTCTTTTATAAGAACGGAGCGATCGAACATGAGTAAGGATAGTAAGCAGCCTCATTTCACGGAATTAGTCTGGGAAAGCATGGAAGCAAATATTCCTATTCCCCCGCGAAATTCCCCTGAACCTGAGCTGCCCAAGTCATCATCTGCGAGTATAGGAAAGCCTAAGGCGTCCTCTGAACCTTCTTTACAGTTACAGCTTTGGGATTCGGAGACGGAAACACCGGAGCCTGTGACAACAACAGAAGGACAGTTCGTAACTAGAGCGAAGGAATTGGAACACAAAACCGAGGATTCAGCGCTTTTTGTTCCTTTTAAGAGCTACTGGCCTACCTATGGCCATATGACAGGCACACAAAGTAGATGGTATTTTTATTGGCGTAATGAAGTTAGACATGGTAGATATCCGAAGACGGATCTTTCATATATTTTTCTGCACGTATATGAGCTTATTAATGGTGTAGGCTGGGAAGATCCTTATGATGGCTATAGGCAGCTCAGTCAAATCTGGGAAGCTTATCGAGAGAGTTACAAACGTCTGGATCAATATTTAGGTGGTTGGATCGCGGACTTCTCGTTTGTTCATCATTTGGATGTGCCTCTTTCACTAATCGTTGCTCGTTCACGTGGCCTTGCTGGAGATCTGGCAGAACTAGAGTTAATGCGATGTCTTACTATAGCTCCTGATCAGCTAACCTTTACGGTATTAACAGCAATGTCGGACTACGATATTAGTAAATCCAAGTTCTACATGGGAGAAGGTAAAGATGCCCTCGAACAATACATCCCGCAGGTAGTGGCATTAATCAACGCTTATGTCACCCGGAAACATGGCTCGAATTTGGTCGAAATGTTCCCACCAGGACCATCTGTGATGCGGGAGCGTTATTTATTCCGAAGTGCCGTATATGATATTTCGCTATATGGCTATTCTGTACTTATACCAGTTGTGCGTATCAGTAAATCTCCACCGCTTCGTAGTTTGATTACAAGGCTGTTCCGTTTGACTGAGAATAAACTACGGGAACTGCTGGGATATCGAGGTCGACTCAAAGGGGTTAACGTAGATGCCGATATGGACAACCTAATCACTCGTTTCCTGAAGCGGGAGTTTGAGAAAGAGAAACAGGAAGACAAGGGTCCTGCAGTGGTTATTGATCGTGAGAAGCTAGAACGTCTGCAGAGTGATTCCGAGATTGTCCGAACCATGCTTACGGTTGAGGATATGAATGAGATGGACGAACTTGAGGATAGCGAGGTCAAAGTCATTACTGAGGAACCCAAGCCAGTAAAAGAAGGCATTAATCCTATTGAATCTCTTGAGCCTGAATCAGCAATTGAAGAAGTTCATGCTACAAACGTTGGGACGGAGTGGGAGCAGTTTGCAAGTGCTATAAGTCCACTACAACGAGGAGCTCTGCTTGCTCTTTTGAAAGAGGACGGAAGACAAGCACTGCAGAAGCTAGCTGCTGCAAACGGCACGATGTCAGAGCTCTTGATTGACGAGATTAATGAAATCGCAATGGACATTCTCGGTGACTTGATCATAGACGGAGAAGAAATAGCAGAGGAATATACAACTAATCTGCTTAATATTTAATGAGGTGAACTTTTGATGAGTGCATTAAAAATACCCAAACGCATGACGACAGCGCTAGTCAATTCACTGACAGCCGGTGTGGTTCCGCGTATCGGACTAGAGCATATAGCTGTCGGCCGCCGGCCAGAGATTGAAGCTATATTGAGAGATATGGACAACATTGCGGAGGTTGGAGCTGCTTTTAAGCTGATTACAGGAAAATTCGGTAGCGGAAAAAGCTTTCTTCTGCAGATGATCCGTAATTATGCAATGGACCGTGATTTTGTTGTAGCAGATGCTAATCTATCCCCTGAACGAAGATTAGTGGGAACGAAAGGACAAGGTCTCGCAACTTACCGTGAGCTGATGAGTCATTTATCTACCCGGACGCGTCCAGATGGAGGAGCACTAGAGATTATACTACAAAAATGGATCATTACGCTTCAGCAGTCAGTGATGCAGGAGAATGAATACGGCCCTGATCACCCCCAGCTTGGTGACGAAGTAGAGAAACGAATCTATGCTGTAGCCTCTGAAATGCGCGGTTTGGTACATGGATTTGATTTTGCCAAAGTGCTAGCTTCTTATTGGAATGCACATAAGCTCGCTGACGATGAATTGAAGCAGGATTCTCTTCGCTGGCTAAGAGGTGAATTCGCCACTCGAACGGAAGCACGAAAAGCACTCGGTGTAGGCGTGATTATTGATGATGACAATTGGTATGATTATATGAAGCTGTGGGCGGAATTCACTTCTGCTATTGGTTATAAGGGACTGCTGCTGTTTATAGACGAAGGCGTCAATCTCTACAAAATCACGAACAGCATCTCACGTCAGAGTAACTATGAGAAACTGCTTACGATGTTCAACGATACAATGCAAGGCAAGGCAGAAAGCTTAGGAATTTTTATAGGAGGTACTCCGCAATTTGTGGAAGATGGACGGCGTGGGTTATTTAGCTATGAAGCACTGCGTTCTAGATTAGTTGCAGGACGATATGGTGCGGCGGGGCTGAATAATTACACTGGACCTATCATTGCGCTCGACATGCTCTCACACGAAGAGATTCTGGTTCTTTTACAAAAGCTTAGAGATATCCATGCTCTTCATTATGGTTATGAAGCACAGTTAACGCAGGAACAATTGGTTCATTTTATGGAAGAAGCCGTAGGGAGATTAGGGGCTGACGAACTCTTAACTCCGCGCGAGGTGGTTCGAGATTTCATGGATCTGCTACACACACTGCACCAGCATCCGGAGATCTCATTCGAGAAGCTAGTAGGTGAACGGACCTCTAAACCTGTTGAGACAGAACAAAACGAGCTGGATGGGTTCCTGGCGGAGTTTGAATTATGAGTGATAATCAGTTTTATAGGCTGGCTCCATTTATTAAAGAATTCATTTATAAGAACCGCTGGGAGACCCTGCGCGAGGCGCAGGTGGATGCCTGCCGTGTTCTGTTTGATACGCCGCATCACTTACTGATTGCTTCGGGTACAGCTTCTGGTAAGACAGAGGCGGCTTTTTTCCCAGCGCTTACTGAGCTCTATGAACGTCCTTCCGGTTCAGTGGGGATTCTGTATATCGCACCATTGAAGGCACTGATCAACGATCAATTTACACGGCTGAACGATTTACTCCGTGAAGGCAACATTCCGGTGTGGCATTGGCATGGTGATGTTCCGCAAGCCGATAAAACCAAACTCGTGCAGAATCCTTCCGGTGTGCTACAGATTACCCCTGAATCCCTTGAAGGACTATTGATGAATCGCCCGAATGCCATTCCAGCGCTGTTCCATGATCTACGTTTCATTGTTATTGACGAGGTGCATGCCTTTATGGGCGCTGATCGAGGGATTCAGGTCTTGAGTCAGCTGGCGAGAATCTCCCGAATGGCGGGATGCCAACCGCGCAGAATCGGTCTATCGGCCACGCTTAGTGACTATGCCTCCGTAACGGAGTGGCTGGCAGCAGGCACGCGGGAGAGCGTGGAGGTGTCCGCTCCACAAGGTGGGCGTAAGCTCCGTTTAAGTGTGGAGCATTTTTCTTTCCCGGATGCACGGGATGAAGTGCAGGCGGAGCATTTAGAACGCGCGAAGCAGTCTTACTACGATTTCATTTATGATCACACGCATCTTAAGAAAGCGTTGATCTTCACGAACAGCCGCTCGGATGCGGAGACGGCGACCCTTGAGCTGCGGAGAACGGCCGCGAAGCGTGGGGAACGGGATGTCTTTCACGTTCACCATGGCAGTATCTCCGCGATGCTCCGCGAAGAGACGGAAGCCGCGCTGCGGCAAGGTTCCGGACCTGCAGTTGCGGCAGCGACATTGACGCTGGAGCTGGGCATTGATCTAGGAGAGCTGGAGCGAGTGCTCCAGGTCGGCGCACCTTATAGCTGCGCAAGCTTTGTGCAGCGACTGGGTCGCTCGGGCAGGCGCGGTGACGCCGCATCCGAGATGATCTTTGTCACGCCCGAGGAAGAGGATGAGGAAGCGCAGCTTCCGGCTCGGATGCCTTGGACGCTGCTGCGAGCGATAGCGGTTATAGAGCTATATGTACGCGAGAAGTGGGTTGAACCACAGGTGGTGCGCCAGCTGCCAGTTGGGCTGCTATACCATCAGACGATGAGCATATTGAAGAGTATGGGGGAGGCGGAGCCGGAGGAATTAAAGGAAGCTGTTCTGAGCTTACCTTCCTTTAATGGCATAGATCCTACGGACTACGATATCTTCATGACTTATATGCTGGCTATGGGACAAGTCGAGAAGATGGATGAAGGTAGCTTGATTATCGGGATGGCGGGGGAGAAGATCGTGAACAACTTCCGCTTTTACGCAGTCTTCAAAGACGATGAAGAGCATGTTGTCTATAACGGGACTGAAGAGATCGGTTCGATTACAACGGTACCACCTCCTGGCTACTGCTTCACTCTGGCGGGGAAGCTTTGGAAGGTAGAAGAAGTCGATAATCGCCATAAAGCAGTTTATGTGAAAACCTCACGCGGTAAAGTGGATACGTTATGGCTTGGAGCGGGTGGGGATGTTCATACACGAATTATGACCAAAATACGTGAAGTCTTAGGCGCAACTGCCTTGTATCCGTATTTAGCTCCGAGTGCGGCAGCGCGGCTTGAAAGAGCCCGTCGTTTAGCGAAGGAAAGTGGAATGCTTGAACGCTCCGTTATGCCAGCAGGTGGAGATTCGATGTTTATCCTACCGTGGGCGGGTAGTCGGCAATTCCGCACGCTGGAGCGCCTTCTCAAGAATAACTTAAAGAGTTCACTGGGACTACGTTCCATTGTACCTATGGAACCCTATTATATGGTCGTTGCCGGTAAGGCAGATGCAGAAATGCTGGAAGCGGAGATTATCGCTGAAAGCATGGCTGCCACAGATCCTCTAACACTGCTATCTCCGGATGAAGCGCCCTATCTCGGAAAGTATGACGAGTTTATTCCTCACGAGCTACTTCGCAAAGCATTTTCTTTGGATGGATTAGATGTTCCCGGTCTTATAGAAGTGCTGAAACAGTGGCGTCAGCCTCAGTAAATAATCGAAAATATATTTTAAATCAAAACGTCCGCTTCTGTGGGCGTTTTGTTATGTTCGGACCCCATAACAACATTTTATCCCGCTTGCGTCGTTTTAGCCTTTCCTGCTGTTCCATAAGTTGTATAAAAATGGGGCGGAAGGAGAATAGTATCTAGAAGATTCCTATAAGAGGATGATTGCGATGTGGTCTAAAATAGTCTCTTATATTCCGGACTGGACAATTTTTATGCAAGCGGCGATAACGCTGTTCTTTCCCATAGGAGTGTATTATCTTTACAGGTATTTGTATTTTTATGTTGGAAGCGGACGCTCTAGGGAGACAGGGGCCAAATCACAGGAAGCGGAACTGAAGAAGGGGGACAAACGGGAAGCAAATCCGCAGCACCGTGTNNCTGCGTTTACCCAGGACTATGATGCCGACCTAGCAGCAATAAAAACGGCATTAGGGGGAAACGGAGATGTGCATTTCCGTGAATTCTCAGTCAAAGGTATTCAGGCACGTGCCGCGTTGGTCTACGTGGAGGGTATGCAGGACGAAGAGCTAATCAATCAGCAGGTGCTGCAGAATCTGATGTTTGCCGGTGATGCGCAGGCTTCGAAAGATATATACACCTATATGAAACAGAATATGCTCCCGCTGGCTCAGCTTAGTGAAGCCAGGGATCTGGACCAACTGCAGGAGTCTGTCCTGTTTGGATACACTGCGTTGATTGTCGAAGGCATGCGTGAGATGCTGCTGGTGGGCTTTCCGCATGGAGCAGTGCGCTCAATTACTGAGCCGACCTCGGAAGCTTTATTGCGGGGACCACGGATTGGCTTTACCGAAGTGCTCAGCGAAAATACTTCAATGCTGCGGCGTCAAGGGCTCAATAAGAACCTGGAAATGAAAATGGTTGAAGTAGGCAGCGAAATCAAGAAGAACTTGGTTATCGCTTATATGAAAAACATTGTAAATCCCGATCTGCTACAGGAAGTGAAGGATCGGATCTCCAAAATTGATATGGATTTCATTCTGGAATCTGGCTATGTGGAGCAGTTGATCGAGGATGATTATTTAAGTCCGTTTCAGCAAACACAGAATACGGAAAGACCCGACCGTGTGATTGCCTCCTTATTAGAGGGGAGAATCGCTATTTTGCTGGATGGCACACCGTTTGCACTCGTTGTGCCAGTGACATTCAGTATGCTTTTGCAGTCTCCCGAGGATTACTATGAGCGCTGGCTTCCAGGTACACTTTTACGGGTGCTACGATTTTGCGCATCATTTCTAGCTCTGTTGGCCCCGGCGCTCTATATTTCCTTTATCTCCTTTCACCCGGGGCTGATTCCTACTCAGCTGGCGATTTCCATTATCGAAACACGCCAAGGAGTACCCTTTCCTGCTTTAATCGAAGTGTTGATTCTGGAGATTTCCATTGAAATCTTGCGTGAAGCTGGAATTCGTCTGCCGAAACCCATAGGACCGGCAATGGGGATTGTCGGAGGTCTGATCATTGGAGATGCCGCGGTACAGGCCGGTATTGTAAGTCCCTTTCTAGTAATTGTCGTCGCTGTGACAGCGATCTCTTCATTTTCCATACCGATGTACAGTGCCGGCATTACCCTCCGAATCTTACGATTCGCAGGCATGTTATTTGCGGCGGTCCTGGGCATGTTCGGAACCATTCTGTTCTTTCTGCTGATTTGTAGTCATCTGACTCGACTTTCAAGCTTCGGGGTTCCTTACATCACCCCTATCTCGCCTTTCCGGGTAAGTGACTGGAAGGATTTATTCGTCCGTGCGCCGTTATCCATCATGAAGCGAAGACCGGAGATGCTGAAGACCCAAAAGAAAAAGCGCAGGTCCTAGAGAATGTATTCTTAGCATGAGTAGAGGGGAGACCACAGTGTTCAAACGTACTGATGACAAGATCACAACCTCGCAAGCTACCATAGTATTGACGAATTCGATGCTAGGCGCTGGAATTCTGACCTTGCCCAGAGAAATTGTCCAAGCTGTGAAGACTCCAGATGCCTGGATTTCTGTGATGCTGGGTGGTATCGTCGTGTTTATAGTGATACTGGTTATGGTGAAGCTTAGCCAGCAATTTCCAGGTAAAACTGTCTTTCAGTATTCTAAAAAAATTGTTGGAAATCTTCCAGGCGGTGTACTGAGTTCACTGTTGATTCTGTACTTTATTGTGATTGCGGGATTCGAAATTCGTGTACTGGCGGAAGTAACATTGTTCTTTCTTCTGGAAGGGACACCAATCTGGGCGATTGTGATGCCGTTCATCTGGGTTGGTACTTACTTGGTGTACGGTGGGATTAATTCCATTGCTCGCGTATTTCAGATTGTGTTTCCAATCAGTATCTTTATCCTGATTATTTGTTTTATCTTAAGCACCAGGATTTTTGATATCCAGCATTTGCGTCCTTTTCTGAGTGAAGGCATGATGCCGGTGATCCGGGGCATGAAGTCGAGCATCCTGGTCTTTGCCGGTTGCGAGGTTGTGATGACAATGACGGCCTTTATGCAGCATCCACAGCAAGCAGTCAAGGGAATGTTGGTCGGATTATGCATCCCGCTGATGCTGTATCTGATTACTGTCGTAATGGTGGTCGGCGGTCTATCTATCAATTCAGTAATCACCAGCACCTATCCTACGATAGATTTGGTACGGAGCTTTGAAATTTCAGGTTTCTTTTTTGAACGATTTGAATTTCCGTTGTTGGTCATCTGGCTGATGCAGATGTTCTGCAATTTTTGCAGCTTTTTCTTTAATGCGTCACTTGGAATCTCGCAAGTGTTCAACCTGAAGATCCATCCGGTGATGTTTGCCTTAATGCCTGTAATTTTCATCTGCACGATGATCCCTCAACGCATCAATGATGTCTTCAGTCTTGGTAATTCGATTGGCTATATGGGTGTGCTGATTTTTATGTTGTTGCCACTGTTATTGTCGATTGTATTACTGATCAGGAAGAAAGGACTCAAGCAGAATGTTTAGACAGAGGGTTATACACTTACTGTTAATATTCATGATTCTGCTTACGCAGCCTGGTTGTTGGAGCAGTAAAGAAATTGAAGACCTGAGTGTTATTACGGGATTGGCGCTTGACAAGGGGGAACCTAAAGCGCTCGAGCGGGAATTTGAGGAACGTGGAGGGAGCTACCAAAAGCATAATAAAGTTACGGCAACCGTACAAATTGTGCCTGGAAGAACAATCGGAAACTCCGGAAAAGGCGGCGAAACACCCAAAACCCATTTTTCCAATATTTCAGAAACAGGGGATTCTCTGTTTGAAGTATTCCGTCAATTCTCCATACGAAAGAACCGTCCGATTATAGGCAATCACCTCAAGGTTATAGTCATTTCTGAGGATCTAGTGCAACAGGAGAAGATCAGGCAGTTAATGGACTTTGTACTGCGAGATAACGATATCCGTCCGAGCTGTCTCATATTTCTTAGCCAAGGGCGTGCGTCCGATACGCTTATGACGACCGAGGAGGAGATTCCTTCCTTTCGACTGGTGGAGATGGTCCGTAACAACTTCAGAACCAGTAAAGTTATGAAGGGCATAACGTTATCGAATCTAGATGGGCTGATGTACTCCAAGCAAAGCTTTGTGTTGCAGAACGTTGTGGAGGCACAAGGTGAGGTCAAATTTTCCGGAGCCGGTATTATCAAGGGAGATACAGGACATTGGATCGGCAATCTCGACCCAAATGATGTGGAGAGTATTGCCTGGATCAAGGGGGATATAAAAGGCGGGAGCATCAAAGCATATGATCAGTCGAACGATTCAATTACTTATGAGATTAAATCCGTTAAGAGCAAGATTACGCTGAATGAGACCGATGATAAGAAGATATCATTTCATGTTGCAATTGAGTCCACTGGACGCCTAATTGAGAATTGGGATGTTGATGCGCATTCCTCGGATGTTGTTTATTTCAAAGAACTAGAGAAGATATTTGAAGAGAAATTAACCCAACATATCAATGGTCTTATCCACAAAATGCAGTCCACCTACAAAGTGGATGTAGCAGGATTCGGGGATTGGTTTAGCATTGAAAAGCCGCATGTCTGGAAACAGATTAAGGATCATTGGGACGAGAAATTTACTCAGATTCCATTGACCTTTGATCTAAAGCTTAAGATTACCGATTTTGGTTCAACATCTGATTGAACGAGTTCTCAGGCAAGGAACATTGGCTATAGAACTAAGCCTGCAACAGACAGAATATCGAAAATATTTTTAATCGAAACGCCCGAATAAGCGGGTGTTTCGTTATGTTCGGACATATTTTGTATTTTTCTAGAAAAAACAAACCATTTATCTTAATTTTTACACCTTGTTGAAAGCGCTTAACAGTACAATAATTAGCCTATAACGAAAACAGGGGGCGTCAAACAATGGTCAGCAAAAAAATGAAGGCAACTTCAACAATTGCGTTATCAGCAGCTTTGGTTTTAAGTATGGCAGCGTGTGGAAATTCAAACAATGAGAGTAAAGGCGCTACAGAGTCTAAAGGTAATACAGCTACGAATGCTCCAGATGCCGGAACTACAAAAACCGAAAGCGCTAAGAAGGTCACTATTACTTTTCAAAATATTTACCCAGATCCAGCAACACCTTCTTACAAGATGCTTCATGAGTTAGTCGATCAGTACGAAAAAGAAAACCCTAACATTCACATCGAACTGGATACTTTAAATACGGACCAGCAAAAGGTCAAATTGAAAACACAAGCCGCTTCCAAAGAAATTCCTGATATTACGATTGTTAACCCGGCTGCACAAATGAAACCTTTCGTTGATGCTAAACTGTTCGCTCCTCTAAATGACATGCTGGATCAGAACGGACTGAAGGACACCTATCAATCTGGTCTGCTTGATTACTACAGCTTTGATGGCAATGTTTATGCGCTACCAGATGGTAATAACATCGAGGTAGTCTACTACAATAAAGAACTATTCGACCAAGCCGGCATCAAAGACACACCTAAAACATTCGATGAATTACTCCAAGATGTTAAGACCTTTAAAGCAAAGGGTATTACGCCAATTGCAATCGGTGAAAAAGATTCCTGGACGGGTTCATTCTTGTTCATGAATATCCTGCTTCGCACAAATGGAGGTCCTGGTTTCCTTCAAGATGTACTGGATGGTAAAAAAACATTTGAAGATCCTGCTTTCGTAGAAGCTGTAGATCGTTTCCAAGATCTCGTGCAAGCAGGTGCATTCCCAGATGGAGCTACTTCCATTGATGCTAACGCAGGCGGTAATATCTTCAAATCCGGTAAAGCTGCTATGTGGGTGATCGGTTCATGGGAAACAGGTGCAGTTGACGCTTCCTCTGTGGCTGGTAAAGCAGGAGCCTTCCAATTCCCATCCGTCAATGGTAAAGGGGATCCAAATGAATTCATGCTCGCACCAGGTAGCGCATTTGCCATTTCTGCGAACAGTGAGCATTTACAAGAAACGAAAGACTTCTTGAATTTCTTCACACTGAATCTTCCTAAAAAACAATTTGAACTCAAAAATGCTGTAGGGATTGGTCAAAAAGTGGATGGAGACCTGAAAGGCGCAGGATATTCTGATCTGGCGATCAACATTTCAGGATTGTTCAATCAGGTTAAAGGTGGAGACTTGGCCTTTGACAATACTATGAACCCAGCTACGGCGCAAGTACATCTCAGCAGCATCCAGAATCTTTTTGTTCAAAAAATGGATTCCGCTCAAGTGGCAAAAGAACATCAAACTGCATTTGAAGCAAATAAATAAGAAGGTTTCCAAACGTGATGCGAGGGTGCTTAAACGCTTCTTCGCATCGTGTTTATATTCTAGGGGGCGGAAATAATGAAGGTACTAAAGGTTCCAGCGCGCACAATAGCCGTCTTCGTGTTACCTTGCCTGCTTTTGTATGTGTGCTTGGTGTTTGCTCCTATCCTAGTATCCTTTTATACAGGATTGCTACAATGGGACGGAATTACGACTACGAAAACATTTGCTGGACTTGCTAATTTCAAAGAGATGTTTTTTCATGATCCAGTGTTTTGGCCTTCTGTAAGGAGAACCTTGCTCTATGCTGTTGCCTCCATGGTGGAAATTCCATTTTGTTTGTTGATGGCTATCCTTCTAAATCGGTACGTGAGAAAAGGAAACACTTTAGTTTCTATTTACTTTACGCCGGTTATTTTATNNTCAGTGGTCATCATTGGGCAGCTCTGGAAAACGATTTATGACCCTGTCTCCATGGGAGGGATGTTGAATGGCGTTCTGATCTCACTTGGGCTAGATAGCTGGACTCATAATTGGATCACAGAACCTAAAATTGCAATGTTCGCGCTCTATGCAGTATCTCTTTGGCAATATTTCGGCTACCATTTGCTGATTCAATATACCGGTGTTCAGAATATCCCGGATGAGGGTATGAAGCGGCAAAGATCGATGGGGCTGACGGATTCAAAGCCGATCGCTATATCACTTTTCCGCTGATTATTCCAATCTTTAAAATATCTATTGTACTCGCCTTTATAGGGTCTTTGCAGGCTTTTGATCTCGTCATGGTCATGACAGCCGGTGGACCCGCTCATGCTACAGATGTTATTTCCACACATATGTACAACAGCTCATTCCTATCTTTTAAATATGGATATGGTAGTGCGATCGCTTCGTTCTTGGTCATACTGTGCCTTGTATTTACTGCTGGTATTAACACTATCTTTAATAAGCTTGAGAAAAAATTCAGTTAGCAAAGGAGTGCGCGATCATGCGGAAAGTCAAGAAAGGATTCGTGTATCTTCTCTTTGCGATTCCTGTCGTTACCCAGCTATATCCTCTTCTTTGGCTACTACTCTATTCCTTGAAGACCAATGAAGAGATTCTGGATGGCAGTTTTTTCTCATTTCCTAATGTATTTCAGTGGCATAACTATAGCGAGGCTTATAAGTCCGGCAGTTATCTAAAGTATTTATCCAACAGCGTAATGGTTACCGGTGTAACGATGATCTTCGTCATTCTGCTTAGCTCGATGGTAGCTTATGCGATCTCTCGGTTCCGTTGGCGTTACGGCAACTTGGTCATGACGATATTCTTAATGGGGATGATGATTCCCATGCAGGCCACTTTGCTTCCACTCATGATCATTTTCAAAAATGTGCATATTCTGAATACGCATTTATCGCTCATATTGCCTTATGTTGCTTTTTCTACTCCTATAGCGGTGTTCATATTAAGTGGGTTTATGAAGAGCATTCCGCATGAAATCGAAGAATCGGCCTTTATCGATGGGGCGAGCGTATATCGTATCTTCCGCACGATCATTCTTCCTGTTTCCGTACCGCCGGTAATGACAGTGTGTATTCTAACGTTCATTAACATTTGGAATGAGTATATCTTAGCGGCCACCTTCATTTCCTCCGAGAAATTGAAGACTTTGCCCTTTGGCGTGTACACATTTGTTAGCCAGTATTCTGTTAACTATGGTAATATCGGCGCTTTTCTAGTCATGGGTGCACTGCCCGTCATTTTAATTTATTTCTTCCTATCTAATCAGATCACGAAAGGAATGGTGGCAGGAGCAGTAAAAGGATAATACTATATTGCAAATTACAATAATGGAATTATAATGAAGAAGCAGCAGGACAGATGAGTTTGAGGAGGGAAGCCTTTTTGAGAAACAGCTTTCATTCCATCCACCATCGATTGTTTTTGCTGTTTCTTTTTTGTATGTCTAGCATTCTACTGATTGTGAGTCTGCTCTACTACAACCGGACAACGGTACAGTTTCATGAGAAAATTNNAAAATGTCGCTCAGACGGCTGATCTATTCAGCTTGCTGTACAAGGGCTATGACAGTCTTTCTAAATCACTCAGCAATAACTTTGAATTGATACGTCTCCTTAATGAAACAAGCAATGAGCCCGCAGTAGCCTACATCAATGAACAGACGATTACGAATATTCTCGGAGCTATATTTTATTCGAGGGATGACCTCGTAGGGATCCATGTCATTACGGATAAAGGAAAGATTTATAATTACGGAAACTATATGAATGTGGTTGATCCAGGATATATGAAGGAGGATTGGTATCATCAGCTTCAGGCTTCCTCCGGTAAAATGGTCTGGCTCGGCGTCTATGAACATTCACTTATCGATCAAGTGGAGGATAGTTCTGTGTTTGCCTTCGGTCGTCAGATTTACGATCTCAATGAGCACAAACCGATTGGTATTGTTCTGTATGAGATGAATCCGAAGCCTGTTCTAGATGCACTTGATAATGTAAAGCTGGGAGAGCATAGTCAGGTGTATTTAATGTCGCAGGATGGACGATTCGTATCCTCAGCAAAAGATCAGGAACCTGATTTAAGGCAACTCCCATCTTTACAGAACTCCCAAAATGTAGTGGTCGAACAGAAATCGAATCGTCTGCTCGTCGCTTCTAAACTGTCCTNNTAGAGATGAAACGTTATCTGTTCATTGTATTCTCTATCCTCGTACTCGTCTCCATCCTGATAGCTTCCATTGTTTCACGAACGATTTCTTTACCGCTTAAAAAGGTGATCCGAGAGATGAAGCAAGTGGAGATCGGTAATTTCCGGGGAATGGTGAATGTTTCTTCTTATCAAGAGATTAATATCCTTGTTGCTTCCTTCAATCGCATGGTTCGCCGAATCGAAGAACTGATCGAGCGGGTAAAGCTCTCTTCCGTCAGTGAGAAGAATGCTGAGCTTCATGCTTTGCAATCTCAAGTAAACCCACATTTCCTTTACAATACACTGGATATGATTTATTGGATGCTGGATGAGGAAGGAAATGAGCAGCTGGGCGAACTTGTTCTCTCGCTTTCTTCGATGTTCAGGTACAGTAGTCATTGGGAAGCCGACGTAGAAGTCACTCTTCGAGAAGAACTGGAACAAATCGGACACTATCTTAATATTATTTCAATCCGACTGGAAGGTCGTCTACGGATTGAGATGAATATAGATGAACGATGGTTAGATGTTCGCCTTCCCAAGATGACTGTACAGCCGGTCATTGAAAATGCAGTAAAACATGGTTTGGAATCGCTTGACCGCCAAGGGATTCTGATGGTGAGTACACTTGAAGAAGATGGAGTGCTAAACATCATTGTTCAGGATAATGGTAAGGGGATGGATGCAGCGAAGCTAAATGCATTGGTGGAATCCTTGGACCGGCCAACAACAAAAGAAAATGGGAAAATGGGGATAGGTCTTCAAAATCTACATCGACGGCTCCAGCATATGTTCGGAGAATCATATGGTCTTGTGATACGAAGTTTACCTGGAGAAGGAACCGAAGTGGCTATCGTGCTGCCGATTCCGCAGGAAGGAGAGAGCAATCGTGAACATTCTCATAGCTGATGATGAACGGGTGATCCGCGAAGGCATCAAGCGTACTATAAGAAGTATATAACCAGATTATTGTGTTCATGTTGCTGCGTCGACAGAAGAAGCTGTCAAGATTATGGAAGAACAGCCCATTCATATCGTCTTAACAGATATTCTTATGCCAGGAATGAATGGCTTGGAGTTTATGAGGATTTCTAAGCGGCGGTATCCTTATGTCAAATGGGTGGTCATCTCTGCACACAGTGAGTTTGCTTACGCGCAAGAGGCAGTTCGTCTTGGAGCGAGAGATTATTTACTAAAACCGATCGGCAAAAGCAAGCTGCTTGAGATCATCAGTATCTTAGCGTTAGAAATAGAGCAGGATCATAAGCTCATTAAAGATGAAGACCGGCTAAGGACAAGTCTGAAATTCTTAAGAGAAGGTGTATTCCAGAGACTCGCATCAGGTTTTAATCTCGGTAATCTAGACATTAGTCAATTAATTGAAGATCATCAATGTTTCTATTTGATTTTGCTGCAAATGGATGCGGGCGATAAAAACATTCGTATTGAGCATTTTATTGTAGAGAATGTGTTAACCGAGTTAATTGAGCGGGACGGGAGCGGGTTTGTGGTCAGCTACGACCGACAAAGTCTGCTGAGTTTAATCACCTTAAGAGAAGATGCACGACTAGAGACTTTTCTGGAAGATGGGAAGACATATTTGAAGCAGTATTTGAAAACACCCTTTCAAATGATACATTCCGGACTTAGCTATGATTTAAATACCGTCCCTCAGATCGTAATGAACTTAAGAGAGGTTGTGAATTCGCAAGTATTGGATTTAGCGCCTGCTAAAGGAAGCGGTGAAAAAGCCATCGACATCGCTTTGCAGTATGTTAAGGAACACTATTACGAAGACCTCACTTTGGAAAAAATTGCTTCTGTTGTGTTTTTAAATCCGGTCTACTTTAGTCAACTATTCAAACAAAAGACAGGTCAAGGATATAAAGAATACGTTACATCCTTACGCTTGGAGCAAGCGAAGTTGCTGCTAGTGAACTCGAAGCTTAAGGTGGCAGAAATCGCCGAACGTATAGGATATCAGGACATGCGACATTTTACACAGATGTTCCGCAAGCGGTTTCTCTTAACTCCGACGGAGTATCGTCAGCAGCTAAACAATGGAGCATAATGAACTCATCCATATGAAAGCTAAAAAGGATCTCAGCGGCCATTAGGTTGGCAATTGAGATCCTTTTTTGTATGTAGATCAGTAAGGGGTGTAACTAGAAGCTGCATATACAAACAAAAGGAAAAGTAAAATCAAGATTGCGTAAATAAGCGTACCGACAATTCCACATACCAGACCCGCGATGGCTAGGCCTCTTCCTTGCTCATACCGAATCCGGATCTCTTTCAGTGATATGGCAGAAAGTATAATCGCTACAATCCCTAACAAAAATCCGATATAAGGTACAACTATGGACAGAATTCCTAAGACGAAACCAGCAATTGACTTGCCATTCATCGGTGCTGGAGGGGGTGGAGGTGGATAATAGTTTTGATACTCGTTCGGTTCATAACTCATCAAAATCACCTCCAATAAAGAGTGTTATTGAATGTAGTTAATCCAGTGTTCGAGATGTACACAAGGGACAAGTCCAATAGATTCAGCTAATTTGATGGACGCTTGATTCGTTTCAAGAACGTGATAGCGTGGAATATAACCAAGCGCTAAAGTTTCCTGAATAGCTGTTCGAACCACTTTTTTAGCGTACCCGTTTCTCTGAGAAGATTCTAAAGTATGTACAGCACCGATTTCCCAAATGGTTTCTTCATTACGAAACGCAAGACAGGTACTGACTGGATTATCGCCTTGAAAGATCGACACGGAAAAAGCCCCACTTTGAAAATAGTCTTCTATTTCATCTTTGGTGTAATGATTAGCGGCCCACAGCGGAATTAACCTGTCATCAACCAAGTGATTGATTTCAACTTCTTCGTCCTTCAAAAAGATTTGTCCCTCAGTTGTACTATAAGAGAAGAACCCTCGAACTTTCTCTATAGAAAAATGCGCGGACAATGCCTTCGTATACTTCACATCTTGCAATTTAAATACAAACTTCGCTTCCAGGGGCAACAGTTGAAGTAGAGCCGGAAATAACTCAGGGTTGCTGTAATCCATAAATACGATGTTATCGGCTTGAGGATATACTCTATGATCATATGCGTATGCTGTGACTGGAAGAAGCATTAAAACGCCCCACTGATCTCCATGCTCTACCAGGTGAGACTCCATGACTTCGTGGAAAGAGGTTATCATTTTTAACAAACTCACATTCTTCAATGGTTCCTTGCGCAATCTGGTCATAATTTGGTCGTTCTGGTTCATGTTAATTTACTCCTCGCTCAATATATTTCACTATAAATTGTACTTCAGCAGATATTCATATTTTGGATGATCATTATAGCGCAGAAAGATGTAAGCTTGACAGTGACTGCTATAATTTATTAGGGAAATAATGCCTTTTTTTCTGGAAGGAGAACCTTACCACTACAGTAGCTCTATCACAGGATTGTTTGGGCTAATCGGTGTAGCAGGTGCTGCGGGTGCTCCATTTATCGGGAGGTTAGCAGACAGGATCGCACCTAAGAAGATTGTAGGTATACTGTTGGTGCTGACATTGATTGCTTATGGATTCTTCGGTTTAGCCGGATTTACAATTTGGAGCCTAATTGCCGGAGTAATTATTCTGGATCTTGGAGTACAAGGGTCGCAGGTTAGTAACCAAACGCGGATCTATGCACTTGAGCCAGCGGCACGCAGCCGTATTAATACTGTTTTTATGGTTAGTACTTTTACTGGTGGAGCTATTGGATCAACACTGGGAAGTTTTGCATGGCAGCATTGGGGCTGGAGTGGTGTCTGTATGATGGGCGGAATGCTAATTGTAGCCGCTATATGCATTTGGATAGTATATAGAGTAATTGAGAAGAGGGTATTATACGCAGGAGGTGCATGATTATCGCTGAGAAGACGAAAATCGTAGAAGTTGTCCCGTATGACCCAGAGTGGAAAGTAGAATTCAATAGAATAAGAGATCAGCTGTTATCTTATGTCGGAGATCTCATTATTACGATTGAGCATGTGGGTAGTACTTCTATTGAAGGGCTCGCAGCTAAACCTATCATAGACCTTGATCTTGTGATGGATAGCTACGATGTACTCCCACAAATTATAGAACGTTTACAGCAGCATGGTTATGAACATCAAGGGAACTTGGGAATCGAGGGTAGGGAAGCCTTCAAAAGACGTCAAGCGGACGAATTTATGAATTATCATCTGTATGTATGCCCTAAGGATGGAAAAGGGTACTTGGAGCATATCGCATTCAGAAACTATCTTCGTTCGAATGAGTCAGCGCTTCAAGCGTATGCAGAGGTCAAACAGCGTCTGGCGGTACAATACCGCTACGNNGCTACGATATTGATGCTTACTGTGAAGGAAAGGCAGCGTTTGTCACCTCGATTTTATCCAAAACCATGAATTGACCCATAAGCAATCATGTGCCAGATCGAAGATGGTTTCGATATTCACTGGGGGACATGCCGCTCCATTTACGGAACTGCTTGGAAAAATACAACGCGTCATTGAAACCGACCGAAGAGGATACCTGGTCGATAGTGAGCGTTCCTCCAAGCAGTTCCTTTGCTTTATCCATGCGAACCTTTAACAAATATTGCTTGGGTGACATTCCAATCTTTTGCTTAAAGGCCTTAGAGAGGTGTGCCCTATGATAACCAAGAGAGGATGCCATGTGGTCGATACTGATCTGTTGATGAAATTGGAGAGAGATCCAGCGGATCGCTTGATTGATCTGGCGGTCGATAACATCCGGTAATTGTGCGGATTTAGGGGTGAGCGAACTTATGTTCGCAAGACCGAATTTGTGCACCAAAAGGCGCAGCCACCCAGAAGCCTCCAAACTTTCCAACCTTGGATAAGCAGACTGCTGAAAGGAAAAACGAATATGTTCATACAAGTTATGTATCTCTATAAGGTTATCTAAGTGTATTAACGGCTTGTCCGGTGTAATCCCCACTTCTTTTAATAGCTGTTGAACGGCTTCCCCTTGCAAGGCCACCCAAACATAAGTCCAAGGCTGTTCCATGTCTGCCTGATAGCTGAATAATGCCCCTGGGAAAATAACAAAGGTATCTCCCGTACCACATACCTGAGAGTTACTTCCACTCTGAAACACGCCCTTTCCTTCAATTACGGTATGTATAAGGTAGTAATCGTGAACAGAAGGCCCCATCTTATGTCCAGGGACCGGTTTGCCTTCACCGCTGAACAATACAGTCAGGTCGGGTTCATCTGGAGCAAGATTAAACCCTGCTGTGAAATGATAATGCTCTGAAGCCATTTGCTTCCGACCTCCTATAAGTGATTTGATTTACAATTAGATTATAGGACGGATCACTTAAATGCAACAAATATCCATATATGAATTGTATTTCTCCATACTCTTTGAGACTGCTCTCATTTATAGTAAATAGTGAAGAGAGCAGGCGGTCACCATCATAAATCACAGTGTTTATAAGGGATTTTCATTCTAGTTTTCTGTGTATATGGCGATGTTGAAACCGTACACCTCACTAAATAAGGAGGAATATTTCACATGTCTAAAATTACATTTATCGGAGCGGGTAGTACCGTATTTGCCAAGAACGTATTGGGTGATTGCATGAGAACACCAGCCCTTCAGGGTTTTGAGCTTGCATTGTTTGATATTGATCTTCAGCGTCTTAAAGATTCTGAGAATATGCTGAACAATATAAAAGAAAGTAGTGGTAGCACCTGTGTCATAAAATCCTATACGGATCGTAAAGAAGCCTTACGCGGATCTAAATATGTGATTAATGCGATTCAAGTTGGAGGTTATGATCCTTGTACCATTACGGACTTTGAAATTCCGAAGAAATATGGCTTGCGTCAGACGATTGCGGACACGGTTGGTATAGGTGGTATTTTCCGCAACTTACGTACCATTCCAGTCATGCTGGATTTTGCTGCAGACGTAAGAGAGGTTTGTCCAGATGCGCTTTTCATGAACTATACGAATCCTATGGCAGTACTGACCAATGTGATGAACACCTATGGTGGCGTGAAGACCGTTGGATTATGTCATAGTGTACAGCATTGTATTCCAGGCTTGTTCGAACATCTCGGAATGGATCAGACAGGGGTACAGGCTAAGATTGCCGGGATTAACCATATGGCTTGGCTATTGGAGGTTACGAAGGACGGAGAGGATTTATACCCGGAAATCAAACGCCGCGCCGCTGAGAAGCAGAAAGAGCATCACGGAGATATGGTTCGTTATGAAATGATGCTTAAATTTGGTTACTACATTACGGAGTCTTCGGAACATAATGCAGAGTATCATCCTTATTTTATCAAACGTAATTATCCGGAGCTCATCGAACGTTTCCAAATTCCACTCGACGAGTATCCTCGCCGCTGTGTAGATCAAATTGAACGTTGGCAGCAAATGCGTGAGAAATTAGTAAATAACAAAGAGCTTGTGCATGAACGTTCGCATGAATATGCATCTTACATCATGGAAGCCATCGAAACTAATGTACCTTTCAAAATAGGCGGTAATGTTATGAATACAGGTCTTATCACTAATCTGCCAAAAGAAGCTTGTGTAGAGGTTCCGTGTCTTGTAGACAGTAGTGGAGTAACTCCAACCTTCGTAGGTGATCTGCCTCCGCAGTGTGCAGCACTGAATCGTACGAACATTAATACACAATTGCTCACAATTGAAGCAGCGATCACGCATAAGAAGGAGCATATCTATCACGCTGCTATGCTCGATCCGCACACATCTGCCGAGCTGTCGAT
Source organism: Paenibacillus sp. UBA6285 (assembly GCA_002438345.1). Classification (GTDB taxonomy): domain Bacteria; phylum Bacillota; class Bacilli; order Paenibacillales; family Paenibacillaceae; genus Paenibacillus_AQ. The sequence continues at coordinate 29,578 of DJUJ01000103.1, forward strand.
GGATGATATTACTAACATGTGTGACGAGCTGATTGCTGCGCATGGAGACTGGTTGCCAGCGTATAAATAAATTGTCTATATCTACAATTCAGTACGCAGAAAGCCTGAGAAATCAGGCTTTTTTTGCTTGTCTGTCTAGGACAACTGGGGTACATCGGAATACACATATATGGACACCTAATTGCGGAGGTGAAGCGTGATGATCATTGAGAGCCATACTTTAGCATCGTCCACATCCCATGCCACCCCTTATTATGTGATCAGAGGTGAGCTACCTGGTCCTGTGTTTATGGTGGTGTCCGGCATACACGGGAATGAAACGGCAAGCATACATGCTGCTCATAACATCGTGAATCGCTTGAGACAAGGAGAGCAATATGTTCACCGAGGAACTCTTATTATTGTTCCCCTCATGAATCAAAAAGCTTATCGCAAACGAATTCGAGGAGTGCCNNCCACGTTTTCGGAACGAATCTGCAAGCCATCCGTTATCCGTAGCCTTGCTTCAATTAGTACGGCGTTATCGACCCACCTAGTATCTTGATCTCCATGAAGCGAACGGTCTGTCTCAAAGAAATCCTAAGCGACTCGGTCAGACTATTATCATAAAGCCTGGGAGCCGAGGGACGGTTACAGCAAGAAGTATCATAAAAGACATTAACCGTTCGATAGCTTATTCAGAACATCATTTTAACATCCGATTACGAGAGCGTCCCGGTTCGTCACGTGCAGCCGTCTCCCGTATATTAGGAGCGAAGGCTTATACTGTGGAAACCTGTTGGAGTCTCGACCGTGACCTTCGTATTCGGTATCAGATAGATATTGTTAGCCGTTTTCTAAGAAGTGCGGGGTTGACGTGATGAATAGAAACTCTTTAATCTAAGCAAGTTGACCCTAAGTTCGTGGGATTCAGCTTGCTTTTTGTTGACTGAGCAAGTCATTCAGTTGAATCAAAAATGCAAGAAAAATGGCCATATTGGCCTAGGAGAACATTTGTTCGGGTTGGGAATTTTTTGCGAGGAAAGATCTGTGATTCTAATAATTTGAGATTTAGGTAGAATTCGTATACCATTGTCACATACAAGATTAAATACAGTGGGGGAAAGGTATACATTCAATGCCTAAAATGATATATAGTTTTCGGACTAAAATGATTATGTTGCTAATGGCCAGTATGCTAGTATCTGGTGGAATAACCTTTTTAATCTATAAAGCTCTCCAGCGATATTATCGCTCTGAGGTAAAGTTTGAGAATCCATTAACCCAAATTCGCTATGTAATAAGAGATATTGGAGATGTGAATACATTTTTAATTATCTTTATACCACTTGCCATTTTATTCTTCTTTTTATTCACTAAACCGTATGCAAAATACTTCACAGAAATCTCAAAGGGGATTCATCAGCTAGCGTCAGGTGATTTCTCAGAACGAGTAGATATACCCTCCAAAGATGAGTTTGGGATGATTGGACAAGATATCAATCTGGCAATTGAGAATCTACAGGAAGCCATTGAGCGGGGAGACATTGCCGAGAGCAGTAAAGATCAACTCGTGTTGAACCTAGCGCATGATCTGCGTACACCGCTAACCTCGGTTATTGGTTATTTGGATTTGATTTTGAAGGACGAACAATTAACTCCCGAACAGACCAGACATTACACAACGATTGCTTATACCAAATCTCAACGCTTGGAAAAATTAATCGATGAGCTGTTTGAAATCACACGAATGAATTACGGAAAGCTTAAACTCGAGAAGACCTCGATCGATCTCAGTGAGCTTCTCTTACAATTAAACGAAGAATTATATCCAGTCTTTGAGAAAAATAGTCTTACTTCCAGATTGGATGTAACTCAGCCACTGAAGATTTATGGTGACGGGGAATTGTTAGCACGTGTATTTGAGAACCTTCTCACGAATGCAGCTCGTTACGGAAATGACGGTCAATTTATTGATATTCACGGTTACTTGGATCAAAACGATGTAGTCGTTGAAGTTATCAATTATGGAAATTGTATTGAGCCGGAAGAACTGCCACGTATTTTTGATATGTTTTACACGGGTGATCGTGCACGAACACATCCGACAGGAAGCACGGGACTTGGCTTGTTTATTATTAAAAATATAGTAGAGCAGCATGATGGAACCGTATCTGCGCATAGCAGCGTAGTTCGCACACTCTTTGAAGTACGCCTCCCGCAAAATAGTAATTGAAGATCAATTTCTAATTCATGAAGTGCTATTCTAAAGAGGATTCATTGGTTGGAGGATTAATAAAGATCGTCTAACCTTTGAAATCCTCTTAAAAATGTGATATCATTAGCTTGCTAAGTAATTTGGATGGCGGTTCGGGGGAACAAACTGTGATTGAAGATGAGATAAGAGAACTACTTGATAAAATTTCAGCGAAAATGCGTAGAGATTATGCAGAGCTTCTGAGGGAACTTAATCTTCATGTTGGCCAAGAACAGTTATTATGCCGACTATGGAGAGAGGATGGAATGACACAAATACAGCTGAGTGAACGTTTGAACTGTGAACCTCCCACAATTACGAACATGGTAAAATCACTTGAAAATCATGGGTTTGTTGTTCGAAAAAGAGATCCTGAAGATGGCAGAGTAAACCGAGTATACCTAACGCTAGCCGGACGTAATCTTTGCGAACCTGTGGAACAAATATGGAACAAGCAGCTGGATAAATTATTAGCAGGGATTCTACCCGAAGAACGTTTATTATTAAGAAGGCTTATGAAACAAATGGCTGATAATTTATCTTGAATCAGGAATTATTCACAGAATTATTCACCATAACCATTAGCAAGCTAATTAAAATTCAGAAAAGAGGAACATAGATGATTACCAGTTTGACTCGAATCAATGAACTAGCCCGGAAAGAACGTGAAGAAGGTCTGACAAAGAGTGAGTGGGTTGAACAGATCGTTTTGCGTGAAGATTACCTACGTGAAATTCGTGGACAAGTTCGTAACAGTCTATCAGGAGTGACGATTGTTGATCCTGAGGGAAATGATGTTACGCCTGAAAAGATTCGTTTATCCCGCAAAGAAACATTGAACTAATGAAGAACTAATGAACTTGAAAAACACCTTTAGAATATCGTTGAATTGCCCCACGGCTTAATCAGCGAATATCTAGAGGTGTTTTTTTGTGATGTCAAATAGACGGAAGTGAAACCACATCTATAAAAGTTCTCTTAACGGAAGGTTAATTCAATTTCACTAGCTGAGGCTGAAAGTTAAGGTTCAATTAAACTTGAGTTACACAGGATCTAAGACTGGATTGTTAGAATGAAATGGACATCAGATAAGATATAAATATGTGGGAGCTGGAATTAGATGATGAAAAAGACAGTTTTCTTTTTACTAAAAGCAATAGGAGTTATAGTCATAGCCATAGTGCTTTTTCTAGCCATTGTTTTTACGGTTAATGTGATCTGCAACAAATTGGAGAAAGGTAAAATTGAACCATATGGTCAGCAAGTACCTGTAGACGGAAAAAACATGAATGTCACGATTCAAGGAAATGGTGAAGAAACGGTGGTATTACTACCAGGATACGGAACTGCAGCGCCGGGTATTGATTTCAAGCCGCTAGTTGACGAGTTATCTCCATTTTACAAAGTGGTTGTGATTGAGCCATTTGGCTATGGATTAAGTGATGTCACCGAAAAAGAACGAAGTATTGAAAATATTGTGAGTGAATTACATGAATGTTTACAACAATTAAATATAGACCGTTATATTCTGATGGGGCACTCCATATCCGGAATTTATGGTCTAGACTATGTGAACAAATACGAAAACGAAGTTAGTGCATTCGTGGGGATCGACAGCAGTGTACCGGCACAAGGGGGCGGGGATGAACTTCCAATAGCAACCTTAAAATCACTTAAACAATCAGGTTTCTACAGATTGCTGGTTAAACTCGATCCAGCCCAAATCATTACACCAGACGTTGATGATAAAACTAAAGAGCAAAATAGAATGATTTCACTTAAAAACATGATGAATCCAAACACCATTAGCGAAGCAGAGCATTTCACAAGTAATTTTAAAGCCGTTGAAACTTTAAAGTTCCCTAAAGAACTTCCTGTAGTGTTCTTCTTAGTGAAAGATACTACGGATGTTGAAGGCTGGGAAACTTTACATGAAGAACAGATAAAAGATTCTTTACATGGGAAGATGATGATGTTTGAAGGAGATCATTATTTACACCATACACGATCGAAAGAAATCGCCCAGAACTTCAGAAGCTTCATGAGTGAAATAAAATAAGATGCATGAGAAAACGTCGAACGATTCCTTTTGTGAATCACTCGACGTTTTTTATATGAATGATAAGTTGCAAAAAATGATGATTGATCAAAGCAATTGTGGGCACTCTATATCCTAATCTTTATTATAGGAAGGACTACAATAGCATGTGCGGAATAGCTGGAATATTAAAGTGTAATGGACAACCACCACAAGAAGAAACCTTAAAACAAATGACAGGTGCAATGAATCACCGAGGTCCTAATCATGAAGGAGTATGGCTCGACTCTCGAATTGGGCTCGGTTTTCGTAGGTTATCCATTATAGATTTGCGTGATGGCAATCAACCGATGACGAATGAAGATCGTTCCCTTTGGATTGTTTTTAATGGTGAAATCTATAATTATAAAACACTACGAGATCAGCTTAAGCTAAAGGGACATCACTTTCAAACGCAATCAGATACAGAGGTCATTGTGCATTTATATGAGGAATACGGCAAGGACTGTGTCCATCATTTACGTGGAATGTTTAGTTTTGCGATTTGGGATGTTAAGGAACAGACCCTTTTTGCTGCTAGAGATCATTTTGGCATCAAGCCTTTATATTATTACAAAGATGAGAATAATCTTTTATTTGCTTCGGAAATTAAAAGCATACTTGCTGTTCAAGGAGTGCCTAGAAAGCTTCAGTATCAAAGTTTATTCAGCTACTTAACTTTTCAGTATGTGCCACAACCCGATACGATGTTTGAACATATTTATAAGTTAGGACCTGCAGAGCGAGTATTTGTTAACTCGGAAGGCGAAATGAAGATCGAGAAATATTGGGAACCCCATTTTCATCCGGTAGAACGATCTTTAGCAGACTATGCGGAAGAAATTCAGTGGAAATTGAAAGAGTCTGTAAACCTTCATTTACAAAGTGATGTGAATAGAGGGTGTTTTTTGTCCAGTGGAATTGACTCCACAGCGATAGCTGCAATGATGAGAGCAGAAGAATCCACAAAAACCTTTTCTATTGGATTTGAAGGAGAGAACAACGAAACGATCATTGCAAATCAAACGGCAGCCAAACTGGGAACGGATCATTATTTTCATATCTTATCTACAAAAGACTTTTTTGAGAGTATACCGAAAACGGTCTGGCATCTAGATGAGCCTGTCGCAGATCCTTCCGCAATTGCACTCTATCATCTAAATCAGCTTGCAAAAGAACATGTCACGGTTGTCTTATCAGGTGAAGGTGCGGATGAATTATTCGGAGGATACCGAATTTATAGAGAGCCAGACGCATTAAAACCAATATCATGGATGCCCAATTTCATTAAGACTACGTTACGAAAATCATTAAACATGTACCCTTACAACTTTTATGGTAAAAATTATATACTTCGGGGGCTGACACCTTTAGAAGAGCGTTTTTTCGGTAATGCTAATATCTTTAACAAAAGCGCAAAGATGAACTTGCTCCATGAATCGGTACATGCTCAAAGAAGTTTTTTACATGCCACCGATATTGTTAAGCCTTTTTATGAAAAGACAGTACACCTAGACCCAACGACAAGAATGCAGTTTATTGATATGAATTTTTGGTTACCCGGCGATATTTTGTCAAAAGCAGATAAGCTGTCCATGGCACATTCTTTAGAATTAAGAGTACCGTTTTTAGATAAAGAGGTTTTTGAAACGGCTAGTAAGATTCCTGTATCCAATCGGATTGGCAACAAAACAACAAAACTCGCTTTGCGTAAAGCTATGGAAGGAATCGTTCCGGATGCTATTGTGAATCGACCAAAATTAGGATTTCCTGTACCCATTCGTGATTGGCTCAAGACTCCAATTTCGAATATAATATTTGAGCAAATACGATACAGCGGTATTGAAGAAATATTCAATATGAATATCATCGAAGAGATGTTTATCCAGCATCGGAGTAATAAAGGTGACTTTTCGCGTAGAATATGGTTAATTTACATTTTTTCAGTGTGGTACACTCTTTTTATGAAAGAAGATCTGAAACAATTAAATAATGCCACGCTGTGATGGGAGTGGTTCGAATGAATATTGAGGAATATGCGTGGAATAAACATGAACAGCAACTAAAAGAAACAAACGAATTTACTTATAGTAGTCCGAAGATAAAGATTGTAGATAACAATGAATTAAGAAATCAACTTGAAGAAACGCTTGAAAAATTGCCGCAGAAGTTACTTGCCAAATGGGCTTTGAGAATTGCTGTTGAACATTTGTCTTATCTGGATGATTACCTTGTAAATGACCCGCGAATTGATTTAGGTATAGAAACTCTAGAAAAGCGAATAACAGGAGATATTAGAGCCTTCGACTTAAGAAAAATTGGATTTATAGTAAATGAATTAGCTAAAGAGTCCACAACCAAAGTTAGTAAGTATGCTGCACGTTCTTTTGCCCAAGCGATTGCAACAGGACATATGAGAGGACATGCTATGGTAAGCAGTGACTATGCAGTTAAGCTTGTAAATTACATATCAAACAATTCCTCAGTGGCCGAGGCCGCCACAAAAGAACGTGAAAGACAATTAAGGATAATTGAAGAGTTGATTTGAAATTGCAAACACATATAAGGTTACTCTAAATAGTTAAATAATGGAAAAATAACGTACGTAAATAAACAGATAAAGTTTTATGCGAGATTCTGGCGGGCTTTAAAAGGTTTGCTTTAAATTAATATCACTACACATTATACAAATGAAACGAGTTCTGCAAAAGAAAAGATCAACTGGTTCATGGAAAGGAAACATTTAAACATTGCAGCGAACATTAATGGACGACAATATTGGCAATATTAAGGAACTAAATTGCTAGTGCCATTAATTTAATCATAACTTACTCACAAAACCCGTATTTTGTACATATGTCTAGAGGTTGGAAAATACCCTTCTAGACGGCTTTGTGTTGTCGGTGGACAAAAACATAGTCCCTTGTAGGACAAGAACTTAGTCCCTTTGCCGACAAAGCCCCTANNGGAGCAGTTTTCAATAATCATGCTTCTTTATATAAGAACTTACGTAATTAATCAGTTCATAATTTTTTGGATAATCAATGGATATCCGTGCTGGTACATAGGATTTCATTTTTGAAATAGCTTTCTTTTTTCTTAAGCTATGATTGGGGCATTGATATTCAGTGATTCTTGTGTTGATTGTATTCTCATAATACATCTTAAAGTTTATACTTTCAGCGCTCTTACCTTTAACCTCTTGGTATTTAAAAGCCATTTTGAAGTTAGCTTTTGTGCTGATGTGAGAATTTATAAGAACTTTATCTTTAAGACATAATCTACATTCTTGAAGCATTCGTGCCCCAGCTCCCTGCCGGCATGCCTTAATGGTCTATAGATTTGGCACAGGCCCCTCAAAAAAAATAACAGAACCCTTAACTTAAAGCACTTTAAGGGTTCTGTTTATTATTTTATTTATTTGACATATTTAATTGCATACTTGTCAAGAAGCATTTCGGATTTGTTCAATTGCTTAATTCCTTCTGCCCCCTTCTTTTCACCTGCATTGAATTTGGACCAATTTATTTTGGTCGTCTTCAAGCTGTCCCGCATTATAGTGAACCCTTCCAACTGGAGTTTTGCTCCTGCCAGATAGTAGGTATGTATTTCTTTCAACTCTACATTATTAGCTTTGAGGTTTTTCAATNNTGTATAATTGGGCAATACAGTATTGTTTAAAGTAAGAAAGAGTGTTTTTCTTGTTGAATCGTTCAGGAGTCTATTTTGATTTAACGTAGTTATGGCTTTCTTTTCATAGCTTCCTAATGGCTGCAACTGCTCAATGTAATCTTCAAGATCCTGTAACATAATTTCTTCGTGTGTAGGTTCCTTTATAACTACCGGCTTAGTTGGTTCAGGAATGACTGTATAATCATCCACCACTTGAACAGTGAATACATAAGGTTCAAACTTTTCTCCAATATTGACAGTTAAGGTAGCATTCCCTTTATTTATTGCATGAAGTTCAGAAACCCATTGCGTTTTTCGTACGACCTTGACAACATTCTCATCTGAAGAGATTGGAGTGAAGTCATGTTCCGTAACGTCTGCATCGGTCCAGTCAGTGATGGCTATTTCGTATGATTTCCACTCCCCAACTTTTATCTCAGCAGGTTTGGTCACTTTGACAATGTCGGTGATGTTCTGTGCAGCCGCATAAATACTGCCAACCCCGAATACAACCGATACTATAATTGCTAGCATTAGCGAATAAATCCAACTCTTTCGTTTCATATAGCCTTCTCCCCGCTTAATTATTAATAGTAAAGCATCTACCAATTTTGCTAAGACATTTCATGAATAGGTCGCAGGTAGCAAAAGCAGCATATTACTTTCCTCTTATATTATATAACTTAGCAGGAATAATTGTCCTATGTTTTTTGGGTTTGCTTCCCGTTTCGGGGCACCACCTTTACAAAGGAATGGTTTTACGTCCGGGTCTATTCTGATCACTCACACAAATGCCGTCCGCCAGCAGATTCCAAACGCTTCCTTGTTTCCGAACGCGAGTATAGGCGAGCATTCGACACCTGTGGCCTGCGTCAAGTCGGTGTAAGACATACATTAGATAATCAAATCGGCAATAGTAACATGTTCTTGTCCATTTTCGGCAATGGGACCAAGTTCTTGTCCTGAGTAAAGGACAAGAACTTGGTCCCATAAATCAGAAAACCAGCGCTGGGCGCGGGCTCTTATGGGACTATGTTCTTGTCTTCTGACATGTGTGTATGACCTTTATTGATTGAATGTTGTGTTTAACACCTTCATTTTGATATGGGCATACGTATTTGTCATCCGACATTTGTATATATTGTTACACATTATACGCCCCTGTTTTCCTCGATAAAAATAATAAGTTGTCTGAAATAAAAAACCACCCGCTTTTAGTACGCAAGGTGGCTAGGTTTAAACAATTTTTAATCTGATTTGATTCTTACGTAAGTCGGACTATCATATCAAGTGTTTAGTGCTTGAACAGTCTGATTCAATCAGAAAAGCCATGATTATTTTAAATATTTCCCTGTGAAAGAATGTTTAGCTTAAATGAATTGTATAGGTTTCGCCTCAAATATAATTTGGCCACCCCTGCTGCCGCCATCAGGCCCCATGTCGATAATCCAATCCACCTGACTGATGACGTCAAGGTTATGCTCGATAACGATGACTGTATTGCCCTTGTCCACGAGCCGGTTCATAATTTGCCACAGCCCCAGTGAAATCGCCGGCAGCTTCAGTCCACTTCTGCCGCAGCGGTTATATGTCATCGTCGCATAGCGCTCGCTTGACGCCACGTAGTTGATCATCGTAAAGTCCCCCCGTGAATCATTGCTTCAAAGGTATAACCATGTTCCACGTATCGGAAGCGTCCTTAAAACCATCACTGCCGTCCGAGACGGCCGCGAACAAATGAGTCGGCTTGCCGTTCTGGAACAACAGGAACGGCCGCTCCAGATTGCCCAGCGTCTGCACCGTGCCGTCATCCCAACGCACCGTCCGGGAATAGCCTTGCGGCTGCCCATGCAAGCTCCATTTCAGCCCGTCCGGCGACTCGGCGTAGATGCCGCCGTATTTTTCTCCGCATAGATGCCCTTCCATATCTTTGGCGATCAAATTGTATCCTTCGTTTGTTTGCCAGATGAAAGGGTCTTCGATATGGAACGACTCAGGAGGAAACACTGGCTCGTCACTCAGCACCCGGTACAGCCCCTCGTAGTGATCCGCATACGCAACGCCAATCGTCATGCCGCCATGCAGGTTGCCTTCGTAGTGACGTGCCTTGTAGATCAGCAGCACGGAACCGTCCTCCCGGACACACGGAGCCGGATTGGAGGTCAGAAAGCTATCGAATCGTCCGGGACGTGTTGGCAATATCGGTTCGTCCGCTCTGCGCCACGGGCCCAAAACGCTGTCCGCTATAGCCAGACCTACCCGTTTGTTCGCCCGCGCCACGATGCATTGAGGATCGGTTAACCCGAAATTCCCGGGCGGCTCTGGATCGCTTAGCGGATGGGTCGAACCCGTATAATAAAGCAAATATTTGTTGTTGTGCTTGACGATATGGGGGTTGTGCGTGCAGCGTCCGTCCCAATATTCCGCTCCCCTCGCCGGAAGCGCCACCTCGCAGAATCGGTACGGTCCCTCTGGGGTATCCGAGTCTGCCCTGACAATCTCTGAAGCCGTCATCCAGCCGGGATGCATCGGCAGTGTCTTCGGCCAGCGCGAGGCAAACATATGGAATTTGCCGTCCTCGCCCTGCACGACGGAACCGCACCATACCCAATAACCTTCCATACGGAAGCCGCCGCCACGCGGAGCCGGCAACATTGTGCTAGTATGCATGTACAGTCACCTCGTTTTTTCCCGCTGCTCCATATTTGCTGTGAAACATGGTCTCCCATCCTTCCAAATGAAGTGAATAACAGGACTGCTCCATATATCGATCCTAAGGCGTATTCAGCCCCACATCGTCGGCCGCTAGCGGGCGATTCAGTAGAGGCGCGCCGGAATATTCGTCCGCCCCCACATCTGCAGTCGCCCGCATTTGACCGTCCATATCCGCCAGCACGAACGCGTATGTCCCCACAGCTGCATCAGTTGCCGGGCTGCTCGCGGACAGTTTCTGAATGCCGTTAACCGCAGTCAGCAGCGGATTGATATTTCGGATCTGCTCCGAGCTGCGCGATATGTTGCTAATAGTGCTGCCAAACCCGATGTTGCCTTGGAACAGCGTATTCGTTGTCGCCGCCTCGTAATAAAGCGTGCCGGTGCTGTTGTATACGATATTGTTCGCCACGACGGAATCCTGCGGAGCATACGCTTTACCCGAGAAAATGCCGATACCGGTTTTGCTGTTTACAATCGTATTGTTGACGATAAGCGCCCGGTAAACTTTCCATTGTTTGCGCAATTCTTCGACCGTCGGACTTGGAGGGGAGCCTCCAGTACCGCCGTCGAAGTCGCCGTTAGGCAAGTAGATTGCTTCACCAGTCAAATTCTCAAAGTAGTTGTTATAAATCTTATGGTCATTGCCGAACATCCGGATGCCTTCCTGATCCGACTCCACGCCGTCCCCGAGGAAGAAGTTGCCATATACGCTGTTGTTATGGCCATGCCGCAGCGTCAGGCTGCCCTTGGACGTGCGGAATGTATTGAAGCGCACCGAATTGCTGCTGCTCTTGACCGATACGATTTCCGGCTCTCCATCGCAATTCTGAAATACATTGTATTGTATCGTATTATAGCCGTGGGAGAGCGTAAGACCCGACAAGCCGAGACGAATTGTCTCTTTGCCGTTAGCTACCCATGGGCCTACATCATGGAAATAGTTGTATTCGATAATATCGTATTGCGAAATTTGCCCTGAGCCGTCCTGTCNNGCGGTGTCGCTCTTCAGTCCGAAGTCATTCCGGTCGATGCGGTTATGATGGCTGTTCGTGCCCCGCACTTGCAGCCACATCAGGCCGCTCCCCGAGCTTGGAAGCGCAAACGTATTACGGGTCAGTCGCACATGGTGCGAGCCTTCCAACACCACTGCGCCATTGCTTGTGTTCGTAAACTTTAATCCGTCCAGCACCACATGCGAGGAGTTCTCGACGCGGAAGCCTGACGCTCCCGAGATGATAGCCTGACCGCGGTTTTTCGCTTTAATGACGATTGGCGCGTTGGCAGTGCCGTTTTTGTTCTGAACAGCAAACGGGCTTGTACGCGAATACGTGCCGTTTGCCAACAAAATCGTTTTACCCGCCGTAGCGGTTGCAAGCTCGGCAGCCAACTGCGTGGAAGTGCTAACTTCGACGACCGTCCCTTCGCTACCGCTGCCGCTTGAATCGCTACCATAAATTTCGACCTCGGCAAAGCTGTTCCAGGCGTTCACCGAGTTGCCGTGGCCAACAATACGAACGTAGCGGACGGGGGCAACATCGGCAAAATCAAACGTCAGCAAGCTGTTGCTCAGACTGCTGACCGCTCCCGAAAGCACAGTACTGAAGTTGTAGCCATCATATGAAGTCTGGATATCAAAAGCGAAAGTTCGCTCCGCCCCGTTGGTGAAGGCGATCTTCACGTATTCCACCCGCTTGCTCGATCCAAGGTCGTATTGGACCCACTCCCCCTCGCCACTCGCTGACCAGCGCGTGTTAAGATCGCCGTCGATTGTATACGCGACGATATTGCCGTCATCTCCGCTGGCCATAAGTTGTGGCAAGGTAATCGCCAACTTGCTTGCGCCTGGCGGAGATCCGCTCGCGGTGCCGTAGAGTTCAACTTCAGAATAGCTGTTCCACAGGTTGGAGGAATTGCCGTNNGCACATAGCGGGTAGAATCGACATCCGGAAAATCGAACGTTTGCAGACCTTCCACAAGGCTGCTCACAACTCCGCTGCTGACGGTCGTAAAGGTGGAACCGTCCGTAGACGTCAAAATATCAAAAGTAGAAGTGCGGCTTGACCCATTCAGAAATGCAATTTTGATGAAAGACACTTTGCGATTTACGCCCAAATCATACTGGATCCATTGCACGTCGCCATTCGACGACCAACGTGTTAAGAAATCGCCGTCCACCGTGTTGGCTGGAACGTTGCCGTCATCTCCGCTCGCCGTCACGTCGGAGCTGCCAATTGTGAACTTCGTATCTGTTGCCTTCGCCGTTCCTGGTATTAACGCAACCAGCATACAGATCAAAATAATGCACGTCATACTTTTGGTTCCCATAATTCATTTTCATCCTTTCCATTATGAAATGATGGTTATTGAATCATTCCCTTCGTTCCGTCCGGCACCTCCTCTCAAGAATACGGAAGCCGGGAGGAGCTTCCTGTCCTCCCGGCTTCGTGATTACGGCCTTTGATCCCGCTTAAAAAACATGCTGGCTCCAGCCTTTGCTCTTCGCCAAAGCTTCAATATAATAGTAATCGCCGTAAATCAGCGATACGTTGATGTTGGTATTGACTGGCTTATGACCGGTTGCGCCGAGCAGGATGCCTTCATACTCCGGCTTGTCGAGCGCACTGTAGTTGTTCGACAGCGAGCGAAGAATGCGCGTGGCCGCGCGCTGATATAAAGCGGCTTCCTCAGGAGCCACCTGCGACGCGATATCGATCAAGCCAGATGCTGCGCAGCTCGCCGCCGAGGTGTCGCGCGGCTCGTCCGTCAAGTCGGTCGCCGCACGGAAATCCCAATGCGGCACATCGTCTTCCGCCAACGCGCTGATGAAATAATGCGCCACCCCCTTCGCCGCATTCAAGTAACGCGCTTCTCCCGTATAGCGGTAAGCGCAGCTCATCCCGTAGAGCGCCCAAGCTTGGCCCCGCGACCAGGACGATTGCGGCGCGAAGCCCTGTCCGCCGTCATAACGCTCCACTTCGCCCGTCTCCGGATCGAAGATAACGATATGATGCACCGAGCCGTCGCCTCGGATGAATGAGCGAAGCACCATATCTGCATGGGCGACCGCAATATGTTTGAAGCGCGGATCATCGCTTTCTTCACTCGCCCAGAACAGAAGCGGCAAATTCATCATCGAATCGATGATCGACCAACCCGTCTGGTTGCGGGGCCAGGCTCGAATGAACTGTCCTGCCGGGTTGTACCTG
>DJUJ01000103.1:43489-45244 GCA_002438345.1 Paenibacillus sp. UBA6285
GGGGTCGCCGGTCAGCTTGTAGCGGATAACCGATGTCGGCAGGAACTGAAAGCCGACATCGTGGTGGAAATGGTTGTCCCGCAAGTAACATTGCTCCATGCGTTCGTCCCAAGGCTCCGCCTCCTCCCGATAATGTTGCTCGCCGGTCATATCGTACAGAATCCACAGAATGCCCGGCCAGAAGCCCGAAATCCACTGATCCACTTTAATCTGGTCATATTTGCCCGCCGCCGAAACATGCGGCGCTTCTGTCCAGCCCGCTTCGATCATATGATCAACTTTAATCTTCACTTTATCCCACCAAGCCGTCAGCTCGGATGGTTTCAGTTTCACATTTTCATTGCTCATCTCTGAATTCCACCCCTTCTCCTAACCTTTAATGGCACCGATCAAGGCGCCTTTCACGAAATATTTTTGTAATAGCGGATAGACCAGAAAAATCGGAAGGGTCGCTACCATAATCGTGGCGTATTTCAATGTCTCGCCCAATATGATGATCTCATCCTGGGAGGCTCCTTCCGCCATGGAGTTTGCATCGCCAATAATCAAAATTTCTCGCAGGATCAACTGCAACGGATACAGCGACCGATCCTGAAGGAAGATCATGGCGTTAAACCAGGATGTCCAGTGGCTTACTCCGTAATACAGGCCTACCACTGCAAGCACGGGCTTGCATAGCGGCAGGAAGATGCGGAATAGAATGCCAAAGTCGTTGGCGCCGTCGATCTTGGCCGTCTCTTCCAGCGCATCCGGCACTGCCTCGAACGATGTTCGCATGATAATGAGGTTAAATGCGCTTATTGCGGTAGGCAGGATCAGCGCCCACAGCGTGTCCGTAATGCCCAGCCCTCTGACCAGCAAGTAGAACGGAATTAATCCACCGCTGAAAAACATGGTAAACACGATAAACAATGTAAGCTGCTTGCGATATTGCAACGTTTTTCTGGACAAGGCGNNTGCGGTAGCCGAGCAGGATCATCGGGTTGCTGAATACCGCCCCATATGTTTCAAGCGAGAAGCCCAGCGGCTTCCAAAGAATGCCCTTATGCGCCATCATCAGCGCTGGTTCGCTGAATGAAGCAAATGCCACGTATAGAATTGGGTACATTGTTACAATCATGAGCGCGGACAAAAACAGCGTATTGCAAACCCGGAATATATGTTCACCCAAGCTTACTCGCATGCGAACCCTCCTCTACCACAAACCCGTATTGTTCAACTTCCGGCTTATCCAGTTGGAGCCGATAACAAGCGCGAAGTTAATCACGGAGTTGAACAATCCGACAGCGGAGCTGAAACTGAATTGAAAATCTTGAAGCCCGATCCGGTACACATACGAGGAAATGACATCCGATGTCACATAAGTGGTCGGGTTGTACAACAGAATAACTTTCTCGAAGCCAACGCTCATAATTCGGCCAATGTTCAGGATGAGCAATATAACGAAAACGGGAAGCAGACCGGGTAGAGTAATATGAAGCATCTGCTTCCAGCGTCCACCCCCGTCGATCTTGCAAGCTTCATATTGCTCGAGATCGATCGCAGACAGCGCGGCCAAATAAATAATTGTACCCCAGCCTATATGCTGCCATATATTCGACGAAACGAAGATTGTCCGGAAAAAAGACGGCTCCAGCAGCATCGTAACCCGCTCACCGCCGAAAAATGCGATAATATCGTTGATGACGCCGTCACTGCTCGTAAAATCCTTGATCATGCCGCAAATAATGACAAGCGAAATAAAATGCGGCAAAT
>DJUJ01000103.1:45364-48594 GCA_002438345.1 Paenibacillus sp. UBA6285
TTGAAATGCTCAAGTCCTACCCACGCGCTGCCCCCAATTCCAAGCCGGGGGTTAAAATCCTTGAACGCAATAATCGAACCGTACATCGGGAAATAATGAAAAATAATGAAATATAACAAAACAGGAGTAAGCATCATGTACAAATACTTGTTCTTAACCATGTCTTTCGCAATATTAAGCGGCAGACGACTGGCATGCGTGACTTTGCTGCGTCCCAGCTTCAATTGAGCCATCTCCTACTCCTCCTATCCACATCCAGCATTATCGGCAGGGGATGGCTGCACCATTCCCTTGCCCCCACGGCAGCCTGCAGCCAGCCGTGGGACGATACATGGAGTTATCTGTTGTTGTAGCGATCCAAGGCGCCTTGATAGATGTCGATTACATCACGAATCCCCATATCTTCCAGCTGCTTCACAAAGCTGTCGAACTTGTCGAGCGGCTCGTTGCCCATTACAAATTTGATGAACATTTCTTCCAGATACGTGTTGACTGCCGTCATCGTCTGCGCTACCTTCTTGCTCTCATCTACAGTAGGCGTAATGAACGCGGGCAAAATATGTTTCGCAGCATCGGTCTCCGACCAAATCTGGACCGCCTCGTCCTGTTGTGGGAACGTGTTGGTCGTTTTTTGCTCATGCATCGGAAATGGACCGTTCGGAACCGTATACTGCGCCAACATCTGCTGTGAAGTGTACTTATCGTTTTTTACGATCATATCGGTAAATTTCGGAACGCCGTTGTCCATCGTGTAGCTTTCGCCTTCAACGCCGAAGTTGTACATCATGGTTCCTTGCTCGCTAAATGCGAAGTCCAGCCATTTTACGATCGTTTCCAGGTCTTTCGCCGATGTCGTCACGGCCGCGCTTGCTTTCGGGTTATATTTGAAATCGCGCTGTCCGGTGAACGGTTTTTCGCCTGCTTTCAATACCGGATAAGGAGCCGCTACAAGATCAAAATCCGGATTTTGGGCTTTACCGGACTCCAGCCATTTGCCCATGCCGCCGCCCAACAGGAAAACAGTCGCGCCGGACTCGCCGTTCAGAAGCCGCTTATCCAGCGTGTCGCGCTCGACGATCGGGAAGTCTTTATCAATCAGCCCTTCGGAATACCACTGGCGGAACAGCGTCATAACATCCTTGTATTGCGGATCTAACGGACCGTATTTCACTTTGCCTTGGTCGTCAATATAGAAGCCGTGCGACGTTTTGTATGCGTCGAAGAACGCGTCCTGCAAATTCATTTTGTTCGCGTATAGCGCCGTCAGCGGTGCTACGGCGCCTTTTTTCTCTTTGAACGCCGTCAGAACCTTATGCCAATCGTCTACCGTTACAGGCAATTGCAGCCCTAGCTCATCCAACCAATCTTTGCGCAGCATTGGTCCGCGGAAGACTAATCCTTCCTCGTTTCGCACCATCGGGAAGACGTAATATTGGCCACTGTCGGTTTTCACCATTTTATCCAGCTCTGGATTAGCTTCCAGCATCTTCTTCAGGTTAGGCGCATATTGGTCGATCAAATCGTTTAGCGGTACGATAACCCCGTCTGAAATCGCCTTTTCTGGTCCACCCGGATAAATACTCCAGTCGTACTCCAGCACATCCGGCAGCTTGCTGGAAGCCAGCAACAAATTAAACTGCTCTTCAGCTTGACCTTCGGTCGGGTGGATGTAGTTCACTTTCACGCCGGTAGCTTCTGCAATCGCCTTCCCGATCGGCGCTTCAGCCAGATTCGTTGTAAATGTAATCAGGTTTCCGTTGATTGGAGCCCAGTATGAGAAAGTATCTTTCGTATCCAGCGGATACACCGGCATATCCGATCCCTCGTTGCCTTTGCTTACGCCATCGCCGCCCTTATTGCTGACGGCGCTTTGAGTCGGCTCTGTCTTATCCTTGTTTCCGGAGCCCCCATTACTGGAGCATGCGGTTAACAACAATGAAAGTACCATTGCGATCCCCAGTGTGAGCTGCAGCCTTTTATGAGTCTTGCCGTTGCGATTTTTCGCCATTGTGCCCTCNNAATACGCTTTCAACATAACGTTAATCTGGTGCCGCAAGCCATCGTTAAAACCTAAAATATACTGCAATTTCTCAAAAATGAGGGTAACAAAACCGCATGTTTGCCACTTTTTCTTGAAAAGAAAAGCCCTAGAGCTACTTGACTTCCCTGTAGCGCCCGGGCGTTATCCCTTCAAATTTTTTGAATATGCGGTGGAAGGTATTCACATCGTTGTAACCAACCTTCAGCGATATTTCGCTGACCGTATATTTCCCGCCGATAAGCAGCAATTTGGCCTGCACCAGCCGCGTCTTGTTAATATAATCGAGCAGAGATTCGCCGGCAAGTTCCTTGAACAGTTTGGAAACATACGACGGCGTCATGGAGAAGGCTTCCCCGATCATCGAAATGTTCAGGTTCTCGTCCTGGTAATACTCGTTGACATATTTCATGACCTTATCGATTAGCGGATTGCTGCAGTATTCGCGGTTATTATTAACGTAGCCGCACAGAAGCTCTAGCATATCGTAAAGCTGGCTGCGCATCTCCCCTACCGTCTGGCATTGCATCAGGCGTTCGATGGCGCGCACTCCGTCAGGCATATCCGGCTTGCCCGCGATGCGGATTTCGCCGATTACTTTTTGCAGCGTAGCCATTAGATCGAAAATGAGACATTTGGCAGTATGAAAAGGAAACGGCTCCGTCGTCACATTTTTCTGAATGATCTCCCCGACGAACGCTTTCGCCTTATCGAGCTGCCCTTCGCGAACCATAACGATCAATTGCTGCTCGGCCTTGAGCGGATAAAAATAACCACCTGGAGCAGCCCCTAGGTTGTCGTTGCCGCTCAGGTCCCCATAATGAATAATGCCCCCGCTACCTACAATGATACGGTATTCCATCGCCTCGATCGCTTCCTGGAACGCCTGGAAGATGCCATATTCGCCCTCCTGTTGCGCGCTGATGGCAGCGGTCAACTGGACATGGGCATGATTGGAGATGAACGACATCGTTTCTTCCGCGATGTGCCCCAGCTCCCCCCGCTGCTCCGTCGGCGATGCAAGCTGATGGTTGACGATGCAGGCGAGCAACTCCTGGTCCAGCTCTACCGCATAGGCGTTTACTGACTTTCGCGCGACCTCCTCGACCACGTTGGCGATCAGGAAGTGCAGCAACCGCTTATTATGGACCTGATCCTCATCCTTCCGATGGAACTTGCCGAAGTGCTCGAT
>DJUJ01000103.1:48637-58215 GCA_002438345.1 Paenibacillus sp. UBA6285
AAAAAGCAAAATAACAGAAAATCCGCCCAGCGGGAAACGCAGATCATAGGCTGAGAACGATTCGTGTAACGGGATATGGCTGTCGAGTTGCCCCTTCAGCAGCCGCTGCAAAAAGTGCGATCTGAGTGTATTGTTATGCTGATTCAGCTTGTAATGAAGCTCCTCCTTCTCATGGAAGGTGCTGCTCAGCGCCTGCTCCAGAAAGGAGTATTCATTGGAGCCGCGATCAAAGGTAAAACCCGCCTTGAACGACAAGCTCTGGATCAGCGCATGGATCGGCAGGTAGTTCCGTTTGAGGAGCCAATACGTCACGCCACCGCCAACAATAAGGCAAAGCAAGATGCTGGCGATCGTCAATTGCTCTACCACGTTCATCTTCTGGTGATATACGTTCGCCGGCAGCGTCATCACATATTTCCATCCCGTAATGGATGAGGTTGTGTAGGATGCAACAAGCCGGCGACCGGCAGTCTCGATCTCAAGTTGTCCCGATTCTTCCGACATATCGCCGTATAATAGAGCAGGTTCCGACAGCGACTCGCCCGTAGACGCAATGAACCGGTTGTCTTCATCCAGAATAAAGATCGTACCTTTCTCAGGCGCCGAAGCTTGCTCTAGCAGCTTGCTGCGGTCAATCATGAACAGCAAGACAGCTCCAGGTTGATTCATGATTGTTGAGTTCACATTTTGGGCATACATGACCGTAGGCCGCCACTCATTCTCTTCGGACACAACAACGGAGTGGTAGCCTTTAATGTACCATTGGTCAAAATATTCTCGTAACGACTGGTACGGCATATGCTCTTCAAGGCGAATATGGTCGTATAACGCTTCGATGTTCATACGGTTGTTGCGGGCGATGACCGTATCGCTATTTTTGTAGTAAATATAAATGCCTTCAAGAAAATCGTTAGCGATTTCGTATACGCGCAAATCATTAGCGATTTGGTATATATCGTAGTGGTCCGAATCAGACAGATTGGTATCGGCCGAAATAAATGCTGCGATTCGCCTGTTGAGGCTCACCTCGAGGCTTAGATTCTCGATTCCTTTGAACTGGCTATCTATGGCTTGCTCCATCTGAAGAAGTATAGATTGGTTGGCACGGTTAATTTCAGCCTTTACAACGTTCAGCGTCGCGCCGTATATAACGCCGCTGATCAGAATGGGCACGAGCAGCACCGAGACGTAGGAAAGCATCCAGGTCAGGAATACGCTGCGATTTTTATGCCGGAGCTGCTTCAGATAGATTGTCCACCGGTTTCGAGTTTGGGCCATAGGTTCTCCTCCATGTTAGCTTTAGTCGGAGTCGGGACCGACGTCAATTCTTGTCAGAATAGCCGGACAACGAATATCCGCGACATCCGCTTTATGATTATTAATACAAACCGCCGGAGACGGCCGGTATTCATAGATGGCCGGCTGCTCCTTGCCGCATATTCGATTCTAAGCGATTATACATTGCTCCGGCGCATAAGGAATCCGCTTGCCGAGCGTAATGCCGTGACGACAATTTACAATCGTATTATTCACTACACTGGCGCGATAGACACGCCAATGTTTCCTCAGTTCCTCCTGCGTCGGCGCCTCGGGATAGCCGTCCGATCCGCCATCGTAGTTGCCGCCGTCAATGAGCAGCGCATCCAACGTCAAGTTTTCCATATAGTTATCAAAAATGTGATGGTCGTTGCCGTAAATGCGAAATCCGCCCATTTCTTCCTTCACGCCATCGCCGATAAATACATTATTATGAAAGCGATTTCCATGTCCGTGTCGCGCTGTCACTTGGCCGGCGGAGTTAAGGAACGTGTTGTACCGAACTGTATTATAGCAGCTTTTTACCGAAATAATCTCGGGCTCTCCGTCGCAATTTTCAAACAGGTTGTGTTGAATTGTAATATAGCCGTTCGAGAGAGAGATGCCGGACAGGCCGAGCCGGATCGCTTCAAGCCCATTGACGACACGCGGGCCTATATGATGAAAATAATTATATTCAATGACATCATGCTGCGAGATTTGTTCACCGTCGCCATCAAAAACAACGAGCGGTCCGAGGTCGGCCTTTGGCCCGAACTCGTTGCGTTCGATCCGGTTCCAGCCGCTGCCGCTTCCCAGCACTGACAGCAGGCTATACTCCGCCCCAACCTGTCGCGGCTCAAATCTATTCCGCGCAATCCTCACATGCCGCGAACCGTCCAGAATGATAGATTCGCGCTGCTCGACCTGGAAATGCAGTCCCCATACCTCTACATAAGCAGAGTTCAAGATGCGTATACTTGATTCTCCAGCGATCGTCGCTTTTCCTTTATTTACAGCGCGAATGCTTAATATTGCGGTGTCCGATCCTACTTTGCCTTCAATAATATAGTCTTCATTCCGTTCGTAAACGCCGTCTGCCAACAAGATCGAAGAACCAGGTTCTGCCCGGCCTATGGCTGCCGCCAACTCGTCGCTACTCGATACCCAATAAATAGTAGTCATTTTCCCACCTGCTTCCTATAGAATAGGCGGATATGATCCGCAGCCTCTGCAGGATCATATCCGCAACTTCACAACCTCTATTATGAAAGATACGTTTCCCATGCCATAGTGTAAAAAAATGAAGCAATCATAAAAATGTAAACTGAGGCGCAAAATGAGCGGGAATTACCGCCTTGCAAGCTGTAAATCGCAACCTGCCGGTGTACAATAAATGAGAAAGGACGTATCCCGACACCAAATCGTGGATACGTCCCCATTGTTGTTGCCTGCTCTCCCGCCCGCTTACCCGAAAAAGAAGTACGCAACCTTCATCTCTTCTTCTTTCAACAGCAACTTTTGTGCCGCTTCGAGCAAAGGCGTGCGGTCATAGACAAGACTTTTCATCGCTATTTTGCCATCGGTAATCGTGAAATAGTGCGCTTCTTTCGACGGATCGTCGCGACGGCGGTAGGACACGCTTCCCGGATTCAGCCACAAACTGTCGTCACTCAAATAATGAATGCATCTGCGATGTGTATGTCCGAAAATAATGCGGCGATCTTCTTCGGCCCCAATTGTCCTGCCGTTGCGTTCCGCCCAGAAAGTATCGTACTTGGGCAAGCTATCAATCGTCAAATAGTTTTCGTACAGATGCTGCATTGTATAGCTATAGCCGTCCATCTCGAATGTGCGGTAGACCGGTATGCTTTCGAGGAAGGAAATTTCCGCTTCGCCGAGCAGCCTTGCATTGTAATGCGCCCACTTGATCTCATCCTCCGCCACATCATGACCGCTATTGCCGTTTCGGTACAGGTCGATAATAATGTCGTCATGGTTACCGCGAACACAATTCGCATCGTTCTTATGCACCCATTCGATAACTTCCCGCGGGAAAGGCCCGTAGTCTACAAGATCTCCCGCGCAATAAATCACGTCACAGTCGGATTCTGCCTTGCGGATCGATTCCAGCGTTTTGACGTTGCTGTGAATATCCGAAATAATTAAAGCTTTCATAATCGATTCAACTCCCTAAGATTCAACATTCTCAGCAGTACCGTCACCACATCCGCCCACGTAGCTGTATCGCCTGGCATGAAATGGTCCCGCGGCAGACGCCAAGGATNNGTCGGGGGTGTCTGCGCTGTCCGCAAACCACTGCGGCGCAGCGACGCCGTCCACAACATTGGCCGGGACATAATTGGTGGATGGTTGCGACGAAATGGCCGTAACGGAACCTGCGTGTAACCCTATTTGACCATTCCCTTCAATCGGTTCACCCCCGGCAAATGCGGAATGCTGTCTCCCGAAGACAGCAGCAAACACTCCGACATTTCGGATTTAAGTGTTCTCCCATTTGTCAAGCGCACTCTCCCTCCTTTATATAAAAAGATGGAACCTTGATAAATCGTCAAAAGCTAAAATCGCCCTCAAATATTCCAACTTCTTATCTACAATTTTTGGAATGGACATCAAATCTTAAAAAAGTCACTCATATGATCGGTATGTTTGGATGAACAGCCGCTGCCACAACTAAATAATCTGGCCTCCTTGTCATGGACACTTAAAAAGAAGGCTGCAAGGTAGCCGACAAAAGAATGGATTCCTTATCTCGACACATCTCACGAATATGCATAGAAACATCTGTTCTTCTGTCAATAAAGTGGACAGTGTTGTTAGGAAGTTTTCTGGTAGTAGAGTTGCTCGAAACGTGACGGTGACAGGTAGCCTAAGGTACTGCACGTTCGTTTTCGGTTATAAAATAATTCCAAATAGCGATACAGCTTCTCATACGCTTCTATTTTCGTTATAAATTTGGGGACGCAATAACCATTTCCCGTTTCAGTATGCTGTGAAAAGCTTCAATACAAGCGTTGTCATAACAGTTCCCAGACCTGCTCATACTCGCTTTCATCCCATACTGCTTGAGCTTGCTTCGGTACTCCTTGGAAGCATACTGAAAAGCATACTGCGCTGCTGAAACGCACTTCCCGAATGTCCCCAACCATATTGGCAATATCCTCTTTTGGTTCAGGAAAGAGAGTATCTTGAATAGCCTGAAATAACCGATGCTGTTCAGCCTTCGGCAAATCGCTAAAATCTTCGTAAACAGAATGCCAGTCCGGCGATGGCAGTCTCTTGTTTATTGAGAAGCATTGTCCGATCTGTGAAGCTGCTGTTGTATGTACCGGGTTATGTAAGAATGAGTTACATTTATTTAAAACCATTCTTGGAAATAATGTTCATATCGAACGGGTAGAGTATATTTTAGCGGGGGGGAAGAAACTGTGTACAGGGTTAGGGAAAATAATCTGTAACAAAAGAGAGCAAGGTACAATTGTGGAAGCTCTGGAAAATTTCTTCTGTCCCCCTATCTCAACCTTATGTGTAATTAGCCGATACATATATTATCCGATTGGTTCCACTTCTTTTGCATACTCTTCTTGTAGCAATGGGTATTTTCCAAATAAGCATGTCACACAGCTTATGTACACGTAGGCCCAAACGAAGCATCGTTAAAACAATTGCATAATCTCTCTTCATTTCTTTTCCACGATTTTCACGAAGCTCTCTTAAAAACAAATTCTGCTCGTTACGGCTTAACCATTTGGGAAGACGACGAGCTGCAGGAGGTTTTTTAATCGGACCTACCGGATTATCAGGTATATAACCCTTCTCCGCAAAGAAACGGAAAATAGCATTCAGTTGTACAAACGTCAACTGCATAGTAGATGGTTTAGCCGGTTGACCACACGACCTCCCTCTTGCATCATATACCTCTTATAATCAGAGATATCTTTTTGGGCCTGAACGTATTAAACACCCCAAAACAATGGAANNGTGAATACTTTCGTGAGGTTATGAGTTCATATGCCATTGAGAATATAGGTCGGCGGTGCTATATACTTAGAACAAAACGATGAAGAGTTCATCGTGTCGATAAGTGAGTATATTCACAGACCCATCACTCCATTAACCGACACAAAATATACGCTCGTCCATAACACCACCCTTAAGTTTTCTAACTTCTAGAGTTGAACCAAAATTTGGAGTGAATAGAGTTCCGTAAGATGAACCTATGTTTGTAAATTAAACATAAATATTATCAATGCTGATGAAGCCCTAATATTATCCGCCTTCCACATTTGTAATCTACTGTTCATCCACCTTTCATATCTAAAAACACTCCCCTGAATTAAGAGGAGTGTTTCAGTTTCAATATATAGACTTACGTGTAACGGGTCTATTTTCCTAAACATTACACGATGGCAGAGGGAATTTACGCTTCATCAGCGCCAGGGGATATCTTCTCATGCGACATTTACATAATAGATCCCATTCGCTTATTCGGGTTTCCTCTATAGATAGGACCTCGTTTTAACAATTAATGAAATTTCCAATATTGTTCTGATATTTACTTTTCCTTTGGATTCATTCCGCCAACTTCAGAATCCAGTCTTTGATATCGATTATTCGCAGTGTCTTCGGCCGGGTATTCGTTCCGGATACGATTAATGGAACGAGGGAATCCATTTCATGCAGCGAACCATGGGCGCCCCCACCGACGTGGGTAGGGGAACTTTCGCCAATGACTTCATGACCAGGCTGCACCGTAACGACAACATATCTTCCCTCATGGGAATGCATAGCTCCGTATAATCTCGCAAGTACTTCAGGATACTTTCCATATTTGATCCGATTGCTCGTAATCGTAATATCCGCAAGTTCAGGGTCACCTGATAACGACCACGACTGACCATATTCATCCATATATTTTCCGCCGGGACAATAAGAAAACATTTTATCGCTCTTTCCTGTAGTAACATGAATATTTTTCTCGTCTTTAATAGCGATGATATCGAGCTTATCCTCGTTTTTCAAAAGCTTCACGATGTCCGATAATTTAATCTTTGAATCTATTGCATACACATAGGCCATTCGTTCGTTAGCGGAAATCACGATCTGATCATCGGTCCCTATGGATTGATTTATTTTTGCTATACGGTAACGGTTCAACAGTGGCCTTAAATCAACAATGGATCTTTCGCGATCATCGTATACATAGCTTTGCGCACTGTCTCCCATGACGATCCATACCGCTTTCTTCAAAGCTTGCTCCCATGAACCGTAAGCGTTAAGCACGTCCTGCAGCGCTTGATCGGCTTTCTCGATTCCCTCCAACTCGGTAGGGCCTTTTCTATGAAGGGTGTGATCATTTTCCGGAAAGTAAGCAATAGTTACATTAGGAAGTTTATTTTGTTTAACAAGAAATGCGAGCTCTTGCGCGGAAAATTCATCATTCATGCCGAATTTTTTCCATGGTCGAGCATTCCCGTCATTCTTTGGATCTTGCTGCGCAAGCGCCGCATAGGACAACCATTTCGGTCCCGTTACGTTAATATGTTCCGGCAAACGCGTACTGAAAGCAATCCACTGCGGCACATTTAAGATATGCTCCGTCTTCCCTCTAAAAACGATAGCATTAACCGATGCGGAGTCTTTACCTTTTTCAGCTAACTCTTCATGTATAGTTTTCGTTTTTTTGTTCAATTGAACCTGATTTATCTGATAAACGGCATCCATCAGTACTTGCAGTTGATCAATTTTAAACGCTTCCTTGGCACCGTTACCATAGTAAATCATGCGTTTTTCTTTGCCGCTATACCAAACAAGTCCAGGCACTTGGTGCTGGTCTGCATAAGTTCCTGTTAATAATGAACTGTCAATCGTCACAGACATCGTAGGGAATGAACTCACGACTTTCTGAAAATATTGCCCGTTATTGAGCAGATACTGCATTGCGGGTACACGGCCCTCTTTAATCGCTTTTTGCAGAGACTTGTCCATTAAAGAATCAATCAGGATCAATACGACAGGTTTGGCAGATTGATTTGATGTGATATTTGACTTGGTCTTCAATTGATTTGTCCGTACGCCGGACTCCGTCCTGCAGCCAGCAGTTACAAGCAAACTTAGACATAAAACGAGCATAATGGCACTATTTTTTCTCGCGCCCATCGTCCTTTCCATCCTCACTGCTCCTTTATCCAAAAAATCTTAGTAGTATCTTGCGTATAGATTTGTCACTCTATACAAAGAACACTTAAGTACCCGAATATCTTGGACAAGGAGGTTAGACGTAACCATTGCTTTGGATCATTTTAGCGCTCTTGTTGTTTATCGTCCAAATTGCAGCCATCATCATTGTGGAATATCGCCGATCGAACAAAGCGATAGTATGGCTTATAATCTTATTCCTCTTTCCCCTACTCGGTTTCATCCTGTATTATTTTGTGGCGAAAGAATACTCTTGTCACCGTACACTACGGCGGAAAAAAACAGGCAGTGGACACAATTTAAGGCTGACCTCATTGATCGGTGCAAACAACGAATAACGAAAGCTATGGATGAGGAAAACAATCGGCGAGATCATGACGAACATGCATCGCTCATAAAGATGCCGACCATTCCTATTACGGCTTACAATGAAACGACGATCTATTCCGAAGGGAAACAAGCATTCGAAGCGATGTTGGAAGCAATTGCCGCAGCTATGCACCATATCCACAATGAATTTTACATTATCCGCGACGACCATCTTGGTTCCCAATTCGAGCGGTTGTTGATTCGAAAAGCACAGGAAGGGTGCTTTTCCCCTCCATTCACCACCTTCTTCGATAAACGGCTCAATTACCGCAATCACCGCAAAATTGTCGTTGTTGATGGGAAAATTGGTTTTTTCGGCGGTTTGAATATAGGGGATGAATACGTTGGTAAGAATCCGAAAATCGGTTACTGGAGGGATACGCATTTCAGCATTACTGGGGATGCAGTGCTATGGATCCAGTATACATTTTTAACAGATTGGTATTTGGCCAAAGAACAAATCATAACCTATTCCGTTTATTATCCCATTCAGAAAAGTCAAGGGAAAGAATTGGTGCAAATCGTAAAAAGCGGTCCGGACGAGACGATCCTGGAGTTTATTTTCTCCTTTATCATATCGGCAAAGAAGCGGATTTATATTGAGACGCCTTATTTCATTCCTGACCCCAGTATCTTGCTAGCTCTAAAAACAGCCGTCCATAGAGGTATCGATATTCGGGTTATTATACCGTCGACTCCCGATAAAAAAATTGTTTACAACGCTTCTTTGTCTTATGTTCAGGAATTGCTGCAGGCAGGAGTACGGTTTTATTGTTATGACGGATTGTAATATGAAGTGCGACAGATAAAGAACAATCCGTCTCATAAAAATAAACCTTCTTGAAACTATGGCCAAAAAGGTGCGAAAGGAAATATCTAATCAGACCGGCATAGGTTTATAACTACTGTTGAAATGATATAAATTTTTTATGAATGACTATGAATGATTTGTTAATTAGCGCGACCTAAACTCATTGCTGTAATACTTTGTCTGAATCAAGGATTAGATCTCTACACAGAATAGAGATTGTTCCTCTGTTATGATCCCAATTCAGCAAGAGGCGGTGAGAATGTATGCAATGGATGACGTCCATAATGGGTAAATGAATAATCGTAAAACCATCATTTCTTTATTAACTTTAGGAGTTGTTGCTACTGCTCTTGGTATCACGCGCAGACGTAGATTAAACGGGAAATGATTAGTCGAACTTTGAATAATATTCGGAGCAAATAATTATTTCTAAAACTCCCAAGTTCTTGGACTTCCATAGGAAGTTTCAAGGGTATTATTCCTTCAATCAAAGGTAGGCATTTTCTTCATTTTGAATTTCACCGGAGAGATGACATTTATGATGGCGAAACAAATAAGCAGCCGAATGTCTTCGTAATGGCATATGTATATAAAGATGGTTGGACAGCGAACGGATCAGATAAGGATAAGCTGTTTTCAGCACCGTTTCTTCTTTTTGAGCTAATTTAATTTTCATGGGAGCTTAATCGTCATCTTTTTCTCGGTTATTTTTGTTCTGTTCGAGTATGTACAGCCTAGGCACGGTCACAAAATGTAACTTGATCATATTCTCCGTTCTTCTGTGTGCTGACGGATAAGGGTATTAAAAATGAAGGTAAAGGAAAACAATATACGACTTATGACTAGCTTAGTAATCAAATGTAACGGAGGAAGCTTATGCCTA
>DJUJ01000107.1 GCA_002438345.1 Paenibacillus sp. UBA6285
TCCAGAGGATAGCGGAGCTGTTCGCTGGATCACCCGTGAGGACATGGCCAATTATGCCTTTCCTAATGTCTTCTTGAAGCTGCTGAACCTTTATTTCGATGAACAGGAAGAACAAGCGAAGTCAGAGAAGTAAGAGAAGTGTGAGATATATGAGTAGTAGCAGATATATGAGAAGTACCAGAAGTAAAGTATGCTTAAGTAGATGAAGTAAGAAATGTATCCGAAATATCTGGAGTAAGAAATGTGTTGAATGCGATGATGTGTTGAGTGTGTTGAATTACTAAATTTATTGAATGTTAAGTAAATTAAATGTATGGGTTGTGTGAAGAGAGAGTGAGGTATGCGCCTATGATCGCTTACTTCACTCCCGCGGCTTAATTATAGGGAATTCCTCCCTAAAATTAGGGCCGAAAGGGCCTGCATTTGATATTTTTAGGGAAAACCTCCCTATAATTTGGGTGGAATCCTGAATTATGCTCCGGAATGGATGATTTAGAGGGAGTTTCCCTAATTACTCGTATTTATAGTGTATATGAGCAGAATTAAAGGGAGTTATTCCCTTATCAGAGGCACGATGACTCATTTGCGGGTCTGTCCAACAGCGGTACGACAAAGGGTGGGCCGGTCCTCATTCATTGATCCGCATCCAATTCCCATTTATCGATCCTCGTCCAACCATTACTAAATGAATCATATGTTCCAAGAACCAAGTCTAGTCTATCGCCAACCATTCAAGCGGCGTAAAAATGCGGTGTCTGAGGATAATGATCTACTCTGTTTGTTTTAAACGAACCCTGTTTCTAGCGAATGCTGTTTCAAACGAACCATGTTTTAAACGAACCATCTTTCTAACCAACCACACCCCTAACTAAACAAAGAAGGTATCTCCTAGCCCATTGGGCTCTGAGATACCTTCTTTGTTTATGCTTAGTTAAACGGTGAAGTCACAGCCTTGTGAGCTAGGACTTTATCCGTAATATAATTCCTTATTTCGCGCTTTCGTAACGTTTGCCAACTTCTTCCCAGTTCACTACGTTCCAGAACGCTTTGATGTAATCAGGGCGTTTGTTTTGGTAGTTCAGGTAGTAAGCGTGCTCCCATACATCAAGTCCGAGGATTGGAGTAGCGCCTTCGCTGATTGGGTTGTCTTGGTTAGGTGTGCTTGTTACAGCCAGTTTGCCATCTTTAACAACTAGCCAAGCCCAGCCACTGCCGAAACGAGTAGTTGCTGCTGCTGCGAAATCTTCTTTGAATTTATCAAATCCGCCTAGCTCGCTATCAATAGCTTCTGCCAATGCGCCAGTTGGTGCGCCGCCGCCGTTTGGTCCAATAACTTCCCAGAACAGGGTATGGTTAGCGTGTCCACCACCATTGTTGCGAACAGCAGTACGGATAGCTTCTGGTACAGCGTTCAGATCTGTAAGAAGTTCTTCGATGCTTTTGCCTTGCAATTCAGGTGCCTTTTCCAAAGCTACGTTCAGATTAGTCACGTATGTGTTATGGTGTCTGTCATGGTGAATTTCCATCGTTAATGCGTCGATGTGTGGTTCGAGTGCGTTGTTTGCATAAGGAAGTGCCGGTAATTGAAATGCCATGGAAAAATCCCTCCTGAGTATATTAGAATTTGTATAGATAAAGAACTATGGCGGTTTATCGTCAAAATTCTTTATTGTTGATATGTACTATAGGGTATCGCCCAATAGGATACTTTAATTAAACAGTATCTAGACCAATAATGCAACACTAAACAAACGCAAAAGTTTATAAAGTATGATGGGAGTGTAAACAGGATTTACAATTGTATTGAAAATGTTAAAATGTAGAGCCTTCACCCCATAGACATATATCATTATAATTACCCTTATAATGAAACAATGAATCTCACTCAAAATGTAAACGCTTGATATTAAGCGCTTTCAAAAGAAAAGTGATGATATCACGAGAAAAGTGTGCTTTAATAGATTTAAAAGCAGGTATTCCTCGGTATTTGATGCTTTTTTTTATTTTCTCAATGTTAAGGGAACCCCTTCTTTTTGTTAAATTCATAAGCCATAGACAAGGGAGATTTTAAAGAATGCACGTTCGTTCCTTTCAATTAAGCGACGTTAGCCCTGTGACTGATTTGCTGCAAACCGCATTATCGGAAGAATGTTTCGAGAACACTATCGAGCCTTTCTCCAGGCAGCTTTCATGGGATTCAGATCTCATTGTAGTTGCGGAAGATGAAGATGAAATTGTTGGAGCACTGATTGGTACGATTGAGAAAAACCACGGTTGTTATTTCCGGATTGCTGTACATCCCGATTATCGCCGCAGAGGAGTCGGTAGAAGTCTGGTATCGGCTATGGAATCCAGGTTTCAAGCTCGTAAGGTCAGTGATATCTACTTAGCTGTCGATGAGCATAATTCTTTTGCTTTGCCATTGTATGAAGCTATGGGATATAGCGAGAATCAAATTATCAAATCGGTCCGGAAGCTGAGCATTGTTGGGTAATTTTGATCACCTAGCTACGTAAGCGGAAACATTTTCTAAATAAAGAACTATAGTTGACGATATAGTCTGTTTCATTCATACTCAAGCGTATTTTCCAGAAGTCCATTGCTAATGGCTGGGAGATATGCTTTTTTATTGTTATAATATCTGCAAGTATAGACTTCAATAATCGAGAATAAGAGGTGACATATTGAGTCAGGAGCCCCAAGTAGAGTATATGCGAAATCGGAAGCAAAGACATAGAACATCCAGATCAAAGAAAGGCTTTGGAGGTCGTTTAGCCGAGGAATTGAAGGATTGGTTGCTTACGGCGGTAGTTGTTTTTGCGGTGATGTCGGTTCTTAATATTTTTGTGTTCAATATATCAACGGTTAAAGGCCAGTCTATGCAGCCAACGCTTGTGGAAGGTGAGAGGCTCTTCATTAATAAGCTTTCATTGATGTTTGTAAACCCGAAACACGGGGATGTCATCATTCTTCATGATCCGAGCACTGGACCCAGTCAGAAGGAGTTTTTAGTGAAACGAGTCATTGGCATACCTGGAGACATCATAGAAGTAAAGGATCACCAGTTATATGTAAATGGAAAAATAGTGAATGAGCCCTATATAGATACCGAGATTGAAGACCCGGATTTTGCGGCGTTAACCGTGGAAAGCGGAAGCTATTTTGTCATGGGAGATAACCGGCATGCTTCAGCAAGCAAAGACAGTCGTTATTTCGGCTCCATCCCACAGGACATGATTGTAGGCAGGGCGGATTATATATGGTGGCCGCTGTCTAAACTGAAAGGATTATAAGAAAGCCATAGACGATAAGAAAAGGAGAAGGCGGAAATGAACAATACATTTCAGTCACCTTATGCTCCCCCGCCTTCCAAGTGGGCACAGCTCAAAGCTGAAATTAAGGAGGCTGCGTCGTCACTCGGTATTGATGATGTCGGGTTTACAACTGCAGAGCCTTTTTTATATTTGAAAAATATTCTGCAAGACCATAGAGACAAGGGCTATGACTCTGGTTTCGAGGAACCGGATCTGGATAAAAGGACGATTCCCGCACTGAGTTCTGGGGACAAGCCATTGTCTATTATTTCGATTGCTGTGGCCTATCCCTCCAAAATGGAGAACCCTCCGAAGTCTGAGCCAGGTGCACGTAGAGGCATTCTCGCCCGAGCATCATGGGGTAGGGATTATCATCATGTGCTAAGGGAAGCACTAGGACAGTTAGAAGAATTTATTCGTGAGCGCGTACCGGAGGCTGTGCTGGAAAGTATGGTGGACACCGGTGTACTGGTAGATAGAGCGGTAGCGGAAAGAGCAGGGATTGGCTTTAGCGCCAAAAACTGTTCCATCATCTCTCCTAAATGGGGGTCTTGGATTTATCTTGGGGAGATGGTCACGAACATTCCTTTTCCTCCGGATGAGGCTGTCGAGGAAGGGTGCGGGGAGTGTACCAAGTGTATTGATGCCTGTCCAACTGGAGCGTTGGTGGGTCCGGGGCAGCTTAATGCACAGGCTTGTATCTCTTATCTGACGCAGACCAAAGGATTTCTGAGTGAGGAATACATGACCAAGATTGGCAATCGTCTGTACGGCTGTGACACCTGCCAGATTGTATGTCCCAAGAATAGGGGGAAGAACTGGAATCATCGCCCTCAGATACTTCCTGACCCTGAGATCGTGAAGCCGCTGCTATTGCCGATCCTTGATCTCAGTAATCGCGAATTTAAGGATAGATTCGGTAATAGCTCTGCTGCCTGGAGAGGGAAAAAGCCAATGCAGCGGAATGCGATCATCGCCTTGGGTAATTTCAAGGAAGCGGGTGCTGTGCCAAAGCTAACAGAAATTGTGCTGAAAGAGCCGCGGCCTGAGATGCGAGGCACTGCTGCTTGGGCGCTGGGGCGCATCGGTAGTGAGGAGGCTCTAGCTGCCGTAGAATCAGCTTTAGAGCGCGAGGAGCATGACACGGTAAGGCAAATGCTGAGCCGGGCGCAGGACGTACTGCTTAGTGGGAAGAAGGCACAAGAGGATGGGGGATTTAATGAAGGGAAAAGATCATAGACAGGTTGTAGATTCCCAATTGCTGTCCAGTTCTCGAAATGCTATGATAGATTCGCGCGCCATATGGCGATGCAGACAATAGAGTGCAGAGGTGGGCTTTAGATGAATATCGCATTACCTATTATTACATTGGTCGTAGGTCTTATCGGTGGATTTTTCATCGGTGTGTATTATCTACGCAGACAAATGACAACTATGCAGAATGATCCTGAAATGATGCAAAAGGTTGCAAAACAAATGGGCTATAACCTGAATGGGAAACAAATGCAGCGTGCCCAGCAAATGATGAAGACTCAGGGACAGGCAGGCGCCCGCCCAGGAGCAGCTAAAGGGAATAAACGTAGAAGTAAGTAACCGGGTCCGGATAGAATGTATACGGGTGCGGAAGGGGGAGACATCATGGGGAACATCAAGGAATATGTGAACGGTAAAGTTTCTGAGAACCGTGAGCAAATCGAGTATCACGTTGAGAAAATATTAGAATTAATCGGTGAAGATACCGGCCGTGAGGGACTGCTGGAAACACCAGCACGTGTTACGCGGATGTACGAGGAGATATTCGGCGGTTATTCGATAGATCCCCGCGAGGCGCTCGGCGTTACTTTTGATGAGTCTCATGAAGAGCTAGTGATCGTTAAGGATATCGTCTATTACAGCCAATGTGAGCATCACATGGCTCCTTTCTTCGGTAAAGTGCATATTGGGTATATTCCGAGCGGACGTATTGCTGGGCTAAGCAAGCTAGCTCGCCTTGTTGAAGCTGTGAGTCGGCGTTTGCAGGTTCAAGAACGCATTACGACGCAAATTGCTGATATTATGACAGAGGTGTTAGGCCCTCACGGCGTTATGGTCGTAGTGGAAGGTGAACATCTTTGTATGTGTGCACGTGGAGTGAAGAAGCCAGGCAGCAAGACGGTAACTATGTCTACTAGAGGAGTCTTCCGGGAGAATGCCGCCGCTCGTGCGGAGTTTCTGAGCTTGATTAAGGAATAGTATATTGAGGTGTTTATACCTCGAAATTGGAAGCGCCCATCATTCACTTCATGTGAACGATGGGCCCTTTTGGGTCTACTGGAGATTATAAATGAGGGTTCCAGCTATATGCAGTTATATCAGTAGGGTTTCCATGCCAGTTTACTAGCAGCANNATAACGCTCTGACACATATGGCCAGTTAACAACCTTCCACCAGTCGTTAATATAATCAGCGCGATTATTCTGATGCTTCAGGTAGTAGGCGTGTTCCCATACATCCAAGGCTAAGAGCGGAACAACGTCCCATTGCGATAAATTTTGATGTTTCTCTGCAGTAAGAATTTCTAGTCTATGGCTGCGTGGACTCCAAACGAGAATGGCCCATCCGCCACCTTCTACTTTATTCGCAGCTTCGGTGAACTGCTTCTTGAAGCTGTCATAGCTTCCGAAGCTTTGATCGATAGCTTCCAGCAACGCTCCGGTTGGGCGCCCCCCACCTTGAGGAGACATCACGTTCCAGAAGATCGTGTGGAGATAATGGCCTGCGCCATTAAAGGCTAGTTCCCTCTCCCAATGTTTAACGAGATCGAAGTCACCGTTCTTACGGGAATCGGCTAGTTTAACTTCAGCCTTGTTTAATCCATCTACATAACTTTGATGGTGCTTATCGTGATGAATTCTCATAGTCTTCTCGTCAATATACGGTTCTAGTGCATTATAAGCATAAGGCAAAGGAGGCAGCGTATGGCCGCCAATGGGAACCGGGTCATTTTTATCGCGGATATCAGGAGCATTATCAGTGGAAGAAGAGAATGTATCATTTCGCGTGATGTTTTCTGTGTCGATTCTTACGACATATTCCTCCGTGTAATCCCTCATGATTTGCGATAGCTTTCCGGGCGAGCTCAGTGTTTGCAGTACGGCGAGGAAGTATTCCGATTCGCGAATAATATGCAGGATTACAGTGGTTGCAAGGGGAACGGCTTTGACCGCTGCGCTACTCTCCATGATGGCAAAGAGCTGCCGTACGAATTCTTGTGATTGAGTGCAGGAGATATGTAGCAGTTTCTCCGTTTCCGCAGTGAGTTCTGCCTGATTCGGAGGAGAAGGCGAAAGGGCAGCATTCAATAGCTGCTGTGCCGCCTGCTCAGTTGCACCGAAAACAACGGCCCATTCATCAAGGAGCTTAACATAAGGCTCCTCCAATTTAGGCACGATGGCTTTGATGACCTCGGTATGCTCTTTCTCTTGTGTTTTCCAAAATACGATTTCTTCTAGAATACGTACTGGCAGCATCGGCCCGTATACATATAGCATGCCAAGAAAACCTCCCGTGATATGTCTTCATCAGTCCATTATATGAACGCTCTTGTAAGCTTATGAAGAACATAAAAGAGATACGATAATATCGTTGACAACATTCCTCGTTGATGAAATGATACAGGAAAATAAAGGAAATGCTACCGAAAGGTACAACCTCGCGAAATGGGGGTTGTACCTTTTTTATTTGTCATGTGACCTACGATGTAGCCGAATTTATGAGGAAAGAGATGATGGAATGAACAAGCTTGAGAAGAAAGAACTATATAATCAACTGTTTAAATTAGCAATACCAATATCCCTCCAAAGTCTGATTATGGCTGTTCTATATTTAGTAGATCAATTAATGGTGGGCCAGCTTTGGCGGTGTAGCGATTGCTTCGGTTGGGATGTCTAGTAAAATCTATAGTGTAATTTCTGTAGTTCTGGCGGGTCTAGCTACAGGTCTCGCACTCGGGGTGCCCCTTGGGCTTCTGCTATCCTGGGGATGGAAACAGCCTCTTCCCTGGGTATACTTCTTTCTGTCCCTGGAAGAGGCTGTTGGTTGGGTTATAGGTTACGTACGTTTCCGTCGTGGTAAATGGTTGAATCAGCTAACTCATCAGAGTGCAGAGGTGGAAATGGGTGCTTAGTTAATTACTTGCCATTGCTGGCTGATTACCATTATTGGTTTTGGCCAGATGAACATTCCCTAAAAAAGCGGAGACCCGTCGCAAATACTCACGGGGGTGCTCACGGAACAACAGCTCATGATGACTACCCTCAATGATCCATGAATCGGAGAACGGATTGTGCTGGTTCGCTGCTAGTTCTTCGGCAATAGGGTAAGGGGCTTTATCGTCTTTGGTACCATGCATGAATAAGATAGGGAAAGGATAGTCCTTGGATTTGACCTTTGCATAAGGAATTTGATCTAGTCCTGTACCGTTCAGTACTGGGAACAGCATTTCCATGATTGCCAGGGAAGGCTGGCGCGGCAGATCGATATTCTGCTTAATATTATGATACAGCGTGTCTGGTTCTAATAAAAAGGTGCTGTCCAGAATCATCGCGTCGATGTCCTCAGATACTAATCCAGCTTGCAGTGCTGTACCTGCACCCATGGAGAAGCCCCAAACGACGAGCTCCTCAGCTCCGTGTTCCTTAGCGAAATCAATGGCGCCAAGAAGCTGCTGGGATTCTTTTTTGCCGCCGGTTGCAATATCTTTGTTACCATGGGCAGCAAATCCGTAATCAAACATCAGAACATTGAAATTTAGGCTGTGTGCATAGTGAGCGAGATCGTACATAGGTACCCAAGACTCTTCGCGGTTGGCACCGTAGCCGTGACTGAACACTATTGTCTTAGTGGCTCCTTCGACTGGAATATACCAACCGTCCATCATGCGACTACCATCCTTAGCGGGAAAGGTTACATCCTCGTAGGCGAGACCTTTGGCAATCATAGGATTGGAATACAGTGGAGCGACCGTTGGATTGGATAGTACCCAAGCGATGTAGCCATGAAGCGAGACAAAACAAAATACTAAAAAGAAAAATATAGATAATAGCAATGCAACGATAATATGCTTAACACGGATCATCCGCAGCGATAGTCGTGATGAACTGCCCTGTTTAGGTAGTTTAGGACGACGGGAGACTGACGTGCCGGTTTGGCTGGTTATCAGATCCATAAGGTCCCCTCCTAAGTATGATGTGAGTACTAGTGCCTAGGATAATTTGTCGAAAATGATTCTAAAGAATCAGTAATATATTAATATGTTTATCGTAAGTTGAAGCCCTTACAAAGTCAATGAATTGGACCCTTTTGTAATGTAACTGTAAAGTGCGGGCCAGTCTTTTCCGTCTCAGTGAATATACTGGACTTTCCGTAGAGTTTTGCACTAAGATAGAGTTAATTATAATGTAACCGCGTTTCATTTGGTGAAACACGAGGGGGGATTACTGTGGAGGACCGAAAGCTAACGGTACGCGCGGTA
This sequence comes from Paenibacillus sp. UBA6285, assembly GCA_002438345.1. Taxonomy (GTDB): domain Bacteria; phylum Bacillota; class Bacilli; order Paenibacillales; family Paenibacillaceae; genus Paenibacillus_AQ. The sequence continues at coordinate 8,827 of DJUJ01000107.1, forward strand.
GAACGTGCGCTCGACATATTACTTTGTTTTACGCAGGACAGTGATTTAGGGTTGACGGAGATCGCATCGAAGATTGACTTACATAAGAGTACAGTCCACAGATTGCTGGCAACACTCGAGGAAAAGGGCTTTCTCATTCGCAATCCGGCGACAGAAAAATATAGGCTGGGTATACGAATCTGGGAGTTGTCCACGCATCTGCCTGCTTTTGACGAGTCGGCAGCGGTATTACTACCATCTATGGAAAGGCTGAGGGATCGACTCGGAGAGACGGTCAGTCTTTACTTACGGGACGGCATTGAGCGCGTGCGTATTCAGGCGGTACAGAGCCAGCAGGCCATTCGTCGAGTAGCACAGATCGGTGCGAGGTTGCCATTATCTGTAGGTGCGTCGAGTAAAGTGCTGGCAGCCTATGCACCACCTGAGGTGTTGAGAGAACTGCTTCAGAGTCCTGAGTGGCCGGATTACGTTGAGAAGGATGTATACAAAGATCAGCTTAGTGAGATTATCCGGCTGGGGTATGCCACCAGTTTCGAGGAACGAGAGCCCGGTGCGGCCGCAGTAGCGGTGCCTGTCACGGGCCGTAGTGGAAATGTGATCGCGGCGTTATCGCTGTCAGGGCCGGTCAGTCGGCTGTCTAGGGATACGTTAGTGGAGTACGCCGCAATCTTGAAGGAAGTAGCAAGTGAAATGGGCATGATGATTCCATAGCCCTACATGAGAAGAACGGCCAGTCTCCGGATGATCGGAGGCTGGCCGTTTGCATCTAAAATATAATAAGACAAGGGAGTACCCTAGCCACTAATGGCTATAAGGCACTCCCTTGTGCTTTCTCTTGTTAAATCTATTCTACCGACACAGCCGAAGAATCTGTTGCATCCGCTAGCATTTGACGAAGCACAGTTTGTAGAATACCACCATTGCGATAGTAATCAATATCAACCGTGCTATCGAGCCGTGCAGTGACAGGGAAATCGAACTGAGTGCCGTCTTCACGGGTTGCGGTGACAGTGAGCTCTTGTCCTGGCAGCACCTCGTTATCAAGTCCAGTAATATTGAAGGTCTCACGTCCAGTCAGCCCGATGCTGCTCCAGCCTTGGCCTTCTTGGAATTGCAGTGGAAGCACGCCCATACCGACTAGATTGCTGCGGTGAATCCGCTCAAAGCTCTCAGCGATAACGGCTTTGACACCAAGCAGAAGCGTACCCTTGGCCGCCCAGTCACGTGAGCTTCCTGTGCCGTATTCTTTACCGGCGATAACGACGAGATTCTGTCCAGCGTCCTGATACAGCATGGAAGCGTCATAGATGGACATGACTTCATCACTTGGCAGGAAGGTTGTAACTCCGCCTTCTGTACCTGGAGCTACTGCATTACGAATCCGAATATTAGCGAATGTACCACGCATCATGACTTCATGATTTCCGCGGCGTGAGCCGTAGGAGTTGAAATCTGCACGTTCTACACCATGATCGCGTAAATATTCGCCGGCAGGACCAGAGGTAGAGATATTACCAGCTGGTGAGATATGGTCGGTTGTCACAGAATCAGCTAGCAGCGCTAGAACGCGTGCATCCTTGATATCTTTGATGTCTCCAAGACCGTCTGCCAGATGTTCGAAGAAAGGCGGATTCTGGATATACGTGGAGTTGTCATCCCACTCATATAGCTCGCCTTGCGGAACAGGGATCGAATTCCAGCGCTCGTTAGCAGTAAACACATTCTCGTATTTACGGCGGAACATCTCCGGACTAAGGGAGAGTCCGATTGCTTCACGAATTTCAGCAGTAGTTGGCCAAATATCCTTCAGGAATACTGGCTCACCTTGTGGATCAAATCCAAGCGGTTCGTTCTGCAAGTCAATATTTACGGTACCAGCCAGTGCGTAAGCGACTACGAGCGGCGGGGAAGCTAGGTAGTTTGCTTTAACCTGAGCATGTACGCGACCCTCGAAGTTACGGTTACCGGAAATTACTGCGGCTACAGTCATGTCATTGTCAGTAATGGCTTGACTAACTTCTTCAGGTAGAGGACCGGAGTTGCCGATACAGGTAGCGCAGCCATAGCCAGCCAAGTAGAAGCCCAGAGCTTCGAGTGGCTTCAGCAAGTCTGCTTTTTCCAGATATTCAGTAACTACCAAAGATCCAGGAGTCAAGCTGCTCTTAACATAAGCAGGTTTGGTCAGACCGCGTTCTACGGCCTTTTTAGCCAGTAGACCTGCTCCAAGCATAACGCTAGGGTTAGAAGTATTCGTACAGCTCGTAATAGCTGCGATAACGACTGCACCTGTGCTGAGCTTGCTTGTGGTGCCATTCTTATGCTGCACATCAACCTCTTGGGCGATCTTCTCATCGCTGAGACCATAGCCGCCTTTGTCTACAGGTGTGCGGATAATGCTTTCGAAATTTTCTTTCATATGCGTAAGTTCGATCCGATCTTGCGGACGTTTTGGTCCAGCTAAGCTTGGAACGACAGAAGCCAAGTCAAGCTCAATGACATCGCTGAACTCAGGGTCTGGCGTATTCGAAGTACGGAACATGCCTTGTGCTTTGTAATAAGATTCAACCAGCTCGACTAGATCATCAGGACGACCCGTGCTGCGAAGATAAGCTAGAGTCTCATCATCTACAGGGAAGAAACCGATANNTGGCAACCGTTGCCCGGTCAGCCAGACTGATGTTAGCAAGACCAGGACCGTAGAATTCGACGAATTTACCGACTACGCCTTTTTTACGTAACATTTGAGTCACTGTTAGTGCAAGATCGGTTGCCGTAGCACCCTCGATAAGACTGCTTGTAAGCTTGAATCCTACAACATCAGGAGTTACAAAATAGAGCGGTTGTCCGAGCATACCTGCTTCAGCTTCAATACCACCTACACCCCAACCAACGACACCAAGTCCATTGATCATCGTAGTGTGGGAGTCCGTTCCAACAAGGGAATCTGGATAAACGACAGTTTCGCCATCGATAGTTTTAGTAGTGGCTACGGAAGCTAAATACTCTAGATTTACCTGATGCACGATACCAGTAGCTGGAGGAACTGCACGGAAGTTATTGAAAGCTGTCTGTGCCCAGCGAAGGAAACGGTAACGTTCTTCGTTGCGCTCAAACTCCACGTTCATATTGTATTCCAAAGCGTCTGCAGTACCGAAAGCATCGACCATAACAGAGTGGTCAATAACAAGGTCAACCGGAACGAGCGGGTTGATCTGTTTAGGATCTCCGCCAGCTTTTTTCACTGTGTCGCGCATAGCTGCCAGATCCACGACTACCGGAACACCGGTGAAGTCCTGAAGTACGATACGAGCAGGGATAAACGGAATTTCTTTATTGCGGTCAATGTCGCCTGACCAGTCAGCCAGTTGTTTCACGTGTTCTTCTGTAATCGCCCGTCCGTCAAACTGACGAACAGCCGCCTCAAGTAATACTTTGATCGAAAAAGGCAGGGATGAAATAGAGCCCAATCCTTGTTCCTCAAGGGAATTAAGATCATAATAGCGATAAGATTTGCCACCTGATTCCAGGGTGCGGGCCAACGAGAAATGATCCTTGCTTGGCATGTGTGCGCCTCCTTGTTTCATCTATTGAAACTCAATTTCACATTGCATGTTATTTAATTATAACGGTTACAAAGAGGGTAGTAAAGTTTTTTTTCCTATATATAAAGCCCGAATAACGCCCGGATAATGCGCAGAAAAATGATTTGCTGCCAGTCCATCGATACTGTATATCATTTCGAGTTACGCCCTTCTATGTAAATTGAAGCGATCTGTATAGCTGCCTGTTTCCTTTCATATACATAGAGCAGTAGTTAAAAGGGAATGAAGGGGCGCGAGTATAATGGAACAACAGTGGAAGCAAAGTCTATATGTTTATGTAGATCAAGTGAATAAGGCCAGGGTGGAACCTAAGTCATCATCACAAACGGTTTCCANNGTTTCTATTGGAGCAAGGGGAACGTTCACACCGTATCGCTGAATGGTATAACGTTCGTGGGATCACTCCGCTGCGAGGGGAAACAGGTGTAAAGACTTTACGGACCGTCCGGCAGACTCCGACTGAGGTGGTAGCAGAGGTTACGCTGCATAGTGCGCTCTATTATGAAAAAGGAGGCGTTAACCACCGAGAGGATAGGGTTGAGCTGGAGCGGTTGACCTTTGTGCGCGACGGAGGGGGCTGGGAAATCGCTGCTATAGAAAGAACCATTCCCGAAAGAAATACGGTTCATAGAGCAGAGGTGGAGTTATCTGGAAAGTTGTCCAAATGGGGGGAAGCTTTGCCTGCTCCGCTGCCATCACAGCCCCTTCTAAACCGGAATATCCTTGGGGAGATTGCTGGCTCAAGAGAGGTTCGCTACAACCGGGAAGAAGCGGTGGCTTATGCCGATCGTTGGTGGAAAGACGGGAATCCAGAGTTCGAAACGTTTGAGGTAGATTGTACGAATTATGTCTCCCAATGCCTCTTTGCAGGGGGAGCACCTATCAACTATACTGGTAAAAGAGAAACGGGTTGGTGGTACAAAGGCTACCAAGGAAAACAAGAATGGTGGAGTTATAGCTGGGCTGTATCAGACAGTCTGCAGCGCTATTTGAGCGTAAGCCGGAACAGTGGCTTGCGTGCGGAAGTCATGGAGCGGCCGGAGCAATTGATGCTGGGCGATATCATTCAATATGACTGGGATGGCAACGGGCAATATCAGCACAGCACGATCATTACAGCCTTTGATGCTGGTGGCATGCCGCTTGTGAATGCACGTACAGTTAGCAGTCGTCATCGTTTCTGGGACTATCGTGATTCTTACGCATGGACGGATCAAACGAAATACCGTTTTTTTCATATTAACGACTATTTATAAGACAGAAAGAGGTTATAAGGGTATGGGGAACGCAAAACTAACCATAGGACTGGTGTACGGGGGCAAATCCGGAGAACATGAGGTATCGCTACAGACGGCTTTTGCCGTGATGAACTCATTTGATTACGATAAATATGAGATTATCCCTTTTTACATTTCAAAACAGGGTTTGTGGAAAGTCGGAGAGGCGTTATCGGCACCTTACAGTGAGGTGGAACAGCTCAAGCTTGCAGAAGCAACGGAAGATATGGGCACAGCCTTGAATGTAGTATTTAGTGGACTATCCGGTGCGGAAAAATCTGTGGACGTCATGTTCCCGCTACTGCACGGCACCTATGGTGAGGACGGAACGATTCAAGGGTTGTTTGAAATGGCTAATATCCCTTACATTGGTGCTGGAGTTCTTGCCTCTTCGGCAGGTATGGATAAGGTTGTCATGAAGAAGCTGTTTGCTGATGCCGGTCTGGATCAGTGTGAATATTGTTATTTTAACATCAGCGCTTGGAAAAGAAAAAGTCATGAGTTGATTGTGGGTGTAGAGGATAAACTGGGATATCCAGTATTCGTAAAGCCTGCTAATCTGGGCTCAAGTGTAGGTATTTCTAAGGCTTCTGATAAGGAAAGTCTTGTAAAAGCTATAGATTTTGCCTTCCGTTATGACACTAAAGTCATTATTGAGGAATTCGTGGATGCTCGTGAGGTAGAGGTCGGTGTGCTCGGAAATGATGAGCCAGAGGCCTCTGTTCCGGGTGAAATCGTTTCTTCTGGAGAATATTATGACTACGCAGCTAAATATACGGACGGCAAATCGCAAATGATGATTCCTGCGCCAGTAGATTCTGAAATTGCTGATCGTCTGCGGGAGTCCGCGATAACCGCTTTTAGAGCAATTGAGGGTAGCGGGATTACCCGGGCGGACTTCTTCCTGCGCAGATCGGATGGTAAAATTCTAATTAACGAAGTGAGNNGAGCATGTATCCGCTATTGTGGCGTGAGACAGGTGTATCCTATAGAGCTCTGTTAGACCGTATGATTGAGTTAGCCTTAGAGCGCTATAATTTCAAACAAGGTCTTAAGTATGACAACGAGTAATTGAATCTATTATCGGGATCATCCCGACTGGAAGGGAGCGAAGAATTATGGGTTTTCAAACAGAATTCAATTCCGTCTGCAAGTTCAAGAATGAACAAGAGCTGTACGAGCTGCTGGAGTATGGGCGTACCAAAATGGTGAAGCAGGGTTTCCGCGTGTATCCGACGGGTCAGAAGGTGATTGCTTACACACCTGAGAATGTAGCTGTAGCGATTGTCAAAATCTCAGCTTCAATTGCAGAGATTAATTTTCAAGGACATGAGGTTACAGCGGTAGAAATGGAACTGGTGCGTAAATTGAATGAAGAAGAGTCCAAAGTGCAAACTGCACTGGCTGAAGAAATGTTTTTTGGACCACAGGGATGATTGTCCGCTTTGGATATGTAGCGATGTCCACCGTTATTAAAGACTGCTCCCCATCCAAGACCATGACGATGACCTCCTTCAAGAAGCTGGATGACCGTGAAGCGGCATTTCGGCGTCTGGAGAACATCTCTCGGATGAATCTGCATAATACGCTGCGACTGATGAAGCATAATATTGCTTCGGACATCTTGGTGTATCGTCTCACCTCCAAGTTGATTCCTCTAGCAACGCATCCTGATTTGCAGGACTGGAGTCCGTTTGCCTCGCTCGCTGAGGAATTCGCGGAGGTGGGGCAATATGTGAAGAAGAATGGGATGCGGGTGTCCTTTCATCCAGATCACTTTACAGTGCTTAGTACACCCCGTCCTGAGGTGCTGGTGAGTTCCATACGGGATTTACAGAACCACACGGACATGCTGGATGCCATGGGACTTCCTGCAATGGCGAAGAACAATATTCATATTGGCGGAGCCTACGGGGACAAGCTGGTGGCAGCGAAGCGCTTCGAGAAGCATTTCCGCGAGTTGCCAGTAGCGCTGCAAGAGCGTATTACGCTGGAGAATGATGATAAGACCTTTACAGCCCCTGAGACACTAGCGGTCTGCCAGAGTGTAGGACTGCCGATGGTGCTGGATATTCACCACCAATGGGTGAATAATGAAGGAGAGCTCCCTTGGGAGCTGTGGCCTGACATTCAGCAGACATGGCGAAGCGCGCTTGCGCAGAAGGACGTCCCTTCGGGAGAACTTTTGCCACCTAAGATTCATGTATCCAGTCCGCGCAGTCCGTCTGAACCTCGCAGTCATGCAGATAGCGTGGAGCCTACGCCGTTACTAGCTTTTTTAAAGCGTATTGCTGCAGATACTCCTGCTGTCGATGTTATGATTGAGGCGAAACTAAAAGATGGTGCATTGTTTGGATTGATGGAGGCTATGAAGGAGCTGGCTGAAGCTGGTAACGGAATCTCCGTATTAAATGGGGCAAGTGTGATTATCGAACCATAAACAATGAAAATAAGGGAATAGGCCAGAATTCGGGTCCTATCTTGACTTGATATGTAGCGTGAAATAGGGTACGTTGAATGAAACTTATTACGAATAATATTCAAGGGATCATATGAGAATTGGGTATCCCTTATGGCGGAACTTTGGTAACGTTTTGGCGTATTGAACGGTATTGTGAATAGGATTGCTTTAAATTTCATGCCAATGGCGATTATGTTCAAGGAAGCGGAGTGAAGATATGAGTCCTTTAAAACCAGAGGGTAAGAAAGAACGTGAACCCTATGTTGTAACGAGCAAGGGACATACGGCGGTAGCCATTAATGCTGCTGCCAAAGCAGGAGAATGGATAAAGAGCAGACAGGGCCTGGTGAAGGAACTTAATACGAAAACATCAGCACAGGATCTGGTTACGGAAGTAGATAAAGGTGTTGAACAGATGATCCGCAGGTTGATCTTGACGCATTATCCAGACCATGCGATCCTCGGTGAGGAAGGCGTGTCTCCGGGAGCAGCAGCAGCAACCGCTGCACTGGAAGAAGCTCGTGAGCATGAATATCTGTGGATTGTAGATCCTGTAGATGGTACGACTAATTTTGTACACGGATTTCCTTTTTACTGTGTCTCCATTGCTTTAGTGATTCGTGGAGAATTAACGGTTGGTGTAATTTACGATCCGATTCGTGATGAAATGTTCGTCGCTGAAAAAGGTAAAGGAGCCTACATGCATGGTGTTCCAACCTCAGTCTCTACGGAGAACGTTTTTGGAGACAGTTTGATTGCTATGGGCTTTCCGCCAGATCGTGAATTTGCACAACCTGTGAATATGGCGGGACTGCAGAGCATTCTTCCACAGATTCGTGGTATTCGTGCAGGAGGTTCGGCTGCTCTACATTTGGCTTATGTGGCAGCAGGTCGGGTNNGTACTGGGAAGTAGGCTTAAGCCCTTGGGATTGTGCAGCCGGAGTGCTGCTTGTACTTGAATCAGGGGGCAGAATTACGGATACTCTTGGGCGTCCATACGATATTGGCACTCGTCATGTAGTAGCAAGTAATGGTCATATTCACGAATATTTGGTTTCGTCACTGAAGAATGCTGAAGCAACAGGATATAAGCTTTAGGGAGGACGACGCATCATGAGCGAGAAGGATGATCTGGAACGCAAGCTAAGCGAAATGTTGGTAGATGGCGAGATGGAACAGGGCGACCGTATAGCTAAAGAAATCCGTGAAATCTCTCCGAAGTATGAAATCCGTATCCAGACCACAATGGATCCTATTGTGGAGGAGACGCTGCGTTATCGTAAGATTGGACATGAACTAGACGATCGTTATGATAAATATCTGGAGCGTGCCGGGAAGAATTTGAAGCCGCAAGAGGATTCAGATAAAGAATAATACATTCGTTTCCAGCTGTGAAAAGAATAGTGATTTGCAGGGCGGCTTCCCGAATATGGGAGGCCGCTCTTTTGCGTTGCTATCAGGGATGGTAGAATGAGAATTAGAACATTTTGGGAGGGATACGATGCTAAACAAGTGGAAAAGAATTTTAGCAGCTAGCACAAGCAGTATGCTTTTGTTATCTGTGCTGATTGGCGTAGGTACCGGATCGGCAAATGCGGCTGACACGTCTGCAACACAAGACTCGGGTCAGGATGTCTTTCGCATCGTAGCTCTTGGCGATTCGATTACTGCTGGATACGAGCCAGGAATGACGGATGTGAATACCAAGCCATACGGCTATGCGGAGCGACTGCTGGAGCAGGGTTGGTATCATGGCCGGAGCGAGCTTACCAATTATGGTATTCTAGGTCTGACCACTGCTGGATTACGTAATTACACAGGAGCCATCAAGGACGGCTCAGCGATTACAGCTGAAGGTATTCAGTCAGGTCTTCCAGATCCAAGGATAGACCAGTTCGTAAAGTTAACCCCGCAGATCGCATCAGAGTTAAAGGAAGCCGACCTGATTACGATTACAATTGGGGGGAATGATGTAAGCCGTCTTTTCTTACAGGTTAAGGAGTTGACGGATACAGATTTCGAATCTCAGCTGGAGCAGAAGTTAGCGGATTACAATACGAATGTGAAGGCGAGTCTTGAGAATATTCGTGCGATAAATCCTCAAGCAACAATTATACTGGCTGACCAATATCAGCCTGCTCCTAAGATCGCTCTTGGTGCGATGTACACTAAATTGATGACCGCAGCAGCGAAATTTACGGATTCGGCAGATCGTGTGGCTGCAAGTATGAATCAAGAGGGAGCAAAGGTATTAGTAGCTCATGTAGCGGCAAAGTTTGCCGGCTCAGAGGGATCACTCACGCATATTATCGGGGCAGGACAAGCGGATTTTCACCCTACGCAGCTCGGATACGAGACCATTGCAAAAGTATTTGCTGAATTACAATGGGGGGAATACCGCATTCCCACTGTAGCTGCGATGGCTACGGACACTGTACCGATGTCGATTGTTGTAAAGGGCGTAGAGTTAAATACACCGAATAAGCCCATCCTTAGGAATGGTCAGAACTTCTTGGCGCTTAAAGATATTCTAAATGCCGTAGGAGCTAACGGAAAGTGGGATAATAAGACATCTAGTGCGACTATTGAATACGGTGGACGGACTGTTGTAATCACGATTGGAAGCAAATTTATTAAGGTTAATGGACAGAATGTAGCCATTGATACCCCTGCTTTTCTGCAAAAGGTAGGCAAAGAAGATAAAACTTATCTTCCCCTTGCCGCATTGGCGACCGGACTTGGATTCGATGTGAATTATAGTAGCAAACTGCGAACTGCTTTCATAAATCCATAAATCTACATACTATATCATAAGTACTTTAAATTAAGCCCGTAAGGCAAAGGTGGATGGAATATTGTCTAGTTCAAAATTTAGTGCTGAATATATCATCAATATGGATGATATTGTACGGGAAGGTCATCCCGTGCTTCGTACCGTAGCTGGGCCAGTAGAGCTTCCTTTACAGGAGGAGGATCGTGAGACTCTGCAATGTATGCTTCAGTTTCTGAAGAACAGTCAGGACCCGGAGATTTCCGAAGAATACAATTTACGCTCTGGCGTAGGTCTGTCAGCGAATCAAATCGGCCTTACGAAGCGTATGTTCGTGATGTATTCTACGGACGAAAGAGGGAGGATTGTAGAACATGCTTGGGTTAACCCTAAGATCATCAGTCACTCACTAACCATGGTGTACTTACCGGAGAGCGAGGGGTGTCTGTCCGTTGATCGACCGGTGCATGGATTTGTACCAAGGTACGAATCTGTGAAGGTGAAGGGATATGATCTTGAGGGAAAGGAAGTGGTCCTTAAATTTAAGGGCTACCAAGCCATCATCATTCAGCATGAGATTGATCATCTCGATGGAATCATGTTCTACGACCGGATCAACAAGGAGCATCCATTTAAGCTTCCGCAGAATGTGGAAATCCGGAACTTGTACGAGTAGGAGAACATCTTTGAATTAAAAAGCGTGCGGCCTTACAGCATATAGCTGAAGGTCGCACGCTTTTTTTTGCTATCTGCAAGATTGAATGATTTCAATTATTTTACAAATTAATCCATGGGAGGTACCATATAGCTAATGGGTAGAAATTAACTTTATTATCAGAAGGAGGTTACTAAATGGGTTGGGGTAGAATGCCAATAAGAGGCGTGGTCAACGAATATAATGATGAGGTTAAGAAGATTGATGAACAGATTTTGACTCTGATTCAGGAACGTAAAGCTATAACAGGAAAAAAACGGTTTTCTCCCGAGAGTGAGCTTCTTCAGGAATGGGCAGCTAGGTTTGAGATGGATACTTCTCAGATTGTACAGTATATACACAGTCTGAATGAGGCTGTGCCCAGACGAAAATATTGGGAAGAGCCTGGCTTACTACTCGGTGTACTTCCGATTGTGAAGCGGACAGTCCTCGAAGATTGCGAGTATACACTTACACATGCTATGCAGTATGAAACGCTCAGTATAGTTACTGTGGAGATCAAGTATTTAAAGGAAACGGTGGAGCGCGTTCATCTTAGAACCGCTCTAACATTGGAAATTATAAGTGAGGCAGCCTATGAAATCCAGTCGCATGGAGGTCACGGAGGGGGCGCCCATACACAAATGCAGTTCTTGGTCTCGCCACCGCTGCCAACGGATCTGGATACGGTTCAATTTGCCTTAATACCCGGAGAAGACCGAATGTTTGGACCTGCAATGACGGAGATTATATTGGACAAGCAAATTGATTTTTGATTCAGCTTATTCAAAAAAACCTACCACCAAAAGTGAGGCCACTGAAAAAGTTCT
>DJUJ01000098.1:0-365 GCA_002438345.1 Paenibacillus sp. UBA6285
GAGCCATCCCTACAAATATTATAAATACGCACTCTACCATTAAGAATTCAAGCAATGGTTTATGCAGAAGTCTCCGTTCTAATCCAAAATAAACCCCTGCATAAAACACGACACTGAATAACCCCATAATAGTCAGGAGCTTACGGTCAAAATAAATAAGTGCTATCATTATCGGCATCATTAACGTCATCTGCGCACCATCAACATAAGGCTCTATTACAAAATACATAAGATAGGATACTAAAAACCCACATGTGACCACTACGAGCTTAGGAGAGAATTTACTATATCGTAGCCATAGCTCAGCAGCAACCATAAGGGCCACAATAAGTAAATTGCAAGCTAAAAACAAATGTGATTGCACC
>DJUJ01000098.1:370-6145 GCA_002438345.1 Paenibacillus sp. UBA6285
GTAGGTCAACATTTATCATAAAAAGGATCTCTGAAATCATCATAAGAATAACAATGATCCAGTAGCCTTTTAAAATTCTACGGTGCCAAATCTCTGTTTTTAGCACATCGTTATTAGTAATTATCTGTATCCCCCATTTAATCATTTAATAGATCTTTTTCATTATAATAAACCCAAAATATATCAACATCAATTTTTTGCAATTTTCGACAAAGTTTGAACACCTCCCTCGTTCACGGATTTTTCACATTTAATCAAAGCGCTTACTTAAATTTTAAGTTATGATGTCTACATAATTGTCACATTTTTTCCTGTACTTGTACTTCTTGGGAGGGGATAAAGATTATGAAGAGAGTTGCAATTCTACTCTCAATTGTGTTTGTTATAGCTCTCACTGCCTGCAGCAACAGCAGCAATGATACGGCAAGCAACAATGGTAATGTATCGNNCTGACCGAACTCATAATTACAGCTACAAATTACAGTTTTGATAAGGAAGAATACCATTTAAAAAAAGGTGTGCCCGTCAAAATTATTTTTAAAAACGATAGCGGCAATCACGGCATTCTTATTCCTGAATTCGAACTCCAGCTTACAGGCAAAAAGTCCTCGAAAGTAATTGTTCCAGAGGAAGCTGGCACATTCGAAATGACCTGTTCGATTATGTGCGGTTCCGGACATAGCGGCATGAACGCAAAAATCATTGTGGAATAGATGAATCATTAAATAGCCGATCGCTAGGGAATCGCCCTGACGATCGGCTATTTATTTAATCTATGGTCACATGCATAAACGCCTTCGGCGTCTCTATAAGGACGGTAAGCGTTTANNACTTTCTTATATTTTAAACAAAGAGGGCTGACCTGAAATAGATCTCTCTACTCATCAGGTACAGCCCTCTTTCTTGCATCCGACATTCAACTATCCTGTTCGATCAGTTGAATCCATTCATTATATTCATTCTGGAGCTTGGCATATTCCTCTCGAAGATTACGATGCTCATCTGTCATCTTCTGAAGCTCATTCTGATGCATCTCAAACTGGGCCTGCAGCAGACGAAGTTGTCCTTGGGCCAATTCATAGTTCTCGCCGACTTCACCAAGCTGCTGAAGCACCTCACTGCGTTCACGTTCAATAGATTCCTGCTTCGCCTCAGCCTCACCGGCCTCCTGCTGCCAAATATCTATCTCTTCGCGCAGCTTCGCTTCCAAATCACTCCACTGCTGCTGCCGCTCGAATAACTCCTCGTACTTATGCTTCCAAGAAGCTCCGTACGCCTCTGCCTCCCTAAGTACGTCCTGCTGTTCTGCAGCGGTAGCAGCAGCTTCAAGGCTAGCTTCAGACAATTCTTCTAAGCGTCGAGCTGTCTCTTCGCCTTCTTCCTGCAGCAGTTGATATCTTTCCTGCAGACGTTCTCCGTCTTGCAGAACTTCATCGTATTGAGAGATCAGTTCCTCATAGCGTTCACGAAGTGCAGACAGTTCNNATGCTGCAGTTTCGCGTTCTGCATCCGTACGAAGCTGAACTTCCCGATCTAACTGTTGTACTAATCCATCCGCTTGACCACGAAGGTTCTCAATCTCTTTCTGAAGTACCAATGATTTCTCCTCGGTCTCCAGTAGATTCATTTCCAGTTCACTAATATCTTCCATCCGTTTATCCGAGAGCTCCTGCCAATTCGCTGCCTCCGCCATAGATCCAGCGAGTTCTTCCTGAACACGGTGCAGATTGTCACTCGTTTCCTGTAGTGACTTCCGCAGCTCTGATGTTTCATTCTGAGACAGCTGATAACGCTGGCGCAAATCTTCCAGCTCATCATTCAACAGCGTGCCTAGCTCAGTAGCAGTACGCAGTTCCTCACTGAGCTGCTCTTCACGTTTAACCACCGCTTCATATTGTCCGAGCAGCGTTTGACGAGCATCTCGTTCACTCTTAAGACTGGCTTCGGCCGCACGGAGTCTAGACTGAAGTTGTCCTGTTCCACCACGAAGCTCAGCCAGCTGTTTCTCCAGCTCTTGAATACTTTGCTTATGTCTATGTTCCTGAGTACCTTGCGACTGTCGAAGCTCCTTATTCTTAGCAAGCTCCCGTTGTAAAGCTTCCCGCTCTTCAGCCAGTTCCTTGCCTAGCTTCGTTGTCGTATTCTCAAGCTCCTTACCCAGTGTTAACTTAGTCTCCTCGAGTTCCTTACCTAATGTTGATTTGGTTTCCTCAAGCTGTTTCTCTAATGTTGACCTGGTCTCGGTTAACTCAAGCTCCAGAGCAGACAAGGTATCTGTCTTCTCCTTAGTCAGTGTCTCACGAGTATTCTCCAGCTCTTGCAAATGCGCCACCTTCTGCTCTTCCAACTGCTGTAGACGGATGGCTTCTGCATTTGCTAGTTCCTCTCGATGACTCTCACGAATAGCAGCCTGTTCTGCCTCATAGCTTGCTCGCAGTGCTTGCAGCTCCAGCTCACGCGCAAGCAGCTCCTCTTCCAGCTTCTCTCGTGCGGCTTCAGCCACTTGGGTTGCCTCCTGAAGCTGGTTAGCATGTACTTTACACTCATTCTCCTGAATCTCCAGATGACGCTTGCGCTCTTCTTCAACCGCAGCAATCAGTCGCTCAGCTTCTTCCTTAGCCGCCGCTTCAAGGCGTTCATATTCTTCTTGTCGCTCCCGCTGAACCTCCAGCAGGCGAGATACTTCCAATCGCAGTTCACTGCGTTCACCTGTCATCATGTTGAGTTCATTTTTAAAATCCTGAACCTGAATAGCCTGCTCCGCCATATGTACTGCTGCAAGCACCGCTATACGCGGCGTATCCAGTCTGTTGTGTGATTTAGAAATCGTGCGCATATGTTCGTCAACATAACGGGCCACTTGTTTCATATATTCAGTGCTGCTTCCGACGAGTTTATAGGAAGTTCCGTATATCTCCACGGCGACACGTGTCCGGTCCATAGCCACAGTTGTGCCCTCCTTTGTATGTGTGCGGATTCTAAGCTAGTCTTACTGTTTCTATTGTAGCTTTTTTCTTAAGCATTTGGCAAAATCCCTTGTATTCAATAGATTCTGGCTGATATCCTCCGCATTTCACTCTACCCAGAAAAACCGCAGTGAATCTCAGTTTCTAAATGGATTCGCTGCGGCTTTACACAATTCCTGCTATTTTCTTAATTCTGCACCAAAAGTTTGTTGAAGGGACGATAATAGCTTATCATGCACTTCTCCAACCTCTTCATCTGTCAATGTATGTTCACCGTGACGATACAGCAGTGAGATCGCAATACTCTTCTTTCCACTCTCTAACTTGCCACCAGTGTACACGTCAAATACCTGTACGGATTGCAGCAAAGTTCCTCCGTTTGCACGGATGGAAGCAAGCAGGTCACCCGCTGGTACAGTTGAATCTACGACCACGGCAATATCCCGTTCCATTCCTGGGAAACGTGGAAGCTCATTATACTGCAGACGACTGTGCGTGTTATCATACAGCGGCTGCAATAGAATCTCAGCTACATAAGTATCCACTAGATCAAGCTCTCTTTGCAGTTCCGGATGGAGCTGGCCCATGGTTCCAATCTTCACACGACCCTCGTCTCCGAGTAAATATACCGACGCGGAACGTCCAGGATGATACCCTTCTGGACTATCTCCCTCGTAGATGATTCTGTCTGTAAGACCCAAATAAGCAAATACCGTTTCCAGCGCACCCTTCAAATCAAAGAAATCTACAGGCTGTGCCGAAACGTTCCATTGCTTCACTGTTAGGCTACCGCTAAGCAACAGCCCCAGCACCGGCAGTTCACGTGGCTGACGAGTCAACTGCTCTTCATCTGTGAAGAAGACATTGCCGATCTCAAATAACGCTAGATCACTTTGACGACGGTTGGTATTGTAGCTAGCAATATCCAAAAGTTGTGGCAAAAGGCTAGTACGCAATACGCTGCGCTCTTCACTCATTGGCATAGCCAATTTAACCGCTTGTGAGCCTTCTGATAACTCAGGGAACATTTTGCTTTGTTCCGGCTGGATGAAGGAGTAGCCCATCACTTCCTGATAACCGCCATGTGACAACAGGCGACGCAGTTCACGGCGGAGCGATTGCTTATGCGTTAATGCGCCTGGCGTTGTAACTCCTTCAATTAGAGTCGTTGGAATATTGTCGTACCCGTACAGACGAGCAATTTCTTCAATAAGATCAACATCATAGCTGATATCGCCACGTCTAGTTGGCACCTGAACTTCGACCAGCCCTTGTGCGGTATCCCCGCATTTGAAATGTAGACGACCAAACAATGTCTTCACTTCTAGCAAGGACAGATCTGTTCCGAGATAACGGTTCAGCTTCTCCAAAGACAAAGTCAGTACCTTCTCTGGAGCAGCGACTGTGCCTGCCTGCACAATTCCTTCATGCACAGATCCGCCAGCATAACGCGCAATAAGTACTGCTGCGCGGTTCAATGCAGGGATAACTGCATTTGGATCCACTTCTTTCTCGAAACGAAGGGATGCTTCTGAGCGAAGTCCCAGTTGACGCGAGGTTTTACGAACAGTTCCTCCATCAAACTTAGCGGATTCCAGAACGAGATTTACCGTCTCAGCAGTAACTTCCGTATCCCGGCCGCCCATTACTCCGGCCAGACCTACTGCTTTAGCTCCATCAGCGATAACGAGCATATGTGGCTCTAGCTTCCGCTCTTGACCGTCAAGTGTAGTCAGGACTTCACCTTCATGAGCAAGACGAACGCCGAGTTCTCCGCCTTCTATTTTGTCCGCATCAAAAGCATGCAGCGGCTGTCCGTATTCGAGCATCACGTAGTTGGTGATGTCCACAATATTGTTAATCGGACGAATTCCTGCCGCCATCAGACGATTCTGAATCCACAGCGGTGATGCTGCAGGCTTAAGGCCTGAGATATAACGAACTGCATAATGACTGCAGAGTTCTTCATTCTCAATCTTAACGGAAATGGAATGAGCAGCTGAACCGCTGATCTCAATCATTTCGCTCGCTGGATCAGGCAATTTGATGTCGCGTCCAAGAATCGCGCTCACTTCATAAGCAGCACCAATCATGCTTAGGCAATCTGAACGGTTCGGAGTCAGATCAAATTCCAGAATTTCATCATTTAGACCTAGCACCTTCGAAATATCTTGACCGATCTCCGTGCCTTCAGGAAGTACAAGAATTCCTTCTTGTTGCTCTTTAGGAAGCAATTTATCATTGAGTCCCAATTCTTTAGCCGAGCAGATCATCCCTTGCGATAATACGCCACGTAGCTTCGCTTTTTTGATATCCAGTCCTGGCAGCTTAGCGCCAACAAGTGCTACAGGAACGATTTGTCCCGCATCCACATTTTTTGCGCCACAGACGATTTGCAGATCCTCACCTTGGCCTGCATCCACGATACATACATTCAGCTTATCTGCATCAGGATGTTTTTCTTTTGATTTCACATAGCCAGTTACGATGCCGGAAATCCCTTTATTGCGGCGCTCTACTCCGTCAATTTCAATGCCAGCAGCGGTAATCTTCTCCGCTAGCTCTTCGGCGGTTACTCCTTCAATCGATGTATAATCAGCCAACCATCCGGTTGATACTTTCATGTCCGCTCACTTCCTTTATGTTTCAGATGTATTTATCTACTTGCCGTTCGATCTGCTTCCTGTGGGAGTAGTACAAATTAGGATTACTCGATCAAAGCTTCATACCCGTCCTATTTAGAGCAGTCACTACGAAAAATATTGGACTTCCGATCGCTGTTATCCTCAGATTTCCTGATTTGAACCGC
>DJUJ01000098.1:6210-17163 GCA_002438345.1 Paenibacillus sp. UBA6285
TTTCTCCGTTCCTTCTATAAATAGTCTTTTATTAAGCAAGATCGGCAACCCAATTGCTACTTACTCCTAACCCGTAATCCAGCTCGCCCACCAAAAATCTAAACGCCCTTGAACTGCTTTACAAAACTCATATCGTTGTTATAGAAATGACGGATGTCATCAATGCCATATTTAAGCATAGCAATCCGCTCAACACCCATTCCGAATGCGAAGCCGCTATACTTAACAGGATCATAGCCACCCATTTTCAGAACATTTGGATGCACCATGCCCGCGCCAAGAATTTCTAACCATCCGCTTTGCTTACATAGTCTGCAGCCATCGCCGCCACATTTGAAGCAGCTTACGTCAACTTCAACGCTTGGCTCGGTGAATGGGAAGAAGCTCGGANNACGAAGACGAATGCCTGTATTCGGGCCAAACATCTCTTGCACGAATTGCTGCAAGGTTCCTTTCAGATCACTCATCCGAATGTTGCTTCCGATAACCAAACCTTCGATTTGATGGAACTGGAAGGAATGCGTTGCATCGTCATCATCGCGGCGGAATACTTTCCCCGGGCAAATGATTTTAACTGGAACTTCGCCGTGCATAGCCTGCATAGTACGAATCTGTACAGGAGACGTTTGAGTGCGCATAAGCAGGTCATCTGTCAAATAGAAAGAATCTTGCATATCACGAGCCGGGTGATTTTTAGGCAAATTTAGTGCTTCAAAGTTATAATAATCGGTCTCCACTTCAGGACCTTCAGCTACACGGTAGCCCATACCAATGAAAATATCCTCGATTTCCTGAACCACTCTGCTAAGCGGGTGAATGCCCCCTTGCTGCATGCGGCGACCCGGTAGGGTTACGTCTACTTTTTCAGCCTGCAGACGTTGCTGAGTCTCTTGCTGTTGAAAAGCCTCTTGCTTCGCTCCAATAATCTCCTCAATGGCACTACGCACCTGATTCGCTACTTGCCCGATAACCGGACGCTCCTCAGCACTAAGTCCTCCCATACCACGTAGAACTTCTGTAAGCTCGCCTTTTTTACCGAGATATTTCACTCTTAGGTCATTCAGAACCTGTGGATCCATAACCTCCTGCAACTTAGCCAGCGCCTCAACCTTCAATGCTTCCAACTTCTCTTTCATGGCCGTGTACAGCCCCCTTCAGTCATTGTCTAGTTCAACAAAAAAAGGCCTTTCCTCCCGGTAAGGGACGAAAAGACCGTGGTACCACCCTTGTTAGATAAGCTGATCTGTTCCCCTTAAGAGCTTCATTCCCTCTTTCGGCTGGACAGATACCTATCTCACTTTACACAGAAATAACGGTCTGCGACCGGTTTCCCCTACTCATCCTTACAAGGCAATCTTAAGGAATTCAAGGAACTGCTCCGGAGTGAACTTCGACAGCTCTGTTTCCTAGAAACGCTCTCAATCACCGGCGTCTCCTCCCTGTAAGTCAGGCACTGTGTACTCTTCTCCATCACTGCATTTCACAATTCAATCTAATTGTCAGGTATCTCTTTTATGCAAGAGATATGTCTATTTATTATATGCAAAATCTGTCGTTTTGACAAGCTCAAGCATAAACGCCTTCGGGGTCCTTATAAGGACGGTAAGCGTTTAAGGGAGAAATATAAGGATAATGAATAGGTGAAACTTATACTTTCTTATATTTGAACAAAATTAGGGTGATTTTTATCTCGCTTTAAGCTGGCTTTGAGGTTCAGAGCCGTTTTGTGGACTTTTTTTCAGCTAACGTTCAGCGGAACTTGATAATTTCCATTACTAAGAGGGTACGGTTGTACTCAATCATAAAACCTTCATAGAACTAGGACTTTATATAGGGAGGGAATTACATGCACGCACGAAGAACAAAAGCAGCTGTGATCATGCTTAGCGCAGCAGTTCTGAGTCAAGCTACAGCGTACGGAGCATACGCGGCATCAACGACTACTTCATCTGCCAAAACAGCCACAACCACCACCGTATCCACTCTGGATAAACTCGGCTCTATAGCTTTGAAGAGTAGCTTTAGCGTGAAGCTGAGCGATGTTGGCTTTTTGACTCAGGATAGCGGCAATATTCTTACATACACACTCAGCTATTACAATGGGAGCGGTAGCAGTATCAATCTTGTGGACCATCTCTCTAAGGTAACTACTACCGGAGGAACCAGCAATTATCAAAAGAGGTTGGGGACCTTCACACTTCCAGCAGCTTTTTCACAAGCCGTCGCTAGAGGGCAGAGTAAAAAGATCACCCTAAATAACCTCCCTGTTATAACCAAAACGGAAAGTCTACAAATTTACAAATATAACGGTAAGGTATATGCCAAAGTAGGTGTGAGCTTAACCAATCAAGGAAGCAAAGTGCTCAGTGATACTGGACTTAAGGGATACCTCGCATCCGCAGGAGGATCTGCATTTGAACTGACGCTCGATGATGCGAGCTGCAACTACAAAGTACAGCCACAGGAAAAAAGACGATCTACTACATGACGGAAATCCCCTCTTATATGAAGACAGACAATATGACTCTGCAATTTGCTGGAGAAGATTCCGCCGCTACTACACCTGATCTTGTCGTAGCCAGCAACGTCATCAAGAAGCTTACGATCAGCAGCAATACCGTCGAGACTGAAAAGCGCTACTACGTAACGAATAGTTACTTCAAAGTCAGCTGTCAAAGTCATTATATGACTGGGGCAGCTTTTTTTAGGTGCTGAGCTGGATATCATTTACGAAGGAGTTGGGTAATAGGATTTATGAATTTGAATATAGATAAGGCAATAGGCCCATACCATAATCATTTTATTTTTTTATTAATGATATTTATTTGAGGAAGCGATTGCTCTATAAGTAGGACGTCCTATATACTTGTTGTACAACAAACTGCGATCCACACACAATTTATCTTTCCCATGCCTCATTTCCCACTATGTTAAAACACCTCTTTTTTTTACTTAANNAACAGATGGAAGTTCCGCAGGTTATACGTTAGCAGCAATAAGATTTGTTAAACATCTTATGCGGGGAGAAGATGACCGTGGCTGGATTTTTCGATATCAAAGTAACTCGCAAACTAATCTTTATTTTCGCTGCGATCTCCATTCTACTGGTTGGGATTAGTGTAGCTTCTTTACTCTATTTAAATCACACCATTAACAGAATGTCAGATTCTTTATATGAAGATGTATTTGAGAACTCTGAGCTCATACTAAGCGCTGATCGTGATCTATATCAAGCCGCAATCGCCCTCCACTCCTCAATGAGCTCAAACCTCACAGAAGCTGAACGTGATCAGTTCATTCAGGAATTTAAGGACAATAATCAACAAGCAGAAGAACGGGTAAGTCTAGCGAGTTCAGACATCAAATCTATCAACAAACCCTACAGTGATATGAAGCAAGCAAATAGTATACTTACTGAATTAGAGAACAAGCTCCATGACTTCGAAACGTCCTTAGTCATATGGAAGAGCACAGGGGATGCATTGATAACTGAACGGATGCAGATCGCATGGGACACCGCTTCATATCATGCTGTAAACCTGAACATGCAGCTAAATGAAGTTAGAACTCATCTAGATCAATCAGAAGACCTGATAGACAAATACGCCTTGCAAGTAACAGATGGGTTCCAAGATAAAAAGAGTGTGCTCTTTGCGCTATACTCACTGGTCTTCTTTATACTGCTTCTAGTTATTATTTATCTTGGACGAAAAATCATTTGGCTCAAGAATGAAATGCTGGAGGAACAAACACTCTATCAGCTAATCGGTGAAACTATGTCTGACTTTATTATATTGACTGATCCTAACGGGTTGATCCTGTATAGCTCCCCTTCACATTCAAGTATTCTCGGCTATGTTCCTAAAAAGGGTGACCCACTATCCAACTACATTCGTGAACCGGAGATTGCTTGGGCTAAACTAAAGAGTGTCGTTCAGGGAACCCCTCGTATCTCAGAACTACGAATGCGTGGAGCTGAAGGGCAATGGGTATGGCTGGAAACGAAGGTGTCACCTGTTCGGGGAAGTAATAATTTCCCAGCGCAATTTATGTTAGTGTCCCGTGAAATTACACAACGGAAGCAATACGAAGAACGATTACATAAGTTAGCCTTCTATGATCACTTAACCGCGATCCCCAACCGGGCTCATTTCAAAATGTACATGGAGAATCTCATCAACCAACCGGAGGAACGGAGAAAGAATATTGCACTCGCACTGCTGGATTGTGACAGATTCAAGCAGCTAAACGATACCTTAGGACATCTGGCTGGAGACGAATTTCTCCAGATGCTCTCTCGAGAGCTTTTGCAAACGGTCAAAGGTGTAGGTCAGGCATTCCGAATTGGTGGTGATGAAATGCTACAGCGGTTGCTTAAGTTATTCAACAAATCTTGGTCTATTGACAATGGATCTAGCTTCCACACCTCTGCAAGTATTGGCGTAGCTCTATTTCCTGAGCATGGAAGCAGTATTAATGAACTTCTGCGTGCCGCCGATCTAGCGATGTACCTTTCCAAAGACCATGGAGGGAATGAAGCTAATCTTTACTACGAGCGTTTAGATGTAGGGTTATCAAACCAAACCATCGGAAAACCATAAGAACAACAAAAAGAGCTGTTCCGGGGTATAACTAACCCTGAAGCAGCTCCTTATATTCTTTTAACTGGTTAACTGTAGATGATCATCTGAGATCCCATCATTCTCCTGATCACGATCTATAACCATGACCTTAATAAGCTTGTCATCCTTGGAACAATCAATGAAACGATCGCCATCCCCATCTTTCTCTTCCCAGTCGTTAAGTCGTAATATATACCCGATAGAATCGGTATCTGGCAACACCTCAATTCGTGCAACTGCACGCCCATCCTCCATATACCGAAAATCGCATTGTCCATCCTGAATCCCTGTATCCCAAACCCAAAGATTCCAGCCCTGATAATTTCCATCTGGCCGTTCATAGTGTACTTCGATGATTTTGGACCGCGGTGCTGGCTCACCGCATTCATCATAGAGCACCATCATCGACAAACCTTCTATCTCTACCTCGTTGCCTGCGATCTTTCGGAATGCCTCTGTCCCCGCTCGGGTATGATCCACTACCACATTCCAAGCGTTAGAAGCTTCAGGAAGAGACAGCCTTATTCGATCTTTATTAGCGTTAAAGATGACCGTTATGTTGTTCCATAGGTCGCCTCCTGCATGATTTCTAAGCAGATATGACACTATACCACCATCGCAGCGTAGAAATTCTAGCGAACGCTCAATTTCCTGTCGACCATGTAGACGAAATGCCGGGTGTGTACGTCGCAGTTCGATCAGACCTTTATAATATTGAAATACAGGCTTAAATACACTCTTCATATTCCAACGGATCGCATTGATCGTGTCACCGCTACGATAGCTATTACGATCTCCAAATTTACTGCGCAGGAGCTCATCACCAGCGTGCAAGAATGGAATCCCTTGCGATGTCAGGATGATTCCGTTAGCAAGCAGCGAACGGCGCACAGTTTCATTGCTGAGAATATTCCCTAGGTCTACATTCACGTAAGGATTAGCCCGTGCAACGGCATCTTCTANNTGTCCGTAAATCTTCCGTTGTCCATAACGGGGAAGTTCGCCTCCTGAAATCCCCCTTGAACGGTAAGCACTTTATCCCACAAATTCAAATTGTCATGGGCGGTTACATAGTTCACAGATTCTACAGGGGAGTCCGTAAATTCGTGTATGGCTCCTTTGATTCCAGCTGCAATAGCCCCTTCTTTACCGTATTCTCCTGTAATGAAGCCCCTTCCTGAACCATCACTATCTCCTTTGATCGCAAAGCGAAAGTTATCGTTGAATACAGCATATCCCTTACCCCGCTGTACACCTTTTAGCGTCTTCGTTGCCAGTGGAGAGTCTCCTCCTGTCCAAGGTTCTCCATATAACAGCAAATTAGGATTCACCTCAAGTCGAAGCTCCTCCGTAATTTCCCGCATGGTAACACTGTCCATCAGACCCATAAGATCAAACCTGAAGCCATCAATATGATACTCCGAAGCCCAGTAGGACAACGAATCCTTAATATATTTGCGTACCATCGGACGCTCTGTAGCTAGCTCATTACCAACTCCCGAGCCATTAGATAAACGCCCCAAAAAGTCACGGCGATAGAAATAATCAGGCACAAGCGGCTCGAAGGGGCCATTCCCCACAGCATACGTATGATTGTATACTACATCCATAATCACCGATATCCCAAGACTGTGCAAGGCCTGAACCATCTCTTTAAATTCGCGAATTCGCAGCTCTGGATCGGCAGGATTTGTGCTATAGGATCCTTCCGGTACGTTATAATGCTGGGGGTCATAACCCCAATTGTAGTCAGTATGTTCAATTGACGAACCGCGCTTAATTACACTTAACTCATCTACGGTCTGGAAATCGAACACAGGCATCAGATGTATATGGGTGATACCTAGTTCAGCCAGATGATCAATACCTATTGTATTTCCTTCCGAATCCCTTAATCCAAATTCGGTAAATGCTTTGAATGTACCTTTATAGTGCATGCCAGAGCTCTCGTGTGAGGAGAAGTCCCGCACATGAAGCTCGTAAATAACAGCGTCTGCAGGATGCTGCAATGGGGGAGCAACGTCCTTATCCCAATGCTCAGGATGGGTACCACGCAAATCAACGATTGCTGTTCTTAAACCATTTGCCGATACTGCTGTGGCATAGGGATCTACTGCTTCCGCCACATTTCCATTAGCATATACAGCGCGGTACATATAATATTTCCCTTTCAAATCACCTGATAACTTAGTCTGCCAGACTCCGCCATTCTGTCGCTGCATATATATAATACGTCCACTATCAGTAGAGCTCGGATCTATTCCAATGTTAAGTTGATTTCCATCTGTTTCGTACAGTACTAGAGACACAGCAAAGGCCGTAGGTGCCCAGACTTTAAATACACTGTACTCCACTGAGTAGGTCAAGCCCAGGTCTTTACCTTCATAGACCTCCAACATTAATTCCGCATGTATATAATTTTTACTCATGAATTAACACCATCCTATGGCTCCCTGTCTAACTTGTAGGGATGCTTATAAGCCCAAATATTACCATTATTCTTCGTATTAATACTTGCACAGCTCTGCAAGTCGATAATGGAGTATAAACTTTCTATGGATCCTTACTATTATATGTAAGAGATACTTACAGGTTTGGGTTCCTTGCTGACTTTATACTCATCACTATTACTATCGGAATAGACATCAGTACAATAAAGCAAATATAAAGTGAACTCAACTATTCTAAAATAAGTATAACGCTCACGTATGAACATAAGCCAATTTAAGAAGTAAATTTAGGTTGTAAACACAAAAAAAACCGACCTCCAAACATCGGAAGTCGGTAATAGTAGTTGGAAAGCTATAGAACGCTTAAACGGAGTAATGCATACGTAAATAATTAATTAGTGATGCTTTGAACAAGTGCAGCTACTTCTTCAGCAGTGCCAAGTTGCAGTGCTTTTGCAGCCAGTTCCTTCATGTCGGCAGCCGACAATTTAGAAATTTGACTACGTGCTGGCAGAATTGACGTTGCACTCATACTGAATTCATCAAGACCAAGACCTAGCAAGAGTGGAATCGCTGTTGCGTCCCCAGCCATTTCACCGCACATTCCCGTCCATTTACCCTCTGCATGCGCTGCATCAATTACGTTCTTGACCAAACGAAGGATGGCCGGATTGTAAGGCTGATACAGGTAAGATACCTGTTCATTCATACGGTCAGCAGCCATTGTATATTGAATAAGATCATTCGTACCAATACTGAAGAAATCAACTTCCTTCGCAAACTGGTCAGCCAGTACAGCAGTGGATGGAATCTCAACCATTATGCCAAGCTGAATGTTGTCAGAGACTTCCTTGCCTTCTTCACGCAGCTTTGCTTTCTCTTCAAGTAGAAGATCGCGGGCTGCGCGGAATTCACCAAGTGTTGCAATCATAGGAAACATAATGCGAAGATCCCCATGAACACTTGCTCTTAGTAAAGCACGCAGTTGAGTACGGAAAATATCCTGACGATCCAGACAAAGACGAATCGCACGGAATCCTAAGAAAGGGTTCATTTCCTTTGGAAGGTCCAGATATGGAAGCTCTTTATCGCCACCGATATCAAGCGTACGTACTACTACCGGTTTGCCTTTCATATTCTCAAGCACAGTGCGGTAGGCGTTATATTGAATTTCCTCAGAAGGCAGCTTATCGCGGCCCATGTATAGAAACTCAGTACGATACAAACCAACACCTTCGCCACCATTCTCAATTACACCATTGACATCGTTTGGTGTACCGATATTGGCAGCCAGCTCCACATGTTTACCGTCTGCAGAAATCGTTGGTTTATCACGAAGTTTCTTCCACTCCGCAATTTGCAAGTCGTAAGCTTCCTGCTTGCGGACGTACTCTGCCACTTCTGCTTCACTAGGATTAATAAGAACGTCTCCGTTCAGACCATCGACAATCACTAGATCGCCCGAATTCACTACTGACATCACATTCTTAGTTCCAACAACCGCCGGAATTTCCAAAGAGCGTGCCATAATCGCTGAGTGGGACGTACGTCCACCAATGTTTGTTGTGAATCCTTTAACGAACTTGCGATTTAGCTGTGCTGTGTCAGATGGAGTCAAATCCTCAGCGATAACAATAACCTCTTCACTGATCTCTGCAGGACTAACATAATGGATACCCAGCAAGTGGTTCAGCAGGCGTTTGGTCACATCACGCATGTCAGCAGCACGTTCCTGTAAGTAAGCACTCTTCATG
This sequence comes from Paenibacillus sp. UBA6285, assembly GCA_002438345.1. Taxonomy (GTDB): domain Bacteria; phylum Bacillota; class Bacilli; order Paenibacillales; family Paenibacillaceae; genus Paenibacillus_AQ. The sequence continues at coordinate 15,037 of DJUJ01000098.1, forward strand.
TTTTCGAACATTTCAATGAATTGTGTAGCTACTTCGTTTAGTGCATAGTCCGCGTTAACCAATTCCTGACGAATTTTATCAACTACAGGATTGATCAGCTCAGGGTCCTCAAGAATTAGGAGATGGGATGCAAAAATCTCTGCCTTCTTCTCTCCTAGTTCTGCTAAAGTACGCTCTTTAATGGTTTGCAATTCGGCACTTGATTTCGAGAGTGCGTCATTCAACTTGGCGACTTCCGCTTCAGGATCACTGATACTAGTCTTCGTAATTGTATAATCCGGATGTTTCAGGATAAAAGCACGGGCTACTGCAATCCCTGCTGAAGCCGCGATTCCTGAAATTTTATTCATGGATTTCCCCTAGCCCTTCTTTAATCATTACTTCTTGTAGTGCCTTTAGAGCTTCAGCTTCTTCGCTACCTTCAGTAATCAGAGACAAAGTGTCTCCAGCTTCAAGACCCAGAGACAATACTCCAAGAATGGATTTTAAAGTTACTTTTTTGCCTTTAGCTTCTGCATAAGCTTCTGTACCTTTGAATTTCGTAGCTGTATTTACCAAGGCTGTTGCCGGACGTGCGTGAATTCCATCTTCATCGATAATTCTGAATGTTGTTTGCATAATATTATCCAACTCGCTTTCTTTTAATAGAATATTTTTTAATTAATTTATCGTGAAGGCTAACGCTTCCTTTAATGTTTAAAGGAAGCGTTAGCCCTTGCACTTTTACTGGATTGTAATAATATCCTTATCCCCAATAGATACCTTGCCTGGTTTCTTCAATGTTACGGAAGAGCCTTCCGGCAAATTAGAGAAGATAACAGGAGACATTACAGATGGTGCATGTGCTTTTACATATTCCAAATCCACTTCCATAATCAGCTGTCCAGCAGCTATAAGGTCGCCCTCTTCGACAAGAACCGTAAAGCCTTGACCTTTAAGCTTAACTGTATTGACCCCGATATGAACGAGCACTTCCTTGCCACCATCGGACATAATACCGATGGCATGCTTGCTCGGGAATACGTTGAATACTTTACCGTAAACCGGTGAAGCAATCTTCCCATCATCGGACAGGAAAGCAAAACCGTCACCCGTCATTTTTTGAGAGAATACCGCATCAGGAACCTCAGTGATATCCACTAGTTCACCATTTACCGGGGAGACAATATCTTCCTTGATAATCGCTTCACCAGCTTCACCCGCCTGCTTTTCTTCTTCAGGCTGTGGCGCAGCCGCTACCGGTGTTGGTGCAGGTGTCTTCCCGCTAATTACATCTTGCATCTGCGATTTTATGGTGTCCGAACGTGTGCCGAAGATCGCTTGAACGTTATTACCCACTTCGAGCACGCCTGATGCACCTAGCTTCTTAAGACGATTCTTATCCACACCTGATTTATCCTTAACCTCAACACGAAGGCGAGTAATACAAGCATCAAGATGAATGATGTTCTCTTTACCACCCAACGCGGACAAGATGATCCGAGGTAGATCATCACCAGTTTTAGAAATTGATTCCGTGTTCGTATCTTCGGTTTCATCCGTATCTTCTTCACGACCCGGTGTCATCAGATTGAACTTCCGAATAACAAAGCGGAATCCAAAGTAGTAAATTAAGGCAAGGGCAATCCCTACTGGAATTACGAGCCACCAAGCCGTACGGTTCGGAATGATACCAAAGAGCACGTAATCGATAAAGCCCCCCGAGAATGTCATACCGATCTTGACATTAAGGATATGCATGGTCATAAAGGACAAACCAGCAAACACACAATGTACAGCGAACAACAATGGAGCCACGAACAGGAATGAGAATTCGAGTGGTTCAGTGATCCCTGTCAGGAACGAAGTCAATGCTGCGGAAAGCATCAACCCTCCGACAATCTTTTTATTATGAGGTTTAGCTTCATGGTAGATGGCCAAAGCTGCTGCTGGAAGACCAAACATCATGAACGGATACTTACCTGTTGTAAATGTCCCTGCTGTGAATTCTACGCCATCACGAAGCTGCTGCATGAAGATCCGTTGGTCACCGCGTACCAATTCTCCGGCTTTATCTACGTAGGTACCAAATTCATACCAGAACGGAGAATAGAAAATGTGATGCAGACCAAAAGGAATCAACGAGCG
>DJUJ01000098.1:17282-36264 GCA_002438345.1 Paenibacillus sp. UBA6285
TCGGAACGAAACGTTTACCTGCGAAGAAGCCCAGATAGGATGGAAGCTCAATTTTGAAGAATCGCTTGTACATGGACGAAGCCAATATACCGACGAGTATACCTCCAAACACCCCTGTTTGCAGTGTTGGAATTCCTAAGACACTAGCATAGGAAAAATCGCCTTGGCTCAGGACATAATCATTGACGCCAATTACAGTACCCATCGTAACATTCATCACGAGGAAACCGATAATAGCAGCTAGACCAGCAACACCCTCACCCCCGGATAAACCTATCGCAACACCCACGGCAAATAGTAAGGATAGATTATCAAATACAATTTGCCCTGAGTTCATCAATACGTTGGCAATTGCCTGAACCACATCGTTCTGCAGTGCTGGAACGTATTGTAGAAAGTCGGGATTTACCAGCATGTTTCCTATTCCAAGGAGCAGACCGGCAGCTGGCAGTATGGCTACTGGGAGCATTAGCGCTTTACCAACTCTTTGTAAAACGCCGAACAGCTTTTTGAACATCTTGGTCACTTCCTTTCATTAATCAGATTTCTCAGTAAAACAGACGCCAAAAAAGGCATGAGCAACACAGTATGAAGGTTGTTTTCTAACTCTAAGGTTAGATTACCCCAAGATGGGGTCTAGCAACCAAAATACTGTAAATCACTCATGCCTGATCGAATCAGTTACACGCTTGGTATTCTGTTTTAATTAAGACACGGATATTGTAGCACCGTTTTTTAGAAGTGACAAGCTTTTTTTATGTGAATCATTGATTCCCTGCATAGTGGACATTTTTATTCAGCTTTATCATTCGTATCCATATCCATTTCATCCTCTTTCTTCTGAGCAAGACGCTGTAAATGGATCGTCAAATAGCTTACTTCTGCTGGATACACAGGAATTCGCACTCGGTTTTCGATAACCTTAGTTAATTGCCATGCCAATGTATACATTTCGGGATACTCTCGCTTCATGAGGCCATCCAGCGTAGAAGTCTCTCTTACCGATTCTCCACGGCGCAGTCTTTCTAGAACGAATCGTAAATGGGTCACCAATCGCGAATAATCAAGTGAATCACGTGGGATTCGATATTCCAGATTATTCTCTACGATTCCGATCAAATCCCCAATTAAAAGGGAATGCTGCCTGACCTCAGAAATCTGTCTATTACTAAGCGCGCTAACGATATGAAGAGCCACAAAACCCACTTCATCTACGGGCAATTCCACACCCATGCCTTCATTGATCCGCTTAATCGCATACTCTGCCATCTTATATTCTTCAGGATAAATCTCTTTAGTCTCATACAGAAACGGGTTATGAATAGGGATATCTTGTTCATAACGCCGTATAGCAAATGAGATATGATCAGTAAGGGCAATGTGAACATGCTCATTAAGCGGCTGACGACTGCTATGCATAATATATAACAAAATTTCATGTACGATCTCAATCAACTTCTCGTCCACTTGGGGAAGAAGCTGTTTATATTGTTCCTGCTCTTCCTGGCTGCGAAGAATAAACATCTTCTCCACGGAGGCTAGAATAATCTTGTCATGCCGTTTTCGATTAAACCCTATCCCTTTACCAATAACTACAACCTCGGAATATTGGGGATGCTGGGCAATGATAACGTTGTTATTTAACACCTTTGCTACTGTTATGCTACTCATATTTGCCACCTCTTTTATCTCTAAACACCTGACTTCCAAGCAGCAAACGCAACATGAAACGGTACGATTAAATGAAACTATTCGCTACCATCATATCACCAACAATCCGATTTTAGAAGAACACTCTGCGTTCTATTTTACCCGAAAGGTTCTGCTGGAGAACTTGTAGACCATTGTCACAGCGATAACCATATAAGCAATAGTTCCCGCAAGAACAATTAACGAAAAAAATGAGGATGTACTTGAGATTCCGATACAAGCCACACTTAGTCCCAATACAATGCTGTTGATGATAAAAAAGAATGGATTCTTCATATTAAGCTCCGTGCTGTACGGTTGAAAAATATAATACATGAACAAGTGATGCACCGAAAAGAACAAAGAAAGACAAAGAATCGTTACCCAAAAGATCACCGCATCCACCAATCCCCATTCTTCTCCAGAGAGTAGCAACAGAAAGGTACATGCTATACAAATGGCGAAAGCAGGAATAAGATTTAGTCCACTCAATTTAATAAGTCGTATCTTAAAATTGTCCAGAGTTGCAGCTTGCTCACGATAGAATCCATAGCGCAATAAGCTTAGATCACAATTGTAAAACATCGCTCTGCACACTCGCTCACCTATAGAGGTGTAGTTCATAATAAATACGAAAAAGGGTAGTCCACCGAGCAAATATGTCGTTAACTTGGACTAAGTCTCCGGTGAAATGAACATAATTAGGACTGCCACTATAAAGAGCACACCAATGATTGTCACACGTCTCTGGATGGGTTGAATTAACAAGCGTTTATGTCTGGAGAAAAAAATAGCATTCAAGTAGGCGTATCCTGTCTTTCCTTGAAATTGTTGATCCTTTAGTTGTTCCGGCGAAAAGTCCTTCTCCTTGGTCTGAACTTCTGCCACCCTTGCCTCTTTCATCATCCGGCTCATATCCAGCAGTGGATCATCTATCTTGGTAACGACATCTACAGCGCTGCGATAGTTAGGATATTTCCCAATATACACACCTGCAATCCCACCAAGAATTACAATTACAAAGCTCACTGGGACACTAAATCCTATCGCATCATTTACAAAAGAATGCCCAAGATATAGAGGCACATAGGCAAGTAGACAACCTAGTCCGATCACGGACCATACCCAGCCCAACTTTTTGNNATTCAGCGCCTCAGTGACTATTCTCCAGGAAGTTAACAATAGTGTAAGCCATACTCCGTGCCATAGTGGTGCTCCAAAAATTCCCGCAAAGACGGTTAAGGCCGGTAAAAAATATATAAAGAACGTCAGGCCTTTAAGTAAAAGCGTAGCATGCATATACTGCTTAGCCGGAATTCTCATCAGCTTCACACATATGTATTTATCCCGTTTGGGCTCCAAAATAAATACATTCGAGACCGCAGCTACTATAAAACTCAGAACTACAAAAATATGTAAGAACAACGCATACTGTTCGGCGAGCGGCAATTCTTTGTTTGTAAGGACAATTGGCAAATATACCACTATACCCAAGTAGGCGAACTTATTTAAAAATCCCCACAATACCTTCAGTACAAGTACAATCCCAGCGAAAATTTGTTTAAGTGCAACATTGGAGTAGATATCATCTTTTAAAAGTTTGCCAAGAACAGGTAGCTTTTTGAAATAGTAAATCAGCCGATTGGCTCCAGACGAACCTCGAATCCTCTGAATGCTGCGAAGTGTCCTAATCATTGTTGCCATCCTGTAGTAAAGCTATAATCTGCTCCTCAAATTCCGGACTTTGCAGGGTCTCACGTGGAATTTCTTGAAGGGTTCCATGATTTAGAATAACTAGCTCGTCACATAAATCGGCGGCTAATTGCAAAATATGCGTTGAAAAAATAATGATGTGATCCTGCTTCATCTCACGCAGCAGCTTCTTGATCTCAAGAGCCACAACAACATCAAAAGAGGTTAACGGCTCATCCAGCAAAATTAAGGGCGGTCGAGTAATGATAAAGCAGAGCATTTGAATTTTATTCTTCATCCCGTGGGAATAACCCTTGATCAGTCGGTGTCGATCTTCTTCTTGAAACTTAATAATGGAAAAATAATCTTCAATGCTTTTCTTCGGATCGATCTTCTCACGGTTAATGTCCATATAAAACTTTACGAACTCATAACCTGTCAGAAATTCAGGCAAAATGGGCAGAGAAAATACATATCCGATGTCCTCTTCACGAAGCGGATGTGTACAATCTTTCTCACCAATAAAAGCAGCGCCGCTATCCATTTGGATCTCTCCACTCAGACAATTGAAAAGTGAGGTTTTACCTGCTCCATTCCGTCCGAGCAGACCGTATATCTTTCCTTTTTCAAAGGTAAAGTTTGCACCTTTAATTACCTGTTTACCATCAAAGCTCTTATGGATATTATCTAAAATCAGCTGCAAGCTCGTGCACCTCTCCTATTCTATAGCTCAAACATAAACTTAGGGTATGACCGGTGAGTACTCACCGGTCATACCTTAAGATAAATAATTCTATAGTTATTGCTTTAACTATTCTTCCGCTTGATCAGCCACAGCTGTCGAAGCTTTGCTCGCTCCCCCTGATGCTGCCGGAGGTTGTAGAGAAGCTACAGGTGCGACTGGAACCGACTTGCTTCCAGATGCCCCTGAGGATCTAGTGGTCAGCCCTTTGATTAGGGCTTCCACGTCAATACCAGAGACGCTCTTTAGCATCTCAGGAGCCGTAGACATCAGCTGAGTTACGTAATTGCTGACACGTGCCGCACCTTCACCATTACCTGTATCTACAACGGTAAGCTTATCAATGGATGCCAGTGGCTTCGCAATTTGTCCAGCCAAATCTGGCAGCATTTTGACGATAATATCAAGCACCGCTGCTTCGCCAAATTTCTGGAAGGCTTCCGCCAGCTTCTCTTTGGCTTCTGCTTCCGCTAGACCGCGCAACCGAATAACTTCGGCATCCGCTGTACCTTTGGCCAGCTCCGCATCCGCCATCGCCTGACCTTCAAGACGCTTCTGCTCCGCAGTAGCTTTTGCCTGCGTTTCGATACTGTACTGTAACGCATCAGCCTCGCGCATTCTCTTCGCCTTATCAGCTTCCGCCGCTTGCTCTACTGCGTAACGATCCGCTTCCGCTTTTTTCTTCACTTCCGCATCATACTGCTTCTCGCGAACCTGAATTTCTTTAGCTTGCAAATCGATTTCACGTTCCTTACGTACCAGCTCAACCTTCATCTGCTCTTCAACAACGGTCTGCTTCGCACGTGCCTCTTGAATATGGTAAGCCTGATCGGCTTCCGCCTTCGCCGTATCCTGATCCCGCTTAAAGGCAGCCACCTTAAGCTGGTTTTCCTTGGAGGCTTCGGCAATATTCGTATCCCGCAGCAACTCTGCTTTTTGCCCTTGCTCCTCAGCGTTCGCCTTTTGAATTCTCGCATCCCGCACGGCTTCTGCTTCAGCGATTTCTGCATCCCGCTTCACCGCAGCAATTCGCGGTTTACCTAGCGCTTCCAGATATCCATGTTTGTCTCGTACATCCTTGATGGTGAAGGAAACAATTTGCAGACCCATTTTCTTAAGATCACGTGCCGCCACGCCTTGAACCTCTTGCGCAAAACGATCACGGTTACGGTATACTTCTTCAACAGTCATCGAACCGAGTATTGCCCGCAAGTGACCCTCAAGCACCTCTTGAGCCTCACTCTTCAGCGCCTCTATGGGTTTACCCATGAACTGCTCTGCGGCTGTTGCCACATCTTCAGTGGAGCTTCCCACCTTAATAATCGCAACACCGTCTGCAATTACCGGCACACCTTGCTCGGTATATACTTCCGGAGTTGTCACATCGAGTTTATGAGAAAGAAGTGACATAAATTCAGCCTTCTGAAATACTGGGAGGATAAACGCCCCGCCCCCGCGAACAATCTTTATTTTACGTCCAGAACCATCGTCTGAAATATGATTGCTCCCTAAAAAGGAACCGGTCACGATCATCCCTTCATCTGGTCCTACAGTTTTGTAACGTGCCCAGAATGCGATCCCTAGCACAAACAGAACAGCGACGACAACAGCTGGAATTAACAAATAATCAGGAATACCGAACATTAAAGATCCTCTCCTCTTCTCTCCTCAAATTCTGACACCATTGCAACGCCTTCTCTAACTTCCACTACAACAACCTTAACGCCTGCCGGGAGTAGCTCATGATCAAAGCTTGCTGCCGTATGCAGACTATTGCCTGCACCAAACTTCACCATAATTTCACCATAACCCTTAGCAGGAACAGGAACTGTGACTTCCCCGATTTTGCCGGGCAGTTCACTCATAGAGAAACCATTCGACATTTCACTCTTGTCCATGGGCTTAACCACTCCTAAATACATAAGCACACCCAAAAAAGCAGCGGTTAACAAAGACAAAGCAGCGATGGCCCCAGCTTCCAAGTTGCTGTAACGGGTAAGAAGAATGCCCGCTCCACCAAACACGGTTACTCCTCCTGCTAGTACGGTGGGATTCAGAAAATCTACGGATACGAAATCAAAGACCCCATGCAGGGCATTTCCGATCACATCCCCCACCAGGACGCTGACTATGGCAAAAATGACGCCTAGCGCCAAGCAGCCTAAATACAGCGTTTGCATAATTACTTCCTCCTGTCTTCTTTCAGGACTGTCATAATACTTTAAACGAACAAAGTAGGTCATTGGTTTCACAAACTTTGGATATTTACCCAAAAAAGTTCCATCTTAAGATGGAACATGTTCATTAGACACTATGTATTTAACCTTACTATCATGAATTTTCTAACGTTTTAAATCACACAAAAAGCCGCCCCTTATGGGACGGCTCAAATCATCTTCCGTTACCTAAGCTCAAGGTTGAATACATTTGAACACTTACAGAGCCATTTTATAAATCTCAACTACATCCTCACGCTCAAGCTTGCGGAAATTACCAAACGGTCCGAAACGAACGGCCTTATCAGCCATACTGCCGATCTCACTGTCATCAATATCATAATCCCCGAGTGTCTTCGGTGCACCGATGGAATCCCAGAAACTACGCAAAGCTTCAATACCTTCCAGCCCTATTTCTTCATCGGTCTTGCCTGCAGCCTCAATACCGAACACATTTACAGCAAGCTTGCGGAAACGAGCGGGATCAGTGTCGAGATTATACTTCATCCATTGTGGGAACAGAATTGCCAGTCCTCCACCATGTGGAATGTCGTATACGGCCGATACCGCGTGCTCGATGTTGTGAGTTGCCCAATCTCCGGCAAATCCCATGCTAACCATACCGTTAAGTGCCATTGTACCGCAGTACATGATGGTCTCACGCAGCTCGTAATTATTCAAATCTTCAATAAGCTTCGGTGCGGTTTCGATTACAGTCCGTAGCAAGGTTTCGCAGAAGCCATCTTGTACCGTTGTGTTGCCATCCGTATGGAAATAGTGCTCCAGAACGTGAGACATGATATCCACCATTCCGTAGACCGTCTGATCACGTGGCAGAGTAAAAGTGTTCTCTGGGTCAAGAATCGAGAATGCCGGGAATGCATGAATGCTGCCCCAGCCCATTTTTTCCTTAGTCACTTCGTTTGTGATTACAGAACCGCTATTCATTTCTGATCCAGTAGCTGCCATCGTCAGCACTGTACCGAGTGGGAGAGCACCTTGAGGGGCTGCCTTACGCTCTACAAAGTCCCACATGTCACCTTCATACTTCGCTCCAACAGCGACTGCTTTAGCGCAGTCCAACACGCTACCGCCGCCTACAGCGAGGATGAGGTCGATATTATGCTCGTGACACAGCTCTACACCCTTATGTACGGTAGAAAGGCGTGGATTCGGCTCTACGCCAGAGAGTTCAGTTACAGCTGCACCTATTGAACTCAGCTCAGCGATTACCTTATCGTACAGACCGCTACGCTTGATACTACCGCCACCGTACATCAACAGTACATTCTTACCGTACTTAGGAACCTCTGTCTTCAAAGCTTCCAGCGTACCCTGTCCAAAAATCAGCTTGGTAGGATTATAAAATTCAAATTTACGCATATGTGTAAACCTCCATTAGTTATTTCAGAATGTTGTGCTCAGTCGTATTATAAACCTCTGGTTAGCCGCATTCAAATGGTGTAGCTTCGATACCATCNNAAGGGGATGTCTATAAGCCCATAGGCTTAAGGACATCCCTCATCCAAACTTACAACGTGCCGAAGCTTTTCACAAAGCGACGGAAAGCAGCTTGCCCCTCCGGTGTCCGCTTGTAGACGCCGGCGTGTTCAAGAATATGTGTAAACTTGATGCCGACTTCGTTCTGCACAATCTTGACGGCTTCTTCATGCTGTAATGAGGTTCCGAAACGCTCTACTAGCTCCTGAACCCAAGCAGCATGCTGCGCAAGTGAATGTCTAGGATCGTTCTTTACCGCTTCTAATAGTGCGTGATCTCCTGCAAGGATGCTCGCAATAGAATCAAGCTCTTCCTTCAGACGACCTGGCAGGATTGCGAGTCCCATGACCTCAATCAAGCCGATATTTTCTTTCTTGATATGGTGCATCTCACGATGGGGATGAAAAATCCCTTCAGGATACTGCTCACTAGTCCGGTTATTACGCAGCACAAGATCCATCTCAAAGCTGCCATCTTCCGCCCGACGAACGATTGGAGTAACGGTATTATGAGGCTGCACTTCACCATCAACTTCACTGAACGCTAATACTTCAGCCTCAGGATCACTATAAGCCTTCCATGCTTCATAAAGTGCATTGCCACACTCCAGCAGTACCGCAGGATCTTCACCATTCAATCGCAATACGGACATAGGCCATTTTACGATGTTGATACTAACACCCGGATAAGATGCATGCGTGAAGGTATCTTCCTTAGGCGCTTTCTGAATTGGGAAGGTGTGACGTCCACCTTGAAAGTGGTCATGCGTCAGAATCGAGCCGCCAACAATCGGCAAGTCCGCATTCGAGCCAATAAAATAATGCGGGAAAGATCCCACGAAGCTAAGCAGCCGCTTCAAGGTATCCTTGGTAAGCTTCATTGGCACATGATCATGATGGAACACAATACAGTGCTCATTGTAGTAAACATAAGGTGAGTATTGGAACAACCATTTCTCATTATTCAGCTGAAGTGGAATGACACGCAGGTTCTGACGCGGCGGATGATTAACCCGTCCAGCATACCCAACATTCTCACGGCAAAGTAGACATTTTGGATAGACCGGCGGCGGGAGCAACCGGGCCATAGCACAATCCTTCGGACTTTTCTCAGGCTTGGACAAATTGATCGTCATCTCAATGTCACCGTAAGGCGAATCTTGCAGCCAGTAGACATTCTTCGAAATCCGGTCCATCCGAATATAGTTGGAATCTATGCTTAATTTATAAAAGCGATCTGTAGCTGCGGAGATGCCTTTTTCAGCAGCTAGACGATTGAACTCCGCATTCACCTCTGACGGACGGGCCATTAGGAGTCCCATAATCTTGGCATCCAGCAAGTCACGGTAAGTGTCGCTATTCTCTGGAATCAATCCGATCTCAAAACCATAATCAATCAGTGCATCCAGCGGAACCTGTGGACCTTCCAATGGACTTTGATCGACCTCTCCAACGAACGGCTCACTAAATCCGAACTGATCTAGCAGCACATTACGGCTATAATCTTCATCGGATGGTGCAATGAGCTGCTCCCGCAGTGCGAACAGAACAAGTTGCTCAATCGCATGTAATGCTTTCTGGCCAGCAGGCGTAACCTTATTCTCGTTGTGCATTTTTAATTCTCCTTAAGTAGGATCTCAAGCTCAAGTCGAGCTAAAGCCCTTATTCTCCGTATCCTTGCGGATTGGCAGAATGGNNGAATGATATTCTCCAAGTCAGCATGCTGAGGGTTCCATCCAAGGATAGAGCGCGCTTTGTCGGAGGAAGCTACCAATACTGCCGGATCTCCAGCACGACGTTCTTGAATAACTACAGGGATTTCTAGTCCTGTAACCTTCTTCGCTGTTTCAATAACCTGTTCCACCGAGAAGCCAAGTCCATTCCCTAAGTTGAAAATATTACTGTTGCTTCCGCTACGAAGATAGGTTACTGCACGAACATGAGCATCAGCCAGATCGCTAACATGAATGTAGTCGCGCACGCAAGTACCGTCTTCTGTAGGGTAGTCGTCTCCGAACACGGCGATGCTCTCCCGTTGCTTCAAAGCGGTTTGCAATACCAGCGGAACCAAATGACTTTCCGGACGGTGGTCTTCACCGATTTTGCCGCTAGCATGTGCACCCGCAGCATTAAAGTAACGTAGTGCTACGTATTTGATGCCCAGTACTTTGTCAAACCAAGCCATCATACGTTCCATGGTCAGCTTCGTTTCGCCGTATACGTTTGCTGGCTCGGTACGGTCTGTTTCTTCAATCGGTACCTTTTCCGGTTCGCCGTAGGTTGCAGCTGTGGACGAGAATACTATTTTGTTCACGCCAGCTTTTTGCATAGCTTCCAAAAGGCATTGTGTGCCATATACGTTGTTGTCATAATACTTTACGGGGTCCTTCATGCTCTCACCAACCAAAGAGCTCGCCGCGAAATGAATGACTGCCTCAATCTCATTCTCAGCAAACAGCTTACCGAGTAATTCCTTATCGCGCAGATCGCCTTCGTACAGCTTGCCACCCAGTAGCGCCTCACGATGTCCTGTTAGCAGATTGTCGATGACTACCACTTCTTCGCCGCGGTCCAACAGTTCTGCTACAGTATGAGATCCAATATACCCTGCTCCACCCGTTACTAAAATTGCCATCTGATTACACTCCCTTCAATTCTTGGACACCATTACCGATGCCGCAAACGTAGAACTCACCAACCAAACCAGATCTTGTGGTATATGCCTCGCCTACTTCACGAATGAAACGTTCTACATCATCTTCATGTACCAAGGATACAGTACAACCACCGAAACCTGCGCCAGTCATACGGGAACCAAGTGTACCGGGAATACGCTGTGCTTCTTCAACCATAATATCTAGCTCTTCACAGCTAACTTCATACAAATCGCGCAAGGAAGCATGTGAGTCATTCATGAACTGACCGAACTGCTTCAGATCATTGTTCTTTAACACCTCAACGGAATCTAGCACGCGTTGATTCTCTTCCACAACATGGCGAGCGCGGCGCCTAACAATTCCGTCTGTAATTTTATCTTGATGTGCTTCGAATTNNGTGAGCTGTGCCAGATAAGCTAGTGAAGGAACTTCTTTTTGCAAAATAGACAAGGCCTCATCACACTGCTGACGACGCTCATTGTACTTGGAATCCACAAGCCCTCTTCGTTTGTTGGTGTTGCCGATTACCAATTTATAAGCACCAGTGATGAAAGGTACCAAATTATATTCAAGCGTATCGCACATCAGCAGGATCGCATGATCGCGTTTACCATTGGCAACTGCGAACTGATCCATAATTCCGGAGTTCACACCTACATACTGGTTCTCAGCACGCTGAGACAAGAGTGCAATCTCAACGGTGTCCGTGTCGCCGCCTTCAAGAGTTAGGAAAGCATAGGCAGTTACGACTTCAAGAGAAGCCGATGAGGACAAGCCTGCACCATTCGGAATATCACCATGGAACAGTAGATCGTAACCTTTACTTACTGGGGTGTTTTTCTTATCCAATTCAACCATTACTCCAACCGGATAGTCGATCCATTCCCCAGTTTTGGCCTTGCCAATTTCACTATAATCGATAGTTGCTTCGTAAGGAAAATTAGTAGATGCAAAATTCACTTTGCTGTCACTACGTGGACGCACGATCAAAGTTGTACCAAATTCCAAAGCTGCGGGCAGTACGTATCCTCCGTTATAATCCAAGTGCTCTCCAATGAGATTGACACGTCCTGGTGCATAAAATACTTGAGCTTCTTGCTCGCTTACCCCATACTTTTCGATGAATTTCTTATTAAGTTCCTGTATGCTCATTAATACCACTCCATCCTTTCGCTGCTTCAGCCAGTGGGAATTAGTAAAGCGTTCTTTATGTATTCATTATAATAGAATCAGTTATCCTCTGATAATGCAATCATGTGTGTAATGTATGGATAAATGTGACTTCCCATAATATAATAATTACACAAATAATTGTTACACTCTAAACTATAAGCCATTAAATGACAATAACACAAGAAAGGCTGTCTCAAATGGAGCATACTTATTCCGTAGGATCTAATCCCGTCTATTACGATAAACAAAATCTCCATGTACTGTTTGCTGGTCAGAGTCAGACGATTCCTATGCATCAAGCTGGCCCTAAGATCTACGATTATTATTTACTTCACTTTATAGAGTCCGGCTCAGGTGTTTTTCGTACTGAACATCATAAATATGCACTGGGCAAAGGAGATTTTTTCCTTATTCATCCAGGACAGTTGGTCAGTTATATCTCAGATAAGGATCAGCCCTGGTGCTATCGCTGGGCAGCTTTTACTGGGAGTGAGGCTGATGCTCTTGTGCTGCAGACGAGCTTCACACCACAAAAACCTGTAGTTACTACAACGGGTGACAGCATCATCCCAGGTGCCCTATCCAGTATCATGCAAGCCTTCAAAGCAAACAAAGAGAGTGCCCACCTCACCTCTCTAGGGTATCTTTACCTCATTGTAGGCGAAGCTGCTGATTTGCTCTCTTCCTTCTCCCGTCTTCCCGGAGCTGAATCACAGGTTAAGCGTACTGTGAAGCAAATGATCCACTACATGGCCTCCCAATACGCCCACCCGGTCTCCATTGAACAAATGTGCGATACGCTTGGCTATAACCGGGCCTATCTATCCCGTGTATTTAAGCAAGAGACCGGTTTATCTCCGGTAACATACTTATTGAAGCTGCGCATAGAGAAGTCCAGACAGCTGCTGCGTGAACGACCTGAGCTGTCTGTGGAACAGGTTGCTGCATCTGTAGGATTAACTGACGCCTTGTATTTCTCGCGCCAATTCAAACGTTTTTGTGCTCAGTCACCCACCGCTTACCGCCTCACAACGACTAGACATGTAAAGAAACCAGACCATTAAGAGATGGCTGCACAAAAGGGATTCACATATTAGACAAGTCTAATATGTGAATCCCTTTGTTAAGCTAACCTTTCAGTTAGCTGAGGTTATCTTGCATAAAGCCTCAGATATTCGGGGTAAGCACGAAGATGTATCTCTTTCGCCCTTTTCTGAGCCATTTCTTTCAGTTCTGGCACATGCTCCGCATCAATATAGTCAGCGAGAACATCAATCACATCATCAAGGAGCTTAGCTCTAAAATAAAACTCAATCCGTTCCAATATTGCACGGCCTGCTAAATCAATAACTAGATCTTTACAATAAGCCCAATCCTTTGATTTATAGAGCGGCCAAAGAAGTACGGAATAGTCCATTGCAGCGTCTCCAAATACCGTTAAGTCATCCCAATCGATAATCCAAAAATCATTATTATTATCAACTAAGATATTCTGCCAATTAATATCATTGTGTACGATGTCGGTCGCCTTCCTCTGAAAAGAAGGGTGCTGACTAACCATTATTCTCAATGCTTCCACTTCTGTATCGAACCAATCTAAAGTGTCCGTCGTTACGAAGTCCAGCAAATGCCTCTCAGCTCTAATGATTTGCAAATCTTCTTCAAATCGAGTGATGTATTCGTCAGTAAATGCATCGGCATAGTTGTAGTCCTTATCCTCACTTGCAACTGCCATCCTAATCTCTTTATCCGCATGTAATCGATGAAGGGACTTCAGAACCTTTTCAATTACTGGCAGTGGATCGGAGATGGAACCTAATGGTTTACCTTCAATAAAATCAAACACTAAACCATAGGAATAACCAGATGTTATTTCTTGTGTAACCTCTCCAATCAACCGTGGTGCCTTGTAATTATGAGTCAGATGTTCATTGATCATAACCCACTGTTTAAGTCGTGTTGCTTTTCGTTCTTGCGAGAGTTTTAAATGACGAATGGTTTGACCATCAGTTATGCGATAAGACTGGTTTACAAACCCTCCAGGGTTCCAAATATACTTAGCCTCAATCTTCGACCTATTTAACCCTAAAGATTGCGGGTTGGCTTCGGCCCACTCTTTCACCTTGTTTTCATCTTGATGCAACTCCATCGATACATCTCATCCCTTCACGGTCTGGCAACCGACAATCCATAAGAACATCCCTTTAGCCAAGCAGATCCATAACACTGCCGAGTACTTTCCCAATACGATCTTTAATCAGAAGATCAGCTCGATCATCAAAGGGTGTCGGGTCGCCATTAAGCAGCACCGTACGTCTGCCCCGGAAATAAGTGACCAGACTAGCCGCAGGCTGGACCGTAAGAGAAGTTCCACCAATGATAAGCATATCTGCAGCTGCTATCGCTTCGACAGAACTCATCAGTACCGAATGGTCTAATTCTTCTTCATATAGAACAACATCCGGCTTGATAATGCCCCCACAATCGGGACAACGAGGAACGCTCTCTGTGGTATCTAACAGCTGTTCCAATCCGTAATAACGTGAGCAGTCCATACAATGGTTGCGATGAATCGAACCATGCAGTTCAAGTACATTTCGGCTGCCCGCCAGCTGGTGCAGGCCATCAATATTTTGCGTAATAACAGCCTTAAGCTTGCCCTGCCGTTCCAATTCCGCAAGCAGCTGATGCGCGCCATTTGGACGAGCATCAGGATGAATCATTTTACTGCGGTAAAAATCAAAAAAAATGTCCGGTGAGGACATAAAAAAAGTACGGCTCAGCATCACTTCAGGTGGATAAGGTGAATTGTGCTGAGTCTGGTATAATCCTGCTGCCGAGCGGAAATCCGGAATCCCGCTCTCTGTAGATGTACCCGCCCCTCCGAAGAAAACGATATTGTCACAGTCTTTAATCCAAGAAGCAAGTGTCTGCAATTGTTCCATGTGATGTAGCACATCCTTTCCATTAGTATGCTGATCAGTAAGTGATCCGTAGCTCATTAAAGCTAGAAATAATCACATCTGCGTCAATCAGGTGCTTCCCTTCGCCCATGTTGGAGATTCCAACGGCGAGGCGTAAGCCTGCACCTTTACCTAATTGCATATCTGCATTACTGTCACCGATAATAATCGTCACTTCAGGCGAAAGTCCCAGCTCCCTGCAGGCTAATTCAGCCATTTCAGGTGCGGGTTTTCCGTTTAATACTCTGTCTCTTGTAACTACCGAATCAAAATATTGTGTAATTCCAAGCCAATCCAGATGCTCCTGAGTGGTCTTTGCACCATCTGAAGTAACAACGCCTAGCTTGAGCGATGCAGCAGCACATTGTTCCAGAAAAGGATAAAGCCCTTCTAGTGGCTGGGCCGTGCGGCGTCTGCGCAATTCATACATCGCGTCCTTAGCTATACTCTTCACACGGGTCAACGCTTCATTCCAAGGAACGCCCGCAGCGTACAGCTGCCATGCGAGCACACCATAACTTTCTTCCTCTGTAGCCATGGTGAGCGGCCCTGCAGGATCATAACCAATCAACTTACCCGCAGCATCATGCTGTGTACCAAGCACTTTACTTCGATCTACAATAAAATCAGTTCCCATAATCGCAAACTGATCTTCCATCCCACGCAGTACAAGCTCGGCCCAATACCCCCATGTGGCTAATAGATCCAATAACGTGCCATCCTTGTCGAACAATATTCCTGAACAGGGAATGCATTCATCGTTAATATGTAGTAATGGCATAATTTTCCCTCCCTATTGTTGGAAAGACAGAAGACTATCTGAGATTCCCTAGCCAATCCAGCATAGCGCGTACTGTGTCATTTTGCTGCTCTTCCTCAGAAATGGTTGCTTCCCCGTCTCCTTTTTGTGGTCCATAGCTTCCAAACTGAGCATGATTTCCACCGACGATTGAACTATACAACGTATTATCTGGCAGATAGGAGCGACCTTTGCTGTAGCTGTCTCTGTCAATCACTTGATCCTTAGTACCCACTACCGACAATACTGACAAAGTGGTCTCACGTAAACTACCTTTTTCATCCGGATAAGAGGCCAAGAAAAATACACCTTCAAGCTGGTCCGCATGCTCAACTGCATAACGTGACGCCATGACGCCCCCAAGTGAATGTCCACCTAGAACAAAAGATTGCTTCGGATGCACACGAATAATCTCTTCTGCGGCATCGCCTTTTGTTACTGCTAAATTAAGCGGCATTTTGGCGATGTAGAAAGGATGCCCCGCAGCAGCGATGCCCTTCGCAAGTGGGGAGTAAGCTTCTGGTTTCACCAGAGCTCCAGGGTAAAATATGATCGAGGCACCTTTAGTAATGGAAGGTTCGAACGAGATCCAGTTGTCATTCTGTTCGACTGTAACTCCACCACTTGAAATCAGTGCACTTTCCGCTTCTTCAGCTGGTGCATATGGAGTTAGATACCTCCACAGCAGCAAACCGGCTACAACAAGAATGATTAGTACAATTAAACCGATACGACGTTTAGTTATTCTTTTCTTCAACATGCTCCACTCCCGGATGTTACTGCATATAAGAAAATTATAGTAGAAACCCTCTATTCTAACAACCTTCAACACATCGCCACAATTGGCACTTATGAAAACGCTTTCGTAAGTGAGCTAATTCACAATTCAATTAAAGAAAATCTTGTATTTTAAAATTGAAGCATCAAGCATCTTTGGAGGGAAGTCATGGTAGGGGAAAACTCGCTAGACACGCCTGGGAAGACTTTTTTTCTAAATTTACGTTTTATGCTGATAGTCACTGTGTTCGTTGGAAACGCTATAGAACCACTTATAGGATCTATGAGCAGCTTGTATAGTTTATATATGTGGATCTTCAGCTTTCATATGCCCCTCTTCGTGCTTGTTACCGGCTATTTTGCCAATAAGCACCTCACAGGTACGCAAGGCCGCCGCATACTCATGCAAATCGGATTGCAATACATTATCTTTCAAAGCCTCTACTCTGTGCTGGACGCCACCATTTATCAGGTACAGGGTATCCATCATTCCTTCTTCGCCCCCTATCTGCTCTTATGGTTCCTAGCAAGCCATGCTTTCTGGCGTTTACTTATAATCGGGATGCGTAAATGGACGCCTACTGCACAATTCATTTTTGCTGTCGCCTCTGGAATTGNNCTATCATTTCTCGTTCCAATCTTTTTTTCGCTTTTTTCAAAAACGGATTAAATTCACCGCTTCCTTAGTCTCCATACTTCTATTTATTCTGTTTGCGACTTGGGGATCTCGGTTGTCGGTAGGCTGGCTTTACGGAAGTATGACTTACATGCAGCTTGGAGTTCAGGAATGGTACGCAGGAATATATCGTCTAGCTATCTATGCTCTGCAAATAACTGCTGCAATAGCATTTATGGGGTGGGTTCCTTACTCTTTCAGTCGGATAACTGACTGGGGTATCCGTACCTTGTATGTTTTTCTACTTCACGGATTTATCGTTCGCTCTGCCGCCGTTTCAGAACTGTACTCCCATATTAACCATTCCGTAGGCGCCACCTTATTAGTGCTCTCTGCAATCTTACTAACCATTCTCTTAGCCCAACCAAGTGTAAAACGGCTGATGCATCCTATTGTTGAACCCTCAGTTGGTTGGATGATCACCCTACAACGTGCCGCCTTACGACGCTCATTATAAGTATAAACGGCTTCGGCGTCCGTATAAGGACTATAAGCGTTTAAGCGAGAAATANNTACTTTCTTATATTTTAAAGTAGCCTATCCCCCTGCGGATAGGTTTTTTTATACTCTATTAAGGTTGGCCTCCTCATGAGAAACTTCACACTGTTCGGTAGAAAAAACGAATTCTTTGTGATAGACTCACTAATAACAATGACTTCTCCGTTCATTATAGGCGGGAACCGTTTATACCAAAACAGCTGCATTTTTTATAGAAACGGCTTCGAACTTCTTCTTTAGGAAGCTGGTCCCCGTTCTTTCTATAAACCGTATATACGCAGATCTTTGGAGTTCATTGCGTTAATGCGACACTATATTTGATTGCAATTTATTTAGGGGGGAAATGTCATTATGGCAGCCAAGAAAATGCGTTCAGACATGATTAAAAAAGGCTTTGACCGTGCTCCACACCGTAGTCTCCTGCGTGCAGCCGGAGTAAAAGAAGAAGATTTCGGAAAGCCGTTTATTGCGGTCTGCAATTCCTATATTGATATTGTTCCAGGTCATGTGCATCTGCAAGAGTTCGGTAAGATCGTTAAGGAAGCGATTCGCGAAGCTGGCGGCGTACCTTTTGAATTCAATACGATCGGCGTAGATGACGGCATCGCAATGGGACATATCGGCATGCGTTATTCACTGCCAAGCCGTGAGATCATCGCTGACGCTTTGGAAACTGTAGTTTCCGCGCACTGGTTCGATGGCATGGTCTGCATCCCTAACTGCGATAAAATCACACCGGGTATGATGATGGGCGCACTGCGTGTCAACATCCCAACCATGTTCGTAAGCGGCGGCCCAATGAAAGCCGGCGTAGATAGTAAAGGTAAAAAGCTCTCCCTTACCTCGGTATTTGAGGGCGTAGGTGCTCACCAAGTTGGCAAAATCAACGATGCTGAATTGCTTGAATTAGAACAATTCGGTTGTCCTACCTGCGGATCTTGTTCGGGAATGTTCACGGCCAACTCCATGAACTGCTTGGCAGAAGCACTTGGACTGGCATTGCCGGGTAATGGTACCATCCTAGCTGTAGCTGATGAGCGCAGAGAATTTGTACGCAGATCCGCTACTCAACTGATGGAATTGATTAAGTTAGATCTTAAACCAAGAGATATCGTAACTAAAGAATCCCTCGATAACGCTTTTGCACTGGATATGGCAATGGGCGGATCCACCAATACGGTGCTACACACCCTTGCACTGGCTCAAGAAGCTGGTATCGATTATCCGCTTGAACGCATTAACGAAGTTGCTAACCGTGTTCCTTACTTGGCGAAACTGGCTCCGGCATCCGATATTTTCATTGAAGATGTGGACCGCGCGGGCGGCGTTAGTGCCGTATTGAATGAACTGCTTAAGAAACCGGGTGCTCTGTACGGAGAATGTATGACGGTTACCGGCAAAACATTAGCCGAGAACGTAATCGGACATGAAATCCAAGATACTTCCGTAATTCATACGATCGATAACCCTTACTCCGAAAGAGGCGGTCTCGCCGTACTTTACGGCAACCTGGCTCCTGAAGGTTCCATCATTAAAGTAGGTGCAGTAGATGCTTCTGTAGGTGGATATCACAAAGGACCTGCGATCTGCTTTGATTCCCA
>DJUJ01000098.1:36389-36622 GCA_002438345.1 Paenibacillus sp. UBA6285
ACAAATCGTTGGTATGGGTCTTGGTGCGAAGGTCGGTCTGATTACAGACGGACGTTTCTCGGGTGCTTCCCGCGGAATCAGCATCGGCCACATTTCTCCAGAGGCGGCTGAAGGCGGCCCAATCGCTTTTGTTGAAGATGGCGATATCATTGAACTCGATCTCAACAACCGTAAGATTGAACTACTGGTTGACGAAGAAGTATTGGCGGTTCGCCGTACTGGCTGGAAAGGGT
>DJUJ01000098.1:36905-37146 GCA_002438345.1 Paenibacillus sp. UBA6285
TATACTTTATGTCTAATATTTCAAAAAAGATGCCCTACAATCCATCTCTGGCTTGTGGGACATCTACATTACCGTTCATTATATAAGACTAAATAATATCGTGAATCAATTGGTTACTGTGACTCCAGGTAATTCTACTTCTATAAGCGAATCATTAAGTGACAACGCTTCCTCTTGCTGCGATTTACGTTTCCTTGCTGACCTTTCATCATGAGGCAGCTGCTGATTCATTTTCTTAAGT
>DJUJ01000098.1:37158-37588 GCA_002438345.1 Paenibacillus sp. UBA6285
GCTCCTTGAGCCTAGCACCACCAGCTGGATGAATCACACTTAACAGGATCTTTAAGTAAAACTTGGAGGAGCGTGCGAATAAGCCATCCGGAAGATCATGTATAGTAAAGCCAAATTTCTCCGGTCCCCGGTTAATCATGCTAACCCCATAAAGCGCTTTTGCCTGCGAGAGATCCACATCTTTGGCAATGATTTCAGCGAGCATCGGTAAATCTTTCTCCATTCTGCGAATCATTCGAATCGCAAGTTGAGCAGAAGAACGAGAATGAATACCTAATTCGAATAACTGTCTGTTATCAACATGAAGCTCAACGACATTATCACCTTTACTCAGGAGGCCTCCGCCATCGAGTTCAACAGGCTCACCCTGATATTTTCGCATTCGATAATGCAAGAACGGGTCGTTTGGAGTAATCGACTTGATCCGGAA
>DJUJ01000098.1:37824-52953 GCA_002438345.1 Paenibacillus sp. UBA6285
TTTAATCGAGCCAGCATCTTCTCGGTGAGCCGCTGCGCACCTAGTTTCTCGCGCCAATCCCCAAACATTACAGACCAAAGAACAATTTCAACTTGGCGACGTTTTGAAATATCAAACAAATTGACAATACCCCAAGGTGGACGGTAATGCGTACTGCGCTCGCCTATAATATTGTAGATAATATCATTCGTACGCTGAATCTGCCGACGGACGGTTGCGGGCCGCATAAGCCAGTTCGTCTTGTGAACATAATTATGAATTCCAATAAGATGCCCCTCATCATGTATCCGCTGAATAAGCTCTGGATAACGTTCAGCATTAGATCCTACTACAAAAAAGGTTGCTTTTGCATCATACTTCTTTAATAAATCCAGGAGTAATGGTGTAAATCGAGGATCAGGTCCATCATCAAAGGTCAGTGCGAATTCATTTCGCCCTCGCCCAGTTCCTTTACGAAAGACACGGTAACCAAAAATGCGACTGATCATACCAGGAATAAAAGCATAAAATGATGAGATATAAAATAACCAGAGCAGCAAAGTCTGCATATGAATTCCTCGCTTTTCCAGAGTTGACTTTGGCTCGCCTTACGTCTGCAAGCAGAACCTGTGATACGGCCAAGTGAAGTGAAATAAAAAAATACGTTACCCCCTATTTTAACACATGTATCAAAGAAATAGACGATTATTAAGTAAAATCATGTACAATGTATTCAATCTGGCTTATCAACTTATAAAAAAAGGGAGTTGTTTATATCTATGCTGCCGTTATACAAAAAATATTGGCGCACGTTCTTCGACATCGGATTAATTGTCCTCACGGTCTATCTGGTCATGTTTGCCTTCAGTAAATTGTATCAGTTAGCCGCACCTGTATTCCTATCCTTTTTTGTATTTATGCTTATTGAACCACTGGCCCGTTTCTTGAACCGACGAGGGCTTGCCAAACCATTCGCTTCGGCGATCTCAGTGCTTCTGTTCCTAATACTTCTTCTAGGTACGTTATTTGGCGTTGGGCTATTGGTCACCATCCAAGCTCTTCACTTTCAAGATACTCTCCCTAAGTATACATATGTGATGCAGCAACATTTCGTGGAGACCACAACCTATCTTCAGCAAAAAATCGAGAATTTGCCGCCCGATATTACCGACAAAGTTAATGGGTACTTTAAAGATGCCACCAATGTCCTTACCGAATGGCTTGTTACTTTTCTAAAGTATATGGTCGGTGTTCTCGGATCCTTCTCCTCTTTCATGGCCAATTTTGGGATCGCCATTATTTTGGCATTTTTTCTTAGTATGGAGATTAAAGATTGGCGCAAAATTGCCCATGACAAAATGCCAAAAACATTTAAAACGGCCTATGCCTTTTTGCAGGGAAATGTGTTNNTGATCAGCATTACCTTTGTCATCGTACTGACCGGCTTATTCATTCTTAGAACCGGCAACGTACTCACTATGGCGCTTGTCTGTGCTGTATTTGACGTCTTGCCGCTCCTTGGGGTAACGACGATTTTAGTCCCTTGGATCATCTATCTGTTCATTGTTGGCAATACCTCTTTAGCAATCGGTCTAATCGTACTCCTCGCGATTGTACTTATTGTAAGACAACTGCTTGAGCCGAAGATTACCGGGAATTCGATTGGAGTATCGTCTGCTTTTCTAATGCTGTCCTTCGTCATTCTGTCCACATCTGCTTTCGGTATGGCCGGTCTGATCCTGTCGCCGATTCTGCTTATTCTGATCAAAGAACTAATTCAACAAGGATATCTTCAGAGCTGGATCTATCTGCCTCAAGAGGAGTTTATCGTTTCGCCCTTTGCTGCAAACGGCCCTTCATCTAAGGGCAACGCTAATGTTACTCCTCCGGAACCTCAAGCTTCAGAAGAAACCGATAGCAAATCAAATACCTGACCGAACAGCTTGATGGCAAGATGCGGACTGTCCGGAGCAACATTCTCTACAGCGACTGATACAGCATATCTTGGGTGATCCACTGGGCCATAGCCGATAAACCATTGATTGTTGCGTGCCACGCCCTTAACTTGGGTTTGTGCCGTACCTGATTTACCTGCAACCGGCCAGTGCGTGCTCTGTAGACGGGTTCCTGTTCCTTCCGTCACTACTTTGCGCATCATGGACAGTAACTGGCGGGCTGTAGACTCAGAGATCCTTCCTGCCGAAGAAGGGGATAGATGTCCCGGCAGATCCTCCAGCTTCTGCCCGTTCGCAAATGCTACTCGCTGCAGAATTCTCGGCGCCCTTACTTCACCTCCATGAAGTAGCGTTACGATAAGGTTAGCTGCCTGTAGAGGCGTAACTTGTACATCTCGCTGTCCAATCGCGGTCTGTACCCTGGCTCCCTTGTCATCCGGAAGCAATGTAGTAAATATGGTTCCCTTTTGCTCTCCAGATAGTGGTTTTAGGAGTGGAAACCCAAGCGTCTTCTCTGCTTGCCAGCTAATATCTCTTCCGAGTCCTAGCGCGAGTGCAGTCGATTGAAGCTGAACTCCACTCAACCGCTCAGCCAAAGCAGCAAATACAGTATTACAGGACACGGCGAACCCTTGCGCCAGCGTAAGGGGCCCGTGTCCTTTTCCTTTCAGACAAGACAGTCCATATTTCTCATATTGCCCTGAACAATAAAAGAGCTCGTCAGCGGATGTTACTCCAGCTTCTAACGCCGCGGCTGCTGTAACAATTTTGAAGATCGATCCAGGAACGGCAGCCTGTAAAGCGCGATTATTCCACTCCCCCCCTTGAGGAGATATCTTCTCTGGGTTGTAGAAGGGTAAAGATACCATGGCTTCAATATCTCCCGTTCCGATGTCTAATACCACCACGGCTCCTTCTTTCATTCCGGATTTGAGTGNNAGTGCTAGCTCCTCGATTCCTTCCTGGAGTTTCTTATCAATCGTTGTATATAAAGACAGAGGAAAATAGGGATTGCCTGGTGCCCTAACTTGAATGGGGCTGCCTGGAAGGCGATTCCCATGCGCATCCACTTGAGCATAAGCCTCAGTATGACCTACACCTTGAAGCAATGGCTCTAGCGTCTTTTCTAAACCGTCCGTACCCGTCATCGGAATTCTAAGGCCTGTGGGTGAAGCTTTATCTCCGGCATGCATGACAGCTTCCGATAAATATCCTAGCCATTGACGACCCGAAGAATTCCCATCATATCTGCGAGCAAAAGGAAGCACGCCTACTCCGTCGATACCAAGCGCACTCACTTCTTCTGCCTGTGCCTGGGACAACGCGAGTGGTCCTTTTCCCACTGAAGATGGCCAAAGCAAAGGTTCTTTAAGTGAAGAGCGTTTATTCAAAAGTTGTTCATAGCTGACACCCAGAATCTCTGCCAGTCTGTGCATGGGTTTCGCTTCTTCGTAAACAGCCTTCGTCACAGGTTTCTTAGCCTTCTCCTCTTGTGGAAAAAACGCCGCAGTCCAAATGGTTTCCCCAGCAAGCGGCTCACTCTTGCGGTCATACAGCCGACCCCGTCCGCTGTCGAGCACAGTCTCCCGTTCACTCTGAATTTCAGCCATTTTAGCCAATGTATATTTCGTTCCAGGAACCGTCTGTTCCTTCATAAACAGTTGAACCCACGCCAGCCTAAGGATCAACACGGCTACAGCCGCAGATAAAATAAGAAGACCGCTGAATACACGCCGGTGTTTGTTATTACGCAATGTCTTCCCTCCTGATCAGACTACACACCTATTATGTCCCACCCACATCCTTTAGAATCGCCATAAATTTGCCTTCACAACATCACATCCATAAATTTATTTCACTTAAATGTAAAAAAATCCTCCGCAGTGCTACGGAAGATCTCTGTTCTATTCTGTCTTTAGTTCCTTTGCCTTCTTCAAGGCCTGCGAATCCTTCAGAATAACCCGCTTGACGTGCGATCAGCACATCAGATTCATACCATTTTCCGCTTGGTACATCGTTAAAGCTAGTTCCGTATATCCATTTATAATTCTGCTTGACGCCCATTTTCCTATTGGTGATTGTGCCCAATGTCCGGTTACGTCCTTAAAACTCGCAACCGTTTGAACATTTGTAATCTCAGCTGCAAATGCAGCTGGATTCACAGATGAGAATAACAACGCAGCGACTGCTAAGCTACTGGCCAGCTTCTGGCTATTGGCATTTTCTTAACTTTAGGGCTTGAACTGTCTTTATGAGGTTCTTTAATTTAGTATTCTGTTTATGTCTACCCTACACGCTGAACTTCGATAATTTCTCCTTTAACTGCAAGGAGGCATCCTCCAGCTTCAAAGAAAGCTCTACCAAATGATCACTTACACTTTGTTGCTCCCCACTAAGAGATGCAACCTCTTGAGAAGCAGCTGAAGATTCCTCAGCTATAGAGCTTACGTTGCTCATCGAATCGGATAGAACCTTTTGTGATTGGCTCAAGCTGTCCATCGATAACGTTACAGAATTCAGACGGGCGATGAAATGCTGCATCTGATCCTGCACAGATACGAAGATATCGCTAGTGCTCTGCACGGAAGTCATTTGCTGATTAAAGAGCGGTGCAACTTCCGAAAGGACCACAACGGTCTCGTTCATATCTCTCATAACGGTATCTGTTATTTCTGCCACAACAGCAATAGACTCTTTCGATTGATCAGCAAGCTGGCGAATCTCATCAGCCACCACCATGAATCCTCGCCCGGCCTCGCCTGCCCTAGCAGCTTCAATGGTTGCATTCAGAGACAAGATATTCGTCTGCTGAGTAATATTTTGCAGGACATTAAGAACCTTCATAACGGAAGATGCCGTTTCTGTCAGCTCGTTAACTTTCATCACAAGCTGGTTCGTCTTCAGGCCAGTCCTATTCGTCTCATTAAGTAGTTCTTTCAATCTGTTGAAGCCTTCCTCACTGAGTTCGCCGATGCTATGTGCGGTGTGATCCATCTCGTGAGTAGCTGAATTGACTAAATCCATCTGTACCGAACTTTGCCCCATCAA
The DNA here is from genome assembly GCA_002438345.1 of Paenibacillus sp. UBA6285. Lineage (GTDB taxonomy): Bacteria > Bacillota > Bacilli > Paenibacillales > Paenibacillaceae > Paenibacillus_AQ. The sequence continues at coordinate 42,807 of DJUJ01000098.1, forward strand.
CTCATTGCCACGATCAGCTTCCAAGGCCAGACTACCTGCTCCACCCGCAATTTCTTCCGTGGCTGCAGCAATATCCATGGCTGCATCAGCTGTCTTACGCGAAACACCGCTAAGCTCATCGGCGGTTTCCAGTACCTTCCGAGCGGTTTCATTAGTATGAATAACGAGCTCTGTTATTCGTTCCATCATCATGTTAAAGGAGCTGGATAACTGACCGATTTCATCACGTGAGGTGATATTCGTACGCACTCCTAGATTCCCTTCGGCTCCCTCAGACATCAGATTCTTAAGTCTGATCAACGGCCGAGATACCATTCTGACCATCCAGTACCCAATCAGAATAGCGATAACAGCTGCTACAGCTACAATAATATAGGTAGTCTTGAGAATACGCAGCGCATCTTTCGTCAAGTTCTCAGCCGGTACAACGCCAAGTAATCTCCATCCCGAGCTTTCTAATGTTCCGTATACAGCTAATATGGATTTTCCCTGCTCATCCTTTGTTGGCAATGACCCTGCTGTATTCTGCAGACCGCCCAGAAGCGTTCCTCCCAGATTCAGATATGTATCCGTCNNTGTTCCAAGATCCACTTTACGAAGCTGATTTTCTAATTCGCTAATTCTGATGTCGCTAATGACTATGTATCCCGAGCTTTTAGAATCACCGGCAATCGATTTCGCCAAATGGAAAACACCTGACGTATTTCCTTCCTGGCCCTGTGAAGTACGAGGAATCCATACACTCTGCGGCTTCTCCTCTAGCTGCTTAAACCATGAGGATTCTCTGAAACTCTCAATAAAAGCGTTGTCTTTTGTANNAGAAATTGTAAATCCTTCATTCATCGGGATGAGGTATACAGCCTCCACACCGTTTGAAGCCGTTAGCCAATCATTTAGCTCCGCACTAATCTGGTTAGACAGTACCTTACGTTCCTCATTACTTGTAGTGGGATTATTCCCTTGTTTGAGTGCATTTTGAATTTCATTGTCGTAAAAGATTCTTCCTAGACCATCCTCATAACGTAGCAATTCCAAATCAAACTTCTCAGCGGTTTGGATGACTGTCTGCTGATTGGCTGACAGCGCATTAGTCTCGATCGTATGCTCAGCTACGGAATAGGAGGTGTAGCCGAGAGAGAGTACGAGCACCATTGTCGAAACAAAGAAGATGAGAAAAAGCCGCACCCCAATGGATTTGGATGGATGCAGCTGGAATGACCTTTTTTCTTTTTTCACTTGTACCTTCATCTAATCATTCACCACCGTTGTCGTCTGTTATGCCTACTGGCTTATCGTTTACAAGGTCATGAACATCTGTAACGTCCGATCAGCAAGATACGGCAAATGCTCATGACCGTACTCATAATAAACCATAAGCTCTTTGGGCGCTAGTACTTTGTTGTATGCGGCAAACTGTCTTGAAGGTGAATAAATCGTATCGGATAACCCGGTAACCCACAACACTTTGGCCTGATTTCGCTCCAGGGAGTTCAAAGAAACAGATACACAGGAACGGCCATCTCACACATGGTTCTAATGCTGCACAAGCTACAGTAAGTGCTCCCCCTTGAGACAAACCAAAAGCTCCTACACGCGCTGGATCAACTTCTTCCATAGACATCAGTATTCTGACAGTCTGCGCGGTATCGAGGAATACATTCGATAGTAAAGGTTATCCGGATTAGGACCATCAATGCCTCGAATAACTTCCGTTATATTTTTTAATTGTGACAATGTCATGTCGCTTCCCAAAATATGATCTTCCTTAAGGTATTTTTACTTCATATAGCACTGGTAGAGTTGACTGAGCTAGAACATAACTGCGAGAAACTCGTTTTTAGCAAAGTAAGATAGAAACGGAAAACCCGATGTCCCGGATTTCCCGTTAGTTTCTACTACTTTCAAGAGCAGGATAGTTGCACTTTCTGCAACTATTACAGCTTAATATGTTGTGTTATTCATTTAATTGCACTCTGTGCAATTAAAACCGCTCACAGTGGCGTTTCGGAGGCAATTCGTCTGTGATAGTTGCACAATATGCAACTATCTTCACTTACACCACAAATCAGGTTAGTTTAAGTGCACTTTCTACAACTATCCCTCAAGCTTACTCCGGATAGACTTGTGATCCCTGATTAGATTTTGCCTAAACCTCCAATCAAAACTCCAAAAAGATGGCTACATATTGCTCACGGTGTACGAAACACAGCCGCTGGATTAAGATATGTTCTATACGCATTCTTGTCTGATCTGGATGAGCCCAACAAAGTCACTCATGCACCAGGTGGCCATTTTATCGCAGCAGACGGGGAAGAACATGTTGGCGATGTTTCCGACGTCGTATTCTGTAATGGTGTGATTGCACGTGATAACGATGAAATCTATGTGTACTACGCTTCCTCCGATACTCGTATCCATGTAGCCACCACTACCATTGACCAAATGTTAGATTACGTGCTGAACACTCCAGAAGATCCACTTCGTTCTTATGCTTGTGTGCAGCAACGTATCGCACTAATTGACCGTACCTTAGCACTGTAAGAGAAGACGCATTTCAAACCTTCTCTCATACATTGAAAAAGGCGCCCCAGTTAAGATTTCTACTGTGGACGTCTTTTATTTCGTTAATAGATCTGCGTAGTTTGTTTACTTTGATCTCAATTTGTCCACTTTCGATCTCTGTTTACTTCATACAAAGCTCGAAACTCATCCTCAAGCATAGACATCAGAATCATGTCATGAAACTCACCGTCTACATATAAAGCATCCCGTTCCACGCCTTCACGCTGAAATCCAATCTTCTCATAGACATGAATGGCTCTTGGATTAAAGGTATACACCCCGAGATGGATACGATGCAGCTTCAAGGCTTCAAAGCCATATCGGAGCATTTGTGTCATAGCTTCAGTACCGTAACCTTTTCCCCGATGCTCATATCCACGAATGCCAATACGAATATTTGCACTGCGGTTGTCCGTATCTATTTCGTTAAGCACCACTTCTCCAATGAGTTCATCCGTTTCCTTCACCGTAATCATAAAATCAACACGATCCTCGGCTGGAACACTTATTTTACGAATCCATACCGCAGTTTGCTCTCGAGAGAATTTTCCTTGCGATCCCGTTAGACGCCCCATCTCAGCATCAAGTAAAAAATTGTAATATGCCTCCAGATCGAATTCCTTTATANNTATACCACGCATAATTATGTGTTCACCTTCAATGTTTGGCATTGTAACTGATTCTGTCATAAAATCATTTCTCCTAGTCTCGCGGCCCATCCACAGAATCACGATGCACTATGTCAGCAGCGATGAGAATCTTCTCCAGTGGTGCAGAGGGCTGATGGATACGGCTGAGCAGCTTCTCCACTGCCGCCCGGCCCATCGCTTCTTTAGGGACATGAACAGTAGTAAGCGGCGGAACTCCTCTTGTAGCATCCTCGATATTATCAAAACCCGTAACCGAGATATCCCCTGGAATATTAAGCCCTTCTTCCTTCAGGATGTCACTGACCGTGAGAGCTGTTCTGTCATTAGCGCAGACCAAAGCGGTCGGAAGAGTCTTAGCTTTTTTCCGCTTATTAATCCAGTTTATAAAATCCTCTTGGAATAACTCTTCCTCCACCCCTTCCAAAAAGAGATTCGCATCATCTTCCAAAGGCAATCTTATCCCACTCTCCTCCAGCGCACTCCGGAAGCCAATCCACCGGTCCCGGAAACTACGTGAAAATCCGATATTGCCAATGAAATGTATTTGAGTATGGCCTGTACCCATTAAATGATTAGTGAGCCGAGCCATGGAATCCACATTGTTCGTGAATACAGTATCGCTTGGGATTAGCGGGTCTTCATGGTCAATCAACACCATCGGCAAACCGATGCGATGTACCTCAAGCAGCAAGGAAGTGGAAATTTGGCCCACCCCTATTAAACCAAGGATCCCACTTGGATTCAGAATATTAACGAAATTATCCGCACGGTTCTCTGATACAATAACCATTCCAAGCCCTTCATCATCCAGTGCGAACGCAATGCCGTCCACAATCTTTCCCCAATACAAGGAATCCTGTGTCTGTGAGCGAATATTCGGCATTAATACAAGCACAGATTGCTTATTCCGATCACTCCCGACTACCGAAGGAGTAAGCTTGATTCCTTGGACGTAAGCATTCTTTTGAGTAAAATAACCAAGTTGTGAAGCTGCTTGTATGACACGTTCTCTCGTCGTCTCATTAACGCCGCTTTTACCCGAAAGTGACTTGGAGACAACAAATTTAGATACGCCGAGGTGATCCGCTATTTTTTGCATGGTGACCTTTTTAGCCATATAAAACCCTCCAGAGATTTACTTGAGATTTATGTGCAAATATACTTAAGGCTGAGAAGCCACCTGTGTTTCTGCCCGCGCTTCCTTCCTCAGATCGATGAACGCATCACTTTGTACCTTAGCATCCAAGTCTCCTTCACAAAATAATTCAACCAAGCCATTGCAAGCTCTTTATTCTTGCTGTATTTACTGACCCCCATGAACCAGTCTGAATTGATTGGCGCATAATGAGTGGCGCTATTATGATATGGAAACTTTACCTTTCATTCGGTCCTTCTTCATAATACTTTTTACCTAACTTGTTATTAACATTACCTAACAAAATTATTATACGGGGAAGTTCTTCTTTAAACAATAACAAAACCGCTTCCTCATAGCGAAGAAGCGGTTTTGTTAGGGAAACCATATAAAGATTATTGAGGGACGCTCTTATTTTATAGTGAATAATGACAGTTTGTCCTTTAACTGTCCTGAAGCACTTTCCAGTTTACCTGACAATGAAACGAGCTGATCACTTACATTTTGTTGCTCATTACTGAGTGAAGCCACTTCTTCGGAAGTCGCTGAAGATTGCTCCGCTACGGCGCTTACGTTACCCATTGCCTCTGACAACACGACCTGTGAATGATTCAAGCTGCCAATCGCTGTCGTCACTGATTCCAGGCTTGTAATGAATTCATCCATCTGTCCTTTTACGGATACAAAGATATCACTCGTACTCTTCACTGAGCTTATTTGCTCTTTGAAAAGAGGTGCCACTTCAGATAGTACAGCTTCCGTTTCGTTCATTTCCATCATGATCTTATCGGTTATTCCGGCTACAAGGGCAATGGACTGCTTCGATTGGTCGGCGAGCTGTCGCACCTCACCTGCTACCACCATAAAGCCCTTGCCAGCTTCGCCTGCACGTGCGGCTTCTATTGTCGCATTTAATGATAAAATATTCGTCTGCTGGGTGATACTCTTCATCACATCCAGCACCTTAATCACTGAGAATACCGTATCTTTCAAATGATTAACACGTTCTACAAGTGCACTTGTCTTTTCCCCAGTACGGCTTGTCTGATCCAGTAGATCGGTTAATTGCTTTGCACCTTGAGCACTAGCTTCTCCAACTCCGCGTGCTGCTTCATCCATCTCAGAATTGGCACTTATCACGGTCTGCATTTGTGTAGCTATCACATCTGTAAGTTCATTACCACGTTCGGCTTCAAGTGCCAGACTGCCTGCCCCTCCAGCGATTTCTTCCGTAGCGGCTGCGATTTCCTTCGCCGAGATAGCTGTCTTGCGTGAAGCTTCTCCAAGCTCGCCAGCGGTCTCCAGCACATCTCGTGCGGTTTCTCTCGTTTGCGATACGAGCTCAGTAATACGCTCCATCATCAAGTTAAAAGAGGCTGATAGTTGGCCAATTTCATCCTTAGACACATATTCAGTACGCACACTTAGATCTCCGCTTGCACCTTGAACCATAAGATTCTTCAAACGTGCCAGAGGGCGAGCAATCATACGAACCATCCAAATCCCGATGAATATCGCAAGCAGTGCCGCACCAGCAGCCGTAACAAACGTCGTCAACAGAATTGGACGGGCTTCCTTCACTAACTCGTTTGTAGGAACTACCCCTGCGAGCTTCCAATCCGCACGTATCATCGGATTAAAGAAAGCCAGTATTTCTTTTCCGCTTAAATCTTTAGCTTCTAGACTATTGTTACTTTTCTTACTCTCTTTGATAAAAGAAAACTCCGATGGCTTTCCATCATCTATCGGATTTGAAGAAGCCACCACTGTACCTTCAGGAGATACAAGTTGAATACGGGAGCCATCTCCCAGCTTCACGCTTGCGAAAGATTCCTCCAGCAGCGTATTTTTCAACACCAGCATGATTATGTATCCTTTTTCTGATCCCAGATTTTTAAGAGATCTTACCATAGCAATATCCTTCTCTTCATTTCCTTGAATAGAAGTGGAGAACCAAATATTTTTGACGCCGCCTTTGTCACCGTCCGAATAATATGAATTATATTCTTTAGTGTCGGCTACAAGCTTCTTGTACCATTCTTGTTCTCTTAATTTGTCAAGATTATTGCCACTACCACTTGTAACGAANNACCTTACCACTTGTAACGATATCCTGCTCAGGCGACTCTGGAATCAAAGAGACACTGATAATATTAGAATCTGTTGTAGTCTGACTGGACAGTTTTTTACTTATTGCGCTTGTTGCTTCAAATTTCTCGTAAGGAGTTTTTGCAGTCACCAAAGACTGCAGATCCGTTTGCATCTGCGCATCAAAATAAAGCTGTAATGCCAAGTTCTCATACTGTTTCAAGGTAATATCCAGCTTCTCAGCAGTCTGAATAATAGTCTGACGATAGGCTTCGGATACGGTATTCTTTATCGTTGTTTTCGCCTTTGAATATGATATAAGTCCAAGTGACATAACTACGATTAAAGTGGAGCAAAGGAATATTAGAAATAACTTTACTCCGACGGACTTGATAGGATTAACCCTTTTGATTTGGCCTCCCCAACCCAAAATCAAATTCTTAGCATCTAGCTTTGATGTCTTTGATGTCTTTCCTGTGCTTACTTCATTGCTCTGTACATTTACGGATTTTTTATTGTTCTTCTTCATCTTAAACCTTCTCTCTTTATGCTTTTCACTAATACTATCTTGATCAGGATCCCCATCTTGATCATCTACCCGCTAATATTAGAGGACATATGAAAGCGTTAACCAAATTATATATCGGTTTATTAGGTCTTTTTTCTTAGCTTTACTATAATTTTCTTACAACTTTTAACCTATGTATTTTGAGACAAAAAAAATTATTCGTTCCACCTTCTTCCTTGGATTTATTTGTTAGTTACTAATATATATAACTTATTGTTAGCTTTGTCAAAAGAAAAACAGGGATGCTCTTATAGCAAAGAACATCCCTGTATCCTATCAAGATTTTCTCTTACGCATCATATCAAAGTATGCTACTGGCTGATCTACCTTCATGCGAACACGTTGCAGAGGATGACGGGCTGCGTCAAGCGGATTGCCTGCTTCGTCCCATAATTCCGCTACAGTCTGTTTAAAGAATGTGTCATTCGGCCCAAAGAATTCAACTTCCTGACCAGGCTTGAAGTGATTGCGTTGCTGAATGAGTGCCATTCCACTCTCAGCATCGTATTCTAGTACAAGTCCGGCAAAATCATAAGGAGCTGCTTTTTCTTCANNTTCAGGCTCATAAATATGATCTTCATGATCCGGAGTATCATAGAAGAACCCTGTGTTAAGCGGGCGATTCGCTGCTTTGTTCAGCTCATCCAGCCACTCTTGCTTCAACTCGTATCCTTCAGGATCAGCCATGTAAGCATCTATGGCTTTGCGATAAGCGTTAACGACAGTAGCCACATAGTGAATCGACTTCATCCGTCCCTCGATCTTGAAGCTGTCGATGCCCACTTCAATGAGCTCAGGGATACTTTCCAGCATGCACAAATCCTTAGATCCCATGGAGAATGGATTATCTCCTTGCTGATGCAGTGGAATCTGAGTTACACCCGGAAGCAAAGGTGCCGGAGATTGTACTTCAGCTTCAGCTTGATTTTCTTCAGACACCCAAGTGCCTTCAGGACGCGCATCCTCGAACAGGTCATATTTCCAGCGGCAAGACTGGCAGCAGCCTCCTCGGTTGGAGTCACGGTCTGTAAAGTGATTGGATAATACGCATCGACCGGAGTACGAGGAGCACATAGCGCCATGGATGAAGCTCTCGATTTCAATGTCGACATGCTTCTTAATCTCGGCGATCTCTTCCAGGCTTGTCTCACGTCCGAGAACTACACGTGGCAGACCCTCTTCTTTCCAGAAGGACACGGCTTGCCAGTTCAGCGTAGACTGCTGAGTGCTCAAATGCACCTCTAGTCCAGGTACTAAACGACGTGCTGTATCTACAATGACTGGGTCGGCTACGATAATGGCAGCAATGCCAGCTTCATATAAGTTACGCAGATATTCTTCAATCCCTGCGACATCTTCATTGTGAGCATAAATGTTCGTTGCAACAAATACCTTAGCGCCATATTTCTTGGCGAATTCAACACCTTCACGCATTTCCTCAAAGCTGAAATTGTCTGCTCCAGAACGCAAACCGTATTTCTGCCCTCCGATATAAACAGCATCCGCACCATAATGTACTGCGAATTTTAATTTTTCCAAATTACCGGCCGGAGCTAGGAGCTCCGGTTTGTCCAAACGGTAACGTTTGCCCTTGTATTGCGGCTTAGTCATGGTTCCCATTCCTGTTCTCCCCTCCATCGCCCCACAAAGTGATGTCTACACCCTAAATGCCTGCAACTAGTCTTTGCGGGGAATTAAAAACTCTTATTTAAATTAAACTTAATATACTTGCTCTTTATAGAAAAATCCGAAGCTTAGCTCCCGTTCAGGATCTTGCAACGTTCTGATCGCTTCCATCCAATTCTCTTGGAAAGAATACCCTTCCGGATCAGCCGCATAGAGATCAATAGCTTTGCGATAAGTCTTAACAACCGCCACATTATAAGCTGTTGATTTCAAAAGTCCTTCAATCTTAAAACTCTGTACGCCAGCAGCCATAAGGATATGAAGATCCTCCAAAATACAAATATCATCCGAACTCATAATATGTGTACCGTTCTCGTCTTCATAAATCGGGAACTTTTGGTCATCTCGTTCTGCCTCAATCAGAAATAGACCACGTTCCTTGCCAAGGCTACCGCCTTCACTTGGACGTCCTTGATGTGACATATAGCTTTCTACAAGCTTACGCTTGGAATGGTATATATTTGTCATGCCGTGAACCTGAACCTGTGCCTCTACCTCTAAAAGCGGAACCATTTCCGTCATTTCATCCATATTCAGCTCACGGGCAAGAACGACGCGAGTAGCGCCTTTACGCCCCCAATAATTTGCGGTTGCGTAATTGGTAGAGGTCATTTCCGCATTCCAATGCAGATTCATGCCCGGTGCTCCCTTCTTCACTGTGGTTAACACAGCAGGATCACCGAATTCAACACCGTCAACACCAAGTTCACCTAAAGCCTTCACATAGGCAGGGAGCTCATCCAGCAGACGATTGGACATGAGCCCACCTAGTCCAGCATATACTTTGCAGCCACGCGCATGAGCCATTTCTACAACAGCAGCTGTATCCTCCAGAGAGAAATGTCCGGCAAGACGCATGCCGAAACGGTCATCCCCGATGAGCAATGCATCTGCTCCGGCATCCAGCAAAGCAGCAGCTTCCTCTAAGGATGCTGCTGTCGCCAGCAATTCCGGTTTGTTAGTCATGTTGTACCTCCTACTTGTACAGTTGTTTCAACCGCACCACTCTTCATTTTAATATTTCATTTCGATTCTTGCTTGCTTTTTTCGATATTGGCTAAATGTTCCTTGTAGGTCTTAGCAAACAAATGGCCCTGTGTACCATCTTTCTTAGTCACATAGAAGTAGTATTCTGAAGCCTCAGGTTCGAGTGCCGCCTGAATGGAGGCCAGCCCTGGATTACTAATAGGTCCTGGAGGAAGTCCAACATTCTTATACGTATTATACGGACTGTCAACTTCCAAATCTTTAAATAACAGTCTTTCCTTCTGTTTATCGAGCAAATATTGAACCGTAGCATCAATCTCCAGCTTCTGCTCTTTCTTTAAGCGGTTATAAATAACGCCAGCGACTAGCGGTCGTTCACTATCTACCACGACTTCACGCTCGACTAACGAGGCCACTGTCAATAACTCATGTAACGTCATTCCACGTGCTTCAAGCTTTTGCTTCCAATTC
>DJUJ01000098.1:53008-60674 GCA_002438345.1 Paenibacillus sp. UBA6285
TTTCTGGGAACAAATACCCTTCAAGACGATGACGAAGATTCTTATCCTGTGGGATACCTAGAACATCAATTCCCTTCAAGCCCGTACCGGTATCCATTATTTCTAGAAAAATAGCAGCATCCTGATTCCAAGCTTCAGCAAGCTTCTTGGCAATCTGCTCAGCAGTATATCCTTCCGGAATCGTAAAAGTTACGGTCTCTTCCTTAACAACATCACCAGCATTTAACCTCTCGATGAGCTCGTCATAGGTGTCTCCTGGACTAGCAACATAAGTACCAGCTTTGAAGCTGGAACCTTCTTTGGTCCATTTCAAATATCCCTTAAAAAAAAGACTGTTGCGAATAACGCCATTTTGTTCGAGCAGATCGGCAATTTCAGCGCTACCCATGCCCTTCTCTATCGTAAATGTTACGGCAGGACCTGCAGGCTCTACTGGCTGCATCCCGTTCCAAATGTACCAAGCGCCTCCGCCTCCTGCTGCTACCAGCAAAAGAATAACGATAAGCACAGTACGGATTGCGGATTTCAAGTCTGATTCCTCACTTTCCGACTATAAAGTATAAAAGTGTATTGCTTAAAATTCAATACATATTTCATGATAATGCGTTTTTTGAGATCACTGGAAGAGTTATAGGGAATTTCTCCGTATAATTCTGCAATATAACCACTAAATGATGAGATATAGGGAATTACTCCCTATATTTAACTGTCTCAGGGCATAATCCCGGTTATCCCTTAACATTATAGGGAGCAATTCCGTATAATTTCAAAACACCAGCCAATCCCACTAAATTAAGTGGAAGAATTCCCTATCATTTAGTGGGATTGATGATCATCCATGAGTCTCAGGAATGAAAAGTTGAATTGGCAAATAAAAATATCTCATATTCCAAGCAAAAAGAGCGCGGAATTCTCCGCCCTCTTCCGTACTCATCATAAATGTAACGTACATGTTTAAGATTTATTCTGCGTCATCCGCCGGAAAAGTCATCTCATCATAAAGCTCAGAGATGTCTTCCCACTCTTCATCGTCCACGATGTTCTCTAGTTCCGGAAGTCCGTTAGGAGAGACAACGATACGCAGGATTTCATATTCCACGTCTTTACCAGAGCCTTTCAGCACCGCATAGCCGCGATCACCAACTTCAAATTCGGCGATAATATCGTAAATGGAAGACTTTCCTTGCTCATCTTCCAATTCTACTGTTTCTCCATAGGCTTCCTTAAGCCGCGAAGTCCATACCGCTTGATCAGCGGATAAATCAGTCATTCTCCGATCCTCCGTCCAGCTCGTCAACCAGTGTGTTGAAAGTCTCTTCGACAATCGCCCACTCCTCGTCATTATCGATCATGAACAATTGAAGATCGTCGCCTTCTTCCACATAACGGAACGCATAAACCTCATCGGTTTCCTCGTCCTCGGAATCAAGCGGAACCACCATCATGTACTTAGCGTCCGAGCCATCAACCTCAAACTTCATAATGACCTCGAATTCCTCTTCATTACCTTCCTCATCGGGAATATAGATAATTTCCGGTTCTTCCTCTTGGCCAATCTGTTCGTTTGTCATATCCTCGCACCCCTCACCTTTTACTGTTAGCATCCAAAAAATTTTGCAAAATCAGGGCTGCAGCCATTTTGTCCACAATCCCTTTGCGTTTCTTCCGGCTGACGTCCCCTTCAATCAGCACCCGCTCTGCGGATACCGTCGTCAGACGCTCATCCCAAAGGTGTACGGGCATTGCAAATTGCTCCCGTAGCTTATCAGCGAACTCTATGCAGATTTCGCCCCGGGGTCCTACTGAGCCGTTCATATTCTTCGGTAGACCAACTACAATTTCTCCAATTTCGTGCTCTGTAACAAGTTCGCGAATACGTTCGAACTCATTGCCAGTACCACGGCGCTCAATTGTTTCAAGAGCTTGTGCCGTCCATCCAAAAACATCGCTTGTGGCTACACCGATTCTTCGGTCGCCGTAATCCAGTCCTAACTTCTTCTTCATCTGGGATTATCCACCTTGTGATTGACGAGGTAGAATCTAACCAGCTCTTCAATCAGCTCATCACGTTCTTTTCTCCGGACCAAACTTCTCGCATTGTTATGACGCGGAATGTAAGCTGGATCTCCGGAAAGAAGATACCCTACGATCTGATTGATCGGATGATACTCTTTCTCCACCAGTGCATCGTATACAGCGAGCAATATTTCCTGGGGAGAAGCTTCCTTTTCGTCGCCCTTCACATTGAATTTGACTGTTTTGTCCATGGAGTCCATTTGTGACACCTTCCTTCTGCAAAATCGCCCTATTTAGGCGGCTTCGCAAAGTTGCTACTGTACAGCTCACTTGCTTCCTTTATCATAACATATTCATGGCCCAACGAGGAAATCCTGCGCGTGGAATAACGCTTTTTTTGGCATTTCCTCTACAAAAATAATGATATTTTTGGCTTTTAAGCTATTGTCAAGCACAATTACTCATGAAAATCTAACCACCTGTTAATAAAGAGTAGCGGTACTGATATCAAACTCTCAGTACCGCTATGTTTTTTCGTAATACGTTTAGATTGAGAAATAGTTTCGGAATATAAACTTATGCTTGTGAAGCTACTAATTCTTCTGCCTTAGCCAGCGCCTCGCCAAGCTTGGAAGCATCTTTACCTCCAGCTTGCGCCATATCTGGACGCCCGCCACCGCCGCCGCCGCATACTGCTGCGACTTCTTTTACGATCTTACCAGCGTGGAAGCCCTTCTTCACTAGATCCTGTGGTACAGCTACAACAAAGTTCACCTTATCGTCCATTGCTGCACCCAGAACAAGTACAGCATCCGGAAGCTTGGATTTCAATTCATCAGCAGTAGAACGAAGAGCATCCATATTGCCTGCTTGAACAGCAACAGCAAGGAGCTGCGTACCTGCGCCAACAGTCTTCACACTGCTTGTTAATTCAGCAGCAAATGTTGCGCTGAGCTTGGATTGCAGTGATTCATTCTCACGCGAAAGCTCACGGACTTGGTTATGCAGCGCTTCAATCCGTTTCGGAACGTCGTTCAGAGAAGACTTTAGTAGACCCGCAGATTGCTTGAGCAGATCCAGTTGACTCTCAGTGAACTGGTAAGCGTAACGTCCGGTTACTGCTTCAATCCGGCGCACACCAGAACCAATGCCACTTTCGCTAAGCAGCTTGAAAATGCCGATCTGCGACGTGTTGGATACGTGGCATCCTCCACAAAGCTCAAGGCTGTAATCGCCGACCTGAACGACACGGACGATATTGCCATATTTTTCACCAAAAAGTGCCATGGCTCCCATAGCTTTAGCTTCATCAATTGGCTTGTTCTCAATGACTACATCAAGACCACGCCAGATTTGTGCATTCACGCGATGCTCGATGTCGCTTAGTTCTTCCGGAGTAATCGCTCCGAAATGCGAGAAGTCAAACCGCAAACGTGCACCTTCCACTAATGATCCTGCTTGATTGACATGACCGCCAAGAACCTCTTTGAGCGCTTTGTGCAGTAGATGTGTGGCTGTATGGTTCTTCACGATATCTTCACGCTGTGCACGATCCACTTCTGCGCGAACCGACTCGCCTACTTTCAATTCTCCAGATTCCACAGTTACCAAATGTACGTGTTGGCCATGTGGAGCCTTGAACAATCCTTTTACCTTAGCCGTAACCGAACCGCCAGTAAGCACACCCGTGTCACTCACTTGTCCGCCACTTTCAGCGTAGAAGGGAGTTGCCTCAAGAATGACTTGGCACTCTACGCCTTCACCAGCAGTATCCACCAGTTCGTCACCCACAACAATAGCCATAATTTTCGACTCTGTTACCGAGTCATTATATCCAACAAATTCACTTTTAACCGTCAGATCAGCTAATGCGCCTCCCTGAATCTTCATACTGCCACCATCATGACGTGCAGCTCTTGCACGGTCACGCTGTTCTTGCATGGCGACATCGAAGCCTTCACGGTCTACTGTCAATCCTTGCTCCGCAGCAAAATCTTCGGTCAGGTCAAACGGGAATCCGTAAGTATCATATAGCTTAAATGCATCGGCACCAGCAATCGTGCTAAGGCCATCTGCCTTTGCTTTAGTGCTGATCTCACCCAAAATAGCCAAACCATCAGACAATGTCTCGTGGAAACGTTCTTCTTCTGTACGGATAATCTTTGCGATATATTCACGGTTCTCGACAACGGATGGATAATACACACCCATAATCTCGCCAACGGTTTCAGTCAGCTCATGCAGGAATGGACGATCCAGACCCAAGGTCTTTCCGTAACGAACTGCACGACGAAGCAAACGGCGGATAATATAACCGCGACCTTCATTAGAAGGAAGTACTCCATCACCTACTGCAAAAGTTACGGTACGTACATGGTCAGCGATAACTTTAAGAGCGATATCCTGCTCAACGTTATCTTTATAAGTTACACCAGCAAGCTCAGCTGTCTTTTGGATAATGGGTTGGAACAAATCGGTATCAAAGTTGGAATCCACATCTTGCAGAATAGAAGCAAAACGCTCCAATCCAGCACCGGTATCAATGTTCTTATTCGGAAGCGGTGTATAGCTGCCATCCTTGTTATGGTTGAACTGTGAGAACACAAGGTTCCATACTTCAAGCCAACGTTCGTTTTCTCCACCTGGATACATTTCTGGGTCGCTCATGTCGCTGCCGTATGCTTCGCCGCGGTCATAAAAGATTTCCGAGCAAGGACCACAAGGGCCTTCGCCGATATCCCAAAAGTTCTCATCTCCCAGCTTAATGATGCGCTCTGCTGGCAATCCTACTTTTTCATTCCACAGTTTGAAAGCTTCTTCATCCTCAGCGTACACAGTCACGGAGATACGTTCTGGATCGAATCCGATCCACTCCTTGCCAGTCAAGAATTCCCAAGCCCATATGATAGCTTCTTCTTTGAAATAATCGCCGATAGAGAAGTTACCTAACATTTCGAAGAAAGTATGGTGACGGCGTGTCTTCCCTACATTCTCGATATCATTGGTACGAATACATTTCTGCGAGTTCGTCAGGCGCGGATTCTCAGGAATCTCACGACCATCGAAGTATGCTTTCAGCGGTGCCATACCTGCATTGATCCACAGCAGCGAGGGATCGTTATGCGGTACGAGGGACGCACTAGGTTCAATCTTGTGACCTTTACTTTCAAAAAACTTAAGCCATTTGGAACGAATTTCACTTGCCTTCATTGTTTACAGCTCCCGTCTCATCATTAATTCGGCACCTAAGCCGGAATTTACAAAATGCTAAAAAACAAAAACAAAAAAACGCCCCTGAATAATTCAGGGACGATTAATATCGCGGTACCACCCTGGTTATCGCCTTGACCCGATTTACGGGAAAGTTAAAGGGCGATCGCCTTGTCGCGGCTGATAACGGGTGCCCCCGGTGAGCTTGTGATCTCACACTCCGAAATTAGCTTTCCACCGGCCTGTCTTCAAGGTTCTCACAGCCATTACG
Source organism: Paenibacillus sp. UBA6285 (assembly GCA_002438345.1). Classification (GTDB taxonomy): domain Bacteria; phylum Bacillota; class Bacilli; order Paenibacillales; family Paenibacillaceae; genus Paenibacillus_AQ. The sequence continues at coordinate 58,506 of DJUJ01000098.1, forward strand.
AAATGATTTCGTAAAGGAACCTGTTCTCTGATCAAGCCATCCTCCGGCGTACTTCATTTTCATCAACGTTTTATCCGATTTGCATTTTAACATTTCAAGTATAGCCAGTGCCCCTGCATCTGTCAATCTAGGGAAGTATGAAGGATTAGAGAGGAGATATGATTTTTATAATGGTGAACTCGAGTACTGAAGAATATGGTAAAATCTGAGATATATTATGGGAAATTATGTATTATGAATAGCGCTCCAGAATGCTCGATTCTCAGGTGAAACCTAAGGAGGATTACAAATCATGCTGAGCAATAAAGTAACCGATATGCCATCAATATTTGAAATTAAACCTACACCGCTACGTTTTATTGTTAGTCTCATTTTTATTCATATTCTCTTCACTTGAAGCCTATGGATGTGGGTCTTCACTAGTATTCATCCAAACCTTTCGCAGGACTAGAGAAAGCCTGCAAAAGTACAGGTAAATCTTCACTTATGCTCGAAGGCTTATTCTGGAGCAAGAATAACTGCAGATTTGCAGGAATTAATGCTCTAGCCCTCTTCGTATCATTAAAAAATGTACTTTTGCAGGTTTATACCCTTGAACGATCCTTACAATTACGTAAAAAAAGAAGTTCCAAACCAAACAAGGCTGAACTTCTTTCTTTTAATATCATTATAATATCTCTATTATTTCGCACTCTCAGCAATCGTCTTATAAGCCGCTAAATCTGTATACACTTCCACTTTAAGCGGATTGCGTTTGTGTTTGTTAATTTTATAGAAGTGATAGACAAACACTGCAATATTAGCTGCTAAAGATAATGCACTCACAACCCAAAGTGCCGTTTCGCTGTGAGAAGATTGTACGGAGAACTTTGAATCGCCAACAAACGCTGGGAAAGACATCGTAAACATCATCCAAATTGCCAAAGTTTGTGCACGGTGTTGCAGCCACGCCCCTTTTTTGAAGAAGAACGCTGGAATGGTACAAGAGATCAAAAGGGCTGCGCCTGCATAGAAGGAATGGTCAGAAACTGCGTTATATACATAGGCAAAGTTCCAAATGTCATAAGCAATGATCCAGAACCAAAGCTGGTCGGGCCACAACATATCCTTACTCTTGTCTTTACTAATAACAATACCCATCCAACCAGAAATCGTAATAATGTTCAAAATACCTGCGATCCCGTTCATAATGTTCCAAGGACCACCTACCATCATTACGCCATCCACCATGCCCTGCAAACTGTACACTTGGAAATCACGGATAACTGCTTCAAGAATGTTAACTGCAAGGATAATAGCCGGGAACATTAATATATATTTGTTCTTGTCCCAACCTTTAACATAACGGATCGCCATGAACCCTATACATCCTGCCAAGGCAGAATATACTTTTACCCAATGAAACCATGTTCCAGTACTGGAGCCTTCGCCTGCCGTATTTGGCCAAACCGCTACGGTAAGAACAATAGGGACAACTATAAACAGAATGATTGAAAACCACTTGCTCTTTCGAGCTATTTCATTGAAAATCATTAATCCTGCAAGTACCACTAACCACATTAGAGCAGAGTACCAGGGAATCGATTCGAATAAAAACATGATTTATTCCTCCTTAAAGTTTTGTATATAAGCTATGTCTTGAGTCCAATATATCCCATCCCACTCCGAACGATCAAACCGCTCAAAACGTTGATTTATCAAGGTTTTCATAGTCTCATTTCGAGTTGAGTTTACACATCAATAGTACTGAAAATTATCAAGGGACCTACCCCAAATAGGGGAATCTATTAGAATATATGTCTGCAGAACTACACACTGTAAACCTAACTTGAACGTAAAATATCCCCACAAAGTGGAGTTTTGCTTCGATGTATACTCAGGTACTTTGCGGGGGGCCCCAAATATATACTTTNNAGTATTTCGAATATACGATGCAGTTCTCCAGTGTAGGAAAATTCATGATTTCTCCAGCATAATAGATCTTATCTCTCCCCTGCATCTGATCAAGCCGTTCATAAAAGCCTTCACGGATCGCATTAGAATCTACATGAGGGAACTGCTTCCAGCGCTTCATCATATACAGACGAATGTTCTCGCCGCCAAGCTCGCGAAGTTTATTTTCTACCTTTTCCCGCATCTCTAGATCAGTCATTTCATCATTCTCCGCTA
>DJUJ01000098.1:60697-61017 GCA_002438345.1 Paenibacillus sp. UBA6285
CATCATATGTCCCTTGCGTTCAGGATTCATGTTGCAGGGGATATATCCGGAAAGCTCCGGTAACCCTTTCACTCTGTAGGCATATACCCGAAACTGTTCATAGGTAATGCACTCTAATAATGTTCTGTCCTCCGATGATAAGTGAACCATATCGCCTAGATGCTCTAAGGAAGCTGTATAAATAACCTTGTCAAAATAAAAGATATCCTGGCTCGTTTCCACCCGAACCTGACCGTTTATCTCTTGCTCCATATGAAGCACTTCACAAGTCAGACGCAGATCCTCTACTTGGTCGGCCATTCTTCTAATGAGTTCAGTGA
>DJUJ01000098.1:61055-109432 GCA_002438345.1 Paenibacillus sp. UBA6285
TTATGTGAGTGATCTCAATAAAGGATAATAGATTATCGTAAGTTAGAAATTTCAACACATATGCAGCAGGCACATCATGGATACTACCGAAACCAAAGGTATTGAAGTAATGCATGTAAACCTGTCCAAGGACAGACAGCTCATTCTCTGCACACCACTCTGAAAAAGGCTGACATAGATCTGGTGGCAAGTGGAGAAAACCCGGTTTTTGAAGTGACTTATAACGCTTCAAAATATCCGGCAACCGTTTGAATTCTTGTGCAAACACCTGAATCTGTTACATAGGAATCTGTGAAGTCTTCCGCCCAGTTGTATCAAAAAATCCCCGTTCTAAGAGTGGCCCCTTATCCATAAGATCGTACTCTCTCATGAGTTCTATCGTATGTTTATAAGTTGGCAAGNNCCATTTCATAGGTTTTCCCTTTGTATTCAATCGAATGACATTTGCCACCTACTCGGTCCGACTTCTCAAGGAGAGTAATATGGGTATATCCTTTTTTCGCTAGCTGATAGGCAGCTGTAACCCCAGAAATCCCTGCACCGATGATACCTATCCTGTCTTCATACTTCACATTAGTCATCATCCGTTATCTCCTTGTAAATAACCATAATGGCAAGGTCTCATGCTGACCGGTATACTCAAGTGCGACATCGGATGGTATTTTACCTTGATTAGGTCCGTCTGTTATTACCCTGCTGAAGTTATAGGTCCTCAAATATTCATGTAAGCGCTTTTCTAAAGTATCAAAGGAATCTATCGTATCATCCACCCAAGCCTGCTGGTAAAATTCTTTCGTCAACACCGCAACAAATTGCTGTAAAGGCCGAAATATCTCTGTCTGGTCTGCAGTTATGGCTACTTGATTAATGTTGTTCTTATGTAAAAAATCGCTGTATTTATGTTTACCTCTATCCCAGTTTGTAGTAAATTCGCGACTCTTGTTCGTAACCAGATTGTCGATTTGAAATTCTAATGTCTTCATCAATGGGATGACCTTCAGATGCATAAAATCGATAAAATGAATGGTATACTTCCGATTATAAAGCTTAACTAAGCTTAATCTAGAATAGGCATCGTAGATCACGTATTGATACACTTTCCCTACCCTTGGGAACACGCCCATATAGCTAATACTCTGTTGGCACATATAACCGGGGTGAGCATTTTCCGGATTCTTCATCTTATAGTCTAGAGGTTTCTGTCTCTCTTTACCCCCATTGGTTTTAGTGGATTGTGCCCCGTAGCCCTTCTTTGCTTTGACTTCTTTGGTGTAAGCCTCACGCTCTACTCTCTTACTAAGTCCGTTTCGACGCAGCACATTATAAATACCTGACTCCCCTATTTGCACACCCTCATCCTGCAGTTCATAAAAGATTCGTTTAGGCCCATCTTCAGGGAACTTGGCAACATATTTTAAGATCAATCTTTCCGTTCGCTTATCTACTTTATTAGGCATTACCGGTTTTCGGTCCTTCTCCGCAAGTCCATCCATACCCTGTTTTTGGTAAGCTTTACACCACTGATAATAGATCGTCCGGGAAATGCCAAACTCCTTACAGGTTTCGCTCACATTTTTGCTGATGGTCCCTTGCATGAGGATATGATATTTGTTATTTGCATTCACCTATTACACCCCCTACTATCTTTATTTTATACGTAGTTTGCGTTTTATACAGTGCTATTCTACATTTTCTTAAGTTCATTTCATGACTAACGCAAAAAAGGAGACAGCTCAAGGCTTCTCCCCATTCCGAACAAAATGTGTGATGTATTGCCCTCCAGAAATCTCCAAGCAGTTCATACGTTGACCGTATGCGCATCCACCGTCCACCCCAATTTTATCCCCCTGCGGACTAAACCAGATTTCTTCCGAATCATGTAGATCCATCGTCGAAGTATGACCGAAAATAACCGTTTTATTAGTGCTAACTACTGGATTCGTATAAAATGCTTCTCTGATCCAAATAAAATCATACGGCTTCTGCTGCTTCCAATTCTCTACTAATGGATTAATGCCTGCGTGAACAAAAATATGCTCTTCTGTCTCATGATAAAGCGGCAATGAACTTAGAAAATCCAAATGATGTTTGTATTTCTTTCTAATATCTTCTTTCAGCAACATATAATCCTTCCAGCCAAAACCCTCTTTAAAAAAGTCAGAATCCGTGTCACAATAGCTCAACAATGTATACAAACCGCCGTTGCTCAGCCAATGTGTATCCAGTTTATCATCTTCGCTGGTGAGCGCATCATATGCCATTTTATCGTGATTGCCTTTTAGAACAGTAACGTCCCATTCCCGCTTCAGGGTCATGACTTGATCCACAACACCTTTACTATTGAGACCTCTATCCACATAATCTCCCATCAGAATGAGCTTGTCTTCGGATGGACGATAGTTCACTTTTTTTAACAATGCGTTGAATTCAGAATAACTTCCGTGAATGTCACTAATCGCTAATGTCCTGATTGTATTTCCTCCTTGCTCTGGATGCAGAAAAAAGACGTTCCGGTCAGAAGCACCGAAATATCTTTTTGTAATGGTTGCTATACGGAATCCATCACGAGCGGATCTTCATCAGATGGAGTAAAAAACTGGCGGCTTCTAACTTCATGCACCGCTTCTTGAAAACGATCACACAGAAAAATCAACTGGTCGATCTCTTTCTTACCTACCTTTTCCGTGACTTCACTTAGAATACCAGAAAAAGTAGCCATCTGTGTATCATAAATCTGCTCCCCTTTATTCGTCAGACCAATATATACAACTCGCCGATCTGTATCGGACGTTGTTCGCACCACGTAACCCTTCTCCTCCAAACTGTTAACCATTTGTGTCGCAGTAGGTCTGCTAATTTGGAGCAGGTCGCTTAATCTGGAAATCATGACTCCCTGCTGCTCTTCAACTTCGTCTGAAAGCTTCTTTCGCTTCATCAAATTGTTTATGACATACATCATCATAAATTCTCTATACGAAATAGCTTCCTTCGAGGACGGACGAGCGGTCAAACGTTTAATATTTTCAAAGGCTATGATTAGCTTCTGCTCTTGACTATTTTGAGTATCCATAGGGCACCTCCAATTTAACTCAATCTAATTAGATTACTTACCTATTTGCAAAAAATCAAGTCCAAATCACATTCTTATTAGATAAAAATTTAATAATTAAACTATTGTGATAAATGATGGATTTGTGTATTATACATAAATGATAGTTTGGCTACCTAATTATTAAGACGTGAATTCCCAAACTACAATATATAGAAGTTAAAGGAGAGGAATAGCTCTGGAGCATCTCACTCAGAAAAAGAAAGTTACAATTATGATTGCTTTAATGGCGGCTATGTTTTTCGCAGCAATCAACCAGACGATTGTGGGCACTGCAATGCCCAGAATTATTGCGATGCTTGGAGGAATTGAACATTATACCTGGGTAATCACCATCTATATGCTCACCTCTACAATCGCTACCGTACTTGTCGGTAAATTATCCGATATTTATGGGAGAAAGCCATTCCTCTTAACAGGGATCATTATTTTTATTATAGGGGCTTTCCTGTCCGGATTGTCGACCAATATTTTTCAAATGATCACTTATCGCGGGATTCAAGGTCTAGGCGGCGGGATTTTAATGTCGGCTACCGTAACCGCTGTAGGTGATTTGTTCGCTCCTAGAGAGAGAGCCAAGTGGACTGGAATTATGATGGCCATATTTGGTTTCTCTAGCGTAATTGGTCCTACCCTTGGCGGCTTCATGGTGGATCACATGGCCTGGAAATGGATCTTCTGGATCTTCCTACCTTTCGGTATCGTGGCTTTCTTTATGATTTGGAGAATGTTCCCTAAAACTGCACGCTCCACCTCTGAATCCATCGACTATTTAGGCTCCATTTTCCTTTCCCTTACCATTGTTGCACTCTTGCTCGGATTTTCATGGGCGGGAACAAAATATGACTGGGGTTCTCCAGAAATTCTCAGCTTGTTCGGGGCATCTATTCTGGGAGTCATCATTTTGATTCTAATTGAACGAAAAGCTAAAAGCCCAGTATTACCATTATCCTTATTTAAGAATTCCATCGTAACCATTTCAATGGTTGTCGGCTTCTTGATGAATGCCGGTATGATGGGCGCAATGATCTATCTGCCATTTTTTGTCCAAGGTGTAGAAGGTGTCTCCCCAACCAACTCCGGATTCATTAATATGCCGATGTCACTAGCAATGATTGTACTTAGTACGCTTGTGGGAAGATGGATCTCCAAATCAGGTAAATACAAACGTTATGCCCTGATTGGTATGCCATTTATGGTTGCAGCTATGATCATAATGGCCTTTATGAGCAACATTGCTATGGCCGTAGTCAGCATGATTGTCTTCGGTATTGGATTAGGACTATCGATGCCTGTATTTACCTTAACTGTACAAAATGCCGTTGCCCCTTCCCTGCTAGGTGTTGCTACTGCTACAAATACTTTGTTCCGTAATTTAGGTGGAACCATAGGGATTGCTGTTATGGGTACTATCATGAACTCCACATTAACGAAAAAATTAGAGGCCGCCGTATCCTCAGGCAAAGGTCCGGATTTATCTAAACTTGATCCTGAGTCATCTAAACAGCTTTCCGCATTTATGAACCCGCAAATGCTGCTAGATCAGCCTAAGCTGAAAGAACTACATGCAACACTGCCAGAGCAAATCCAGCCCCTCTTCAATCAATTGATTGAGATGCTGCGGAACGCACTAAGCGATTCCCTGACAGTTGTATTCTTAAGCGGTACGGCGCTGCTACTTATCGCAGCACTGCTTGTAGTGTTCCTTAAAGAGATTCCGTTACGTAGTGGTGAGAAAAAAATGGAGGTAACCGCAGAGGGAAAAAGCGGAAGCAAAAACCTTGAAAAGTCTGTACCTGCTACACATTAATCACAAATAACCTTCCATTAGAGATGTCCGTAAACAGCTTAGGCTGTGCGACATCTCTTTTTTATATGAAGAACTAGGTTTCACTTTGCTGATCGTTCAATTCTTCGAAATAATCGTAAACTCCGTTTAACAGCTCCATTAATGTATCGGTTTGCTCCTTGCCCAGATAATCAATCATTCCTTTAAAGGTTTTTCGGGATTTCGCAACAGCCATTTCGGCCAGATGCTCTCCTTTTTCAGTAAGCGTGATTTCACTAATTCTCCGATCCTGTGCATCGGCAGTACGAACTACATATCCTTGTGCAATTAGGCTATTGACCATTTGTGTAACCGTAGGAGAAGTAACTTTAAGATTCTTGCTAATATCCGAGACGGTCTGGCCCTTCTTCCCTTCACGTTCAATGCAAAGCTTTAAAGAAACCAGCATTCGCACCTCGCTTGGCTTCAATCCCCACATCGTAGTTTTTCGCCAGTTCATCTTCGCAAATTGCTGGAATGCTTCCATTAGACCATCAACATTCTGATATTTATCTTCTTTCATCAGCACACCCCATAAGATCATTTAACACTTAGTATAGCCTAATCAGGCATAAAAAAGAATCGATAGATGTCAGGTATCCATTTTCAGAAAATTACTAGCTAGATGTATAATACAAAAGAGACAGGCTATTCATTCCTATTCGAAAGAGGTTATCTATCATGTCCTTTTCTTATTCTACATATGACGCTTTAGGACTAGCTGCGCTTGTCAAAGCACGCGAAGTCTCACCTCGTGAGCTTGTCGAAGCCGCCTTCGCTCGGCTCGATGAAGTCAATCCAGTCCTTAATGCGGTCGTACGCACTCGTAGAGAAGCTGCCCTTAGGGAAGCTGACGAGATGCCTGCTCAAGATAGCTCTCGCCCATTTGCGGGCGTTCCTTTTCTGCTCAAGGATATCTCCCAAGCTATCGCTGGAGAACCTCTTACTTCGGGTGCCTTGCTAATGAAAGACAATATTGCTAGACGCGACTCGAACTACGTAGCACGAATCAGAAGCGGCGGTTTTATTCCGCTTGGACATACGAATACCCCAGAATTCGGCCTCAAAAATATTACCGAGAACGTCCTCCACGGCCCAGCACGTAATCCGTGGAATCCCGAATATTCCCCTGGTGGTTCGAGTGGTGGCGCAGCTGCGGCGGTGGCTTCTGGTATTGTTCCGGCAGCGGGAGCCAGTGATGGCGGCGGCTCGATCCGCATCCCTGCCTCGTTCACTGGCTTGTTCGGGCTGAAGCCAACCCGTGGACGTACCCCAGTAGGACCAGGTGTAGGCCGTCAATGGCAAGGTGCTTCTATTGATTTTGCGTTGACGAGGTCCGTACGCGATAGTGCCGCTATGCTGGATCTACTGCAGGTCGTGCAGCCAGACGCCGCTTTTCAGACACCCCTATATCCGGGCGTCTATCTGGACGATCTATTCAAGCCTGCACAGCGAAAACTACGCATAGCGTTCACTACGGCTTCCCCAGTAGGCACTCCTGTAACTAACGAAGCAGTGATTGCTGTGCTCAAGACTGTACGATGGCTCGAAGCTGAGGGTTATGAAGTTGAAGAAAAGCTGAGTCCAGTTAATGGTGTAAGGCTGATGGAGAATTACTATTTGATGAATACTGGGGAAGTGGCAGCGATGTTCGTATCGCTGGAAAAAATGATGGGACGTTCCATTACTGCCAGTGAAGTAGATATCGTCACTTGGGTCCTCGGGGAAGCCGGAAGAAAAGTCTCTGCGGCTGAATTTGTGCATAGTCTGGATGAATGGGATATCGCAGCCGCTCAAATGGCAGGTCTACTTAATCGATACGATCTATATATCACGCCAACTAATGCAGACTCTGCTCCCAAAATTGGCGAGTTAACTCATAAATCTGAAGAGATAGCGAATCTATTACATGTAAGTGAATTGCCGAAAGAGGAACAACAGCGAATGATTTACGCTATGTTTGAACCAAGCCTAACCTATACGCCATTCACCCAGCTCGCCAATTTGACGGGCCAGCCGGCAATGAGTGTTCCCGTCCATATGTCACGAGATGGGCTACCGATGGGGGTACAGGTAATGGCTGCGAAAGGCCGGGAAGATTTACTGCTACAGCTCGCAGCACAGCTTGAACAATCCGAGCTGTGGGTAGGGATGACGGGAAATCCGCTTTTCCCATGATGAATTAGGGACCAGGCTCTAATAGCTCGTGCTACTCCTGCTCCCGCCCGCAAATACCATAGAAGAAGAGATGGATGGCTTCCTCCAGGAAGACTTTTATATCTTCTTGTTTGCTGGCTTCATCTAGCATTTCCCCCGAACTTCGCATGTACATTCCTATAAATGAAAGAATCCCTTTGGTGGACACTTTATTTGAGATTTCTCCTCGCGCTTTGCCATCCTCCACCATCTTGATCATCAGCGGTAAAACGTCGTTCGCATACCGTTCTTCAATATAACGAAACATTTCCTGGTCCTCAACCATAAGCTCCTTCACAGTCGCGGGAGACAATGAACTGTAGGTTTCTCTTTCCATAGTCATAATGTATTCAATAATCTCTTTTAGAGAATGCTCTCCATTAATGTAATCTTCAAATTCGCGAATGGCCTTCTCTACAAAATCCTTAAAGGACTCACTAAGCAGTGCTTCCTTGCTGCCAAAATAATTATAAATCGTCACCTGCGAGACTCCTGCTTCTTTCGCAATGTCTTTGATCCGGAGGCGTTTGGGCTCCCAGTTCTTGAGCATATCCATGGTAGTCTTCATAATTTTGAGTTTTATCTGAGCTGCTCTTTTCTCAAATCCGTTCATGCTATCCACCCTTAACTTAATGAAATATTTATAATCAATTATTTCATAATTTCATTGACTTCGTTAATCACTAGGAATAATATAACATATGAAATATCCAATTAATAATAGTTCATTATTTTGCAGCGGGGGTGGCGGCATGCTTGTAGTTGAAGGCTTAACCAAACGTTTTTCGAATGGCAAAGGAATCGAAGATGTAACGTTTACCGTAAATAAAGGCGAGGTGTTTGGATTTCTGGGGCCTAACGGCGCAGGTAAATCAACGACCATAAGACATATCATGGGATTTATGATACCGGACCAAGGTTATGCGAGCATTCATGGACTTGATGTATGGAAAGCACAGGGCACGGTCCAGAAGCATATCGGCTATCTACCCGGTGAAATCAACTTTTTTGACGGGATGACAGGCATTTCCTTTCTTAAATTCATGTCTGGTATGCAAGGGATGAAGAACACTACCAAACGTGACCGCCTGATTGAACGACTGCAATTTGATGCCGCAACACCGATCCGAAAAATGTCAAAGGGAATGAAGCAAAAAGTCGGCATTGTCGCAGCTTTCATGCATAATCCTGAAGTCATTATTCTGGATGAGCCCACCTCGGGTCTCGACCCACTTATGCAAAAGGTATTTATAGATCTCGTTTTGGAGGAAAAATCAGCCGGAACCACCTTTCTAATGTCCTCTCACAGCTTTCAAGAAATTGAACGCACCTGTGACCGTGCAGCGATCATTAAAGACGGACGTATCATCACTGTAAAAGATATCCATGAACTACAATCGATGCAACGGAAGCTGTTTGAGGTTGTTTTCGCGAATAGTACAGATGCAGAACATTTTGCCGCTTCCGGCCTGCAAGTGGAAGCCCGTGAAGGGAATATGGTCCGCATTGCCGTTCAGGGCAATTACGATCGATTCATCCAGGAAACCGGAAAATATAATATCCGCAGCATGGATGTGTTCACGCAGAATCTAGAGGACATTTTCATGGACTATTATGACCGTGAGGGGGCCGTACAATGAATCTTCCGCTCTATAAGGAAATGATGAGAGTGAACCTGAAAGGAATTATGAATTATGCCTTCGGTTCTGCCTTCTATATTCTGTTTATGATCTGGCTTTATCCGGGGATTGCAGGGAGCACACAAGCGATTGATGACCTCATTAAAGCTATGCCGGAAGGCGTGGGTAGAGCCTTTGGGTTGAACAGCGGATTCACCAGTGCTGAAGCTTTTATCTCAGGAGAATATTACGGACTTATTTTGGTACTGATTCTATCTATCGTGTGTGTACAAATGTCGACGCAGCTCATGGCTCGGCTCGTGGATCGCGGATCAATGGCATATTTACTAATAGCACCAACAACGCGTAGAAAAGTAGCCACCACGCAGGCGCTTGTACTCACAACAGCTTTATTTCTGATTATGACTGTAACCACACTAGCTGGATTCTTAGGTAAAGCATGGTTCCTGGGCAGTGAATATGAATTTAACATCGGCCGATTTACTCAGCTGAATACCGTGGCCTTTTTATTGTTTTTTGCGGTTGGGGGAATTGCCTTTCTCGTATCCTCAGTATGTAATGATGAGAAAAAAGCGCTTGGAATTTCCGGCGCCATCACTTTCGGATTCTTTACTCTGGATCTGCTCGGTAAAATAAGCGATAAGCTAGAGGGGTTACGTTATCTGACCCTATTCTCCTTCTATCAGCCCGGTAAAATCGTTCAAGGAAACGTGGAGGTGATCCAGGTCTCCAGTTGGTTACTGTTGATCGGTATCCTCGCTTTTGCCTTAGGGGTAGCGCTGTTCAGACGACGTGATCTTCCATTATAAGAAAAGGGATGCTCCAACAGTAGGCAACATCACATACGGCAACGGTATCGCTGATCAAGCCGAAGTGTTTAACGGTGTTTCCGGTATCCGGTTGCCTAATGGATTAATTGACAGCAATACCTATACAGTATCTATGTGGTTAAACCCTAAGCAGCTTACTGATGCAACGACAACTTTCTTCGGTGCTGCTTCGATAAACAACTGGATTAGCTTCGTTCCAATTCTCTGGTGAGGGCTTCTCGAATGTAAATTAAGAGAATCATCAATTGGAAAGAGAGCGGAGCCTTAGGCTTCGTTCTTTTTTTCTCGAACACCTCTCTCGATGTGATTAACCGTTCAGAAAATCTCTCACCTTCGTATTGTAAAATAAGCATTTAAATAATATAATCATTAACTATACGTCTTGAATAAACGATAATTCAATCTTTGTTATTAATAAATCCCTTAATCGAGTAGCCTATAAATTTAAATTGGAGGCCATCTATGAAACTTGATCTGTCGGAGGAATCCCTTCCCGTCTACGAAGCTTTAGCCAGCTCAGTGCGTCTACACCTATTACGATTGCTTGCCGAGAATCCAATGAATGTCAAGGAATTGGCCGCAGCGGTAAATTTGAGCAGCGCCATTATGACTATGCATGTGCGCAAGCTGGAAGCTGCAGGACTTATCCAGACACATATGGCGCCTGGACGAAGTGGTCTGCAAAAGATCTGAACACTAGCTGCTGAAAGTGCAGAAATCACCTTTCCAGGCAGACAAATCAATGAGCGCAAAAGCTACCGCAAGGAAATTCCTGTGGGACATTATTCCGACTTCCTGATCGAACCAACCTGCGGTCTTGCAACTACGGAGCAAGTGATTGGCAGCTTTGATGATCCCCGTTATTTCTGGGATCTTGAGCGTATAAATGCCGGCATTCTCTGGTTCGGCAAAGGATATATCGAATATAAAATCCCTAACTTCCTTCTCTCCAGTCAACAGCCAGAGGAGCTAATCATTACGATGGAAATTGCTTCCGAAGCACCTTCCATTAATAATAATTGGCCTTCAGATATCACTTTCACACTGAACAGAGTGCAGCTTGGATTCTGGACAAGTCCCGGTGACTACGGAGATAGACGTGGCAAATACACGCCGGCTTGGTGGCCAGCACTCACGAACCAATACGGCCTACTTAAACAGCTGCGCATTACACCTAAAGGCACATTTATGGATGGTTTGAAACTGTCCGACGTTACGCTGGATCAAGTGAACATCCGCAACAAGCAATGGACCTTCAAGCTTTCCGTCGATGAAGAGGCCGAGCATATTGGAGGCATAACCCTTTTTGGCAAAGGCTTTGGCAACTATAATGACGATCTAATCGTTGAGCTGTTCTACACAGATACCTAAGAAGAAACGACGTTATCGTCTTTTAAAGACGATAACCGTTTCTTGAAAAATATAAGACCTAAACTATAGCGTGAAACTTATACTTTCTTATATTTCATGAATAAAGCCGCATTCATCTCCTATTGGAGAGTCGAATGCGGCTCTTATCTTACCTTATTTCACCTTAAATAAAAGGTCTCCATAAACCGCCACCAGGCAGTGGACAGCCACGTTCCTTAAGCTTAGCTACAACGGGTATAATGCAGCCGCAAGCGACGCAAGTTACGCCGTCATGCAGCTTAGGACAAGTCCCGCAAAGAGAAATCCGTTCAGCGTAAACTTCATCTGGAACACAAAGCTCTGACTTAAACATGGATGATGACAATATACGGTCTATCTGTGCTTCGGTAACCTTATAATCGTCTCGACATCCCTTGCATGCAGATGTTGTTGACATGATAACACCACCTTATGCCTTTGGCGTAATCTCTAGCACCGTTACTGACATTGGAGGCAGTTCTACATTAAGAAGATCACCCTCAAGTGTAAAGGCAGTAAAGGCTTGCGGTACTACCGCATCTGGCTGAATGAAGGTATTGTGGGCATCTATCTTGTCACCTGCCAGCGTTGTGCCAGTCACTTCAACCTTCTGCCCAGAAAGACCGCGAAGCTCGAGGGGGATAGTAGCCGATGCCGCGTGGTTCAAGTTGCACAGGCTGACATGGATGATTCCAGCGTCTGTTACGGAAGCTGAAGCAGATACTTCAGGAATCTCGCGACCATCAAAGCTGTAAATCCCACTATTGATTGTTAAATCCAACAACTCAGCATCCTGATGGACTTTAAACATATTGAATACATGGTACGTCGGGGTTAGCACCATTTTTTCCCCTTCGGTCAAAATAACCGCTTGAAGCACGTTAATGGTCTGCGCAATATTTGCCATCCGTACCCGGTCACTGTGTTTATGGAAAATATTCAGTGACACGCCAGCTACTAGTGCATCTCGAATCGAATTCTGTTGATACAAGAATCCAGGATTCGTTCCCGGCTCAACATCATACCAAGTTCCCCACTCGTCAACGATAAGGCCTACTCTTTTATCTGGATCATATTTGTCCATAATAACGCTATGTTTAGTAATCAGCTCATCCATACGAAGGGCCTTCTCTAATGTACTAAACCATTCACCCGTTTCAAAGCCTGTCGCTACACCTTTATTCTCCCAAGTTGGACCAGGAATCGTATAATAATGAAGGGTAATCGAGTCCATAAAGCGTGTAACTTCACGCATCAGAACCTCCATCCAGTGATAATCATCCACGTTAGGACCACAAGCAATCCGGTGAATACGATTGTCTCCGTAATTACGAACATACGTCTGATATTGGCGATAAAGATCTGCATAATATTCTGGACGCATATTTCCGCCACAGCCCCAGTTCTCATTACCTACGCCAAAATAAGTCACAGCCCATGGTTCTTGCTTCCCATTGTGCTGGCGAAGTTCAGACATTGGAGAAACGCCTCCAAAGGTTAAATACTCCACCCATTCGGACATCTCTTGAACCGTACCACTTCCCACATTACCGTTGATATAAGGCTCACATTCCAGCATCTCACATAATTCCATAAACTCATGTGTACCAAAATGATTGTTCTCAACCATACCGCCCCAGTGAGTGTTGATCATACGTTTACGACCTTGACGATCTCCAATACCATCTTTCCAATGATATTCATCCGCGAAACATCCGCCCGGCCAGCGAAGAACTGGAATCTGGATTTCTTTAAGCGCTTTCACAACATCATTACGAATACCGTTGGTGTTAGGAATCGGTGAATCTTCTCCGACCCAAATTCCTTCATAAATACAACGTCCTAGATGCTCAGAGAAATGTCCGTAAATATTTCTATTAATCGACCCTTTGCGAATGTCTGTATTAAGAATTACGCGCTCTGCCATGAATAAATACCGCCCTTCAATGTTTATATTTTTATTAATCAATTAATAATTATATAAACATTATAGAGCGCTCCTCAGCGATCCGTCAATCTCCAATATGAATGAATGCTATTCTTTATCAATAGGTTTTCTTATCCCGTCTTCATAATAATCAAAAACAAGCTGATGCTGCGTTCCTCTTACCCCGTAAAATACGTCGGAGATGCGTTTCCCCTTACGTCTTAATTCGTTTTCCAGCCATTCTTTGGTCAGGCCATTNNGTATGCCATCCATAATTAACTCAACGGGAAAGCTCTGAGGGACCGAAAGAAGCTTCAGATCTTTTCTGGTAACATATTGGTACTCTTGTTTCTTTAAGACAGATACCATTCCGTTATCTTCTAGCACAGCGTATTCCACTACCTCTAGATTAAAAATTTCTTTCTCCCTCAGTGCCTGATCCAAGGAATCCAACGAATACCTCACCTTTTTCATATTCCCATCCAGAATTTTCCCGTTTTCTATAAGCACCGTGGGTGAACCCGATATCCAGCTTCTCATTCTGCGACTCTTTATAGCGATGACAGATAGCAGAAAAGATGTAGCGGCTATAACAATGAGAGCCACGATCATATATGACGATTTCAGATCTTTATTAAATGCCAGGTTCGCCGCAAGCGATCCCAATATAATGCCTGTCACGAAATCGAGAAACGTCAAACTTGAAATCGTTTGTTTACCCAGTATTTTAGCTATCAGCAGCAGCATGATCATAGCAACTAAAGTTCGAAACACAATATCCATATGCGCTTGCATCACTTAATCCCCTACCTCTCCTTCCCCATTATTTACAAACGTAGTAGAAATGAAACGTCACTACAATTGGAGTAATCATTATACAAATAGATTCATACGTTTAGATTTTCGGAGATTTCTAAAAACGCAAAAGGGCTTTAGAATGGTTCTACTGAACCGTCCCAAAGCCCTGGCTTCGAATTCTTACTTTTCATTCTTGATTGCAAGTAGATTGTGCAGAACCATTGCGCTTTCGCCTCGGGTTGCTGAGCCTCTCGGATCGAATTGCCGGTCACTCCGGCCCTGGACGAATCCAAGGACTTGGCCGGCAATTATCGAATCAAGGGCCCATGATGCAGCCGCACTCAAGTCACCGAATTGGATTACCGGCTTTGGTTCCACCTTTTTCCCGCCGACATACTCGTAGGCTCGCATCACCATGACCGCCATCTCTTGGCAGGAAATAAGGGCTCTTAGAGCGAAGCGAGTCTCACTCACCCCATGGACTATCCCGCCTCTACAGCCTGCGCCACTTCCTCCGCATACCACTGATCCGCAGATACATCCGCAAATATAGTAGATGATTTCCCATCAAGTCCTAGCAAGCGGGCTAGCATAGCCGTAAATTCTGCACGGGTCACTGACCGGTTTGGCTCGAAATTCCGAAGTCCGACACCTTGAATCAGATGTTTGGCCGACAGCTCTTGAACAACCGCCGACGCCCAATGTCCAGAAGGAACATCGTCATACGATTTGTTGTATTCCAGCACGGCATATGCGCCGAAGTGTTCGGTGCGCAGAGCCACCCTGCCCTTCAGCCAGGAACCGCCCGCATACTCCATATTTCCGGAATCCGCAGATAATAGCTACCGAGCAAATTTCTATTCGCCTCAGGGTAAGTGTTAAGCTCCAACGTAACCGGCTCAACAAATTGGTGAAGTATGCTCCTTGTACCGTCTCCGGTGACAATATACTGGTTAAAGACAAGGAACTCTCCTGCTTGAGAATGTCTGCTGCCATCCCCGGCAATACTAGCACTCTCAATTTACCCTCGTAGACAATTGCTGCCGAAAGATCGTTCAACGAGGCTGCGTTTACTTGCAGCCGCCCGGCCGTTTCCTCTAGCACGGAAGGCCCTTGCGGTTGCGGACTCGGTGCAGGTCCATCCCCTTCCCGATCATTACCGCCATGTGACCGTACAGTTCATCTATCGACGGGATCATTTCAAGACAAGCGCGTTCCATAAATTTATCGAATTATTGCAGCAAAAAGCCTGAAGACTCGTATGATGAGTTTCTTCAGGCTTTTTTACATGGCACCGTAATGATCACCCGTGCGCCGCCTTCGACACGGTTTCCTGCTTCGATACGCCCTCCGTGCTTTGCAATGAGCAACTGTGCTGTATACAATCCAAGCCCGGAATGACCTTTGTCTAGAGATCTAGATGGATCGCCCGAGTAGAATTTATCGAACATCCGCCGCAAATCAAGAGCGCTGAACCCCTTCCCCGTATCCTTCATGTCAAAGGTAATCTGCGTCTCCTCTACGATGACCGTCCACTCGATCCTTCCCTCCGCTGGCGTAAATCGTAAGCTATTGGTAATCACGTTATCGAATACTTGCTCCAACCGTGATGTATCCAGAAGAAACTGCTGTTCTTGGTCGCATCGCCTATTCAAATAAGAGAAGTCAAAAGCAATCCACTTCTCACGGCATAACAATGCGTATTCATCTTTTTTCCGCTCACAGAAGGTGAGTAAATCCGCTCTCGTATACTGGAGGACAAAATCAGGCGTGTCGATTTTATTCAGGAACAGCAATTCCGTCAGCATTTTGTCCGCACGCTGCGTACTGTTCTGAATGGTTAACAAGTACTTCTCCAGCCGTTCGGGACGGCGTGCATCGCTCTCGATTAAATTATCTACATGACCTTGAATGATCGTCAGCGGCGTCCGCAAATCATGGGCAATCGCAGAGATCATGTCGCGTCTCTCCTGCTCCAGCTTCCACTCCCACTTCAAGGATTGCTCCAGCGCGACCAGCATCTCTTCGAAGGCATCGGAGCGCTCGATCAGCTCCTTCGACCCACCTGCTCCTGCGACGGAGAAATTCAGGTCATTCTGCTGGATTCGTCTAGCTCCCCCGATGATCCGTGCGATCGACGGTTCGAGCCGTTTACCCAATTTTCTCGCGAAAATAAAAGAGAACAAGACGATGAAGAAGAACGGTGCGATCAAACTGCACAAAATAAGCATAACGAGCAGCCCGTTTCCAGGGTTGTTGGAGGATACACTTAAACTGTATCGCAGCACCAGCATCCCCTTTAATTTTTTCTGCGAATCAAGGATCGGGTGGTAATTGATATATTTCCCGCCCTGTTTCTCGCTGCGGTTCAGCTTGCTTAGCACATCCTCCGGGCTGTTGACGAAGGTCTGCCCCTTCCAGCCGTAGACGATTTGCCCCTTCAGATTCACGATTTGATACTGCATGCCTTTCGTCAGAATAACATGTTCCAACGCATTCTGCATCGAAGGAGATAATAAGGCGTCTTTTTGCTGATCTACATAACCTAGAATCCGGGGAATTTGCTGCTCATAATAATTGGCTGGTAGAATGCTCTTGTCCGTTTGATTAATCAAAACATAAAGCGTACTGCCCCATACCAGCATCGAGCCGATGAAGCTATAGAAAAGAACGAGTGTAAATGCGCCCATAAACTGTCTGCGCAGCGGTTTTCGACTTGCCTTTACTTCCTTTCGAATCTGTACCCTACCCCCCATACCGTTGTAACAAAGGTCTTCTCCGGTGCTGCGCACGCCAGCTTCGCCCGGATATTTTTGATATGTTCGGTGATTGTGGCTGCTTCTCCCTCCGCATCGAATCCCCAGATCTTCTCATAGATTTGTTCCCGCGAGAATACTTGATTCGGATGCATGAAGAGAAGCCGGAACAATTCGAACTCCCGGCTGGTCAGCGGAATCGGGAGGTTCTGGTAGAATACCTGCTGGCTGTCCAGATCTNNTCGTGAGATCGCCATGGTGCAGCAGCTTCGGCTGATGATCAAGATGGCTCCGCTGCTCCCGACGAAGATGCGCTCTTATTCTCGCCTTCAATTCTTGCATGCTAAAAGGCTTCACGATATAGTCATCGCCACCGACGGCGAGTCCTTGGATCCGATCCGCTTCATTGGAGCGCGCGCTTAAGAACAGAATCGGACACGAGACCCGGTCACGTATCGCTTGGCATACTTCGAGCCCATCGAGATGCGGCATCATAATATCCAGGATGATTAAGTCGGGCGTCTCTCCCAGTCGATCGAACACTTCCTTGCCGTCAAAAGCCACTGATACCTCATACCCGTCATCCTGAAGCGCATCGCGCATAAATTCGACGATTTCTCGCTCATCATCGGCGATTAATATCTTTTCTCTCATCTCTTGAATTTCCTTTCGCGTCTATCAATCTAGCAGCTTTATCCTCTCATTGTACCTTCTTGTGCGCCAAAAATCCCCCTGCAGCGGCACACACGGTGTTCACGACAGGGGAACAATTAAATTTTCAGGTATAACCGAGTTAGAGCTTCGTTGTCGGTTCTTTGACTTTATCGAAGACGATGATCCCGTCATATTGCTCTTTTGGAATGAATCGCATCGACATCGGCATAATGATCTCGGACGTCATGCCATCCTCGGATGCATAGATCGGCTTGAACATCCAAGCATTATTTTTGTTCGGAGACTTGTGCTTGGATAGATCTGCAAACGCAATCTTATAACCGCTCTGCATCATCAGCTGTTCCAGACTCCCCTTCGGCATCGGCTGAATATCGAATATCTTCTGTGTCGTAATCGTGCTCGCCTTACCGCTGTTCATGTACAGACCCATCACGTAGACCTTATCCTTTAGCTTCTTATGCAGCAATTCTCCCATACTTGTAAAGCTGTTGATCCATTTCCCTTGTTCTTTCGTTTCGATTTTGGACGTATTCTTCGCCAGATGATCGTTATGCGCCCATAAAATCACTTTTTTGCCGGGATACATCACCTTCATTAACCACTCCACGTTGTCAGCCATGATCCGATCACGGAATTCATAGCTTTCCTTCGTATCGTACATCCCCATCTCGATGAATTTGACCCGATCCTCCAACGTCTTGACAGCGATATCCACCATCCGCGGGTTCGCAGGGTAGGCGGCTGCAAGTTGTTCTTTGTTCTCTTGGATGAACTGGATCAACGCCTTGTATTTCGGTTCGTACGCATCCTTCACCTTCTTGATTTCTGCTTTCGCCTCCGGATGACTATCGTCCATGCCATATTGGTTGAGCACCTTATAGAAATCCGTCATCGCTTGCATTTCGAAGTTGAAATAATTCTCGCCCTGATCCTTGTCTACCTTGGCAATCCAACCGGCAATAAATTGCGTTAAGTACCCTGATGTGAACTGCATGTCATAACCTGCTAGATATAAGGGATCGTTCGTCCCTTGCTTCTTCTTGATGTAATCGAATAAATTCAGCGTCTCCTTGGAATGCCAGATGGGAAAAATTGAACGCTCCATCATTTGTTGCGATGTCCATGTTCCTGCATTCTCATACGTCATGAAGGAATCCCCAAGGCCCGACTCAAATGCAATCACGTCAAAATCCAGCTCTTCGTGTAAATATTTGATCAACCTTGTCTTCATGCTGCTGTATTCTGCGACACGGTGAAAGTTCTCGCCAAGGCTAACGACCGTCTTATCTTTCAAGATCGGCTTCAGAAACGCTAAATCTTTATAGTCCGATGACGTCAAAGATTTAATCTCTTGAATATTCTCCTTCGACCCCGTATTTTTCTGCGCGGTCGCCGAGGCGCTCACTGGCGATAGTAATAGTGAAAATGCTAGGCCCAGGGAAATGATACCTGTTAATCGTTTCGTTGCTTGCATGTTGAATGTTCTCCTCCTTCGAAATCCGTTATTATGTCGTTCTCTTACCATGCAAAGACATCGTAACAGGAACTTCTAAGGAATCTATAAAGATAAGAGAATAATTTCTCAATGCGCGTGACAGACCCGCTTGTTCACGAATCTCACTGTCATATTTAAGACGAGCAGGATCATCCCGATGTTGATCGCATAATCCGCTAGATTGAGAATGCCTCTCCCCGATCGAGACATGATAAAATCCGTGACCTGCCCGAACACCATCGATCAATCCCGTTGCCACAACGATAGGAATTAAATCAATATAGTAACAAAACGTATAACTGTTTATGGGAAAATACGTTAAAATCAGAGAGTGACTTACATCTTTCATTCTTTTTAGAAACGGAGTGTCCTATTAATGAAAAAGCTAGGTGCATTATTTTTATCCATTTTCATGGTTATGTCTGTCTTTACCACTGCGCATGCTGCTGAAAAGCCTGTCGGCGTGTGGATTGATGGAACAGAAGTAAAGTTAGGCAATGCTAACCCAGTTGTAGAAAAAGGAACTACCTTGGTTCCTATGCGTCCACTCCTAGAGACGCTTAATGTAAATATTAATTGGAATAAAAAGACCCAAACCGTAACTGGGACCAAAAATGGACTGGCCCTCTCACTGACCATCGGCAGCACAACAGCAACGGTAAACGGGGCGAAGAAAAAACTTGAGGTGGCTCCTAAAACCATCAACAATGTCACCTATGTTCCTGTCCGCTTTATCGGAGAAACGATCGGCTATAAAGTGGAATGGAGTGCGGCGCTCCGCACCATCACCTTTGTAGCCAATAANNACCGGATTCTTATGGAAAGTGGAGAACAACGGCAACACCGTCTATCTGCTTGGTTCTATCCATGTGGCTAACGACAAAATGTACCCGCTGCGCCCGGAAATTGAAGCTGCCTTTGAGGCGTCTCAATATCTTGGCGTCGAAGTTAACTTATCCAAGGTTGATCAAACAGAGATTCAAAAGTTCCTTTCGGAAAAAGGCTCCTATACAGATGGAACCAAGCTCAAGGATCACGTATCCGCTGATACCTATAACAAAGTTGTTGCGCTTCTGAAAGCGAATGGTCTTGCAGGAGATGCTTTCGATTCCTATAAGCCATGGGTCGTTACTCAAGGCATCTCAAGCCTGCAAATGCAAACAACAGATTATACACCAGATACCGGAATCGACCTATATTTCACACAGAAAGCAGACAAACTGAACAAACCTATTATTGAACTGGAAAATATGCAATTGCAGCTGAACATGTTCGATCAATTCTCAGACGGTTTGCAAGAGAAGCTTCTTGTCGATACACTCGATAGCCTCAATCAAACGAACAATACTTCCGCAACAGCTTCGCTGGATGCATTATCCCAAATGTGGATGCAGGGGGATGAACAATCACTCGTAGCTATGACACAAGGGGTCGCTAAGGAGCCAGAATACTACAAAGGGTTGGTTTCTGATCGGAACGCCAACATGGTGAAGCATGTTAAAGAGTATTTGAACAGTGATAAGAAGGCGACTTACTTAGTCATCGTTGGAGCGCTGCACATGCTAGGTGATGATGGTATCGTGACTCAATTGCAAAAAGATGGCTTTACTGTCGTAAAACAATAATTACTTTAGCTAAAATAAATAAGGCTGTCTCTTAGTCATCGACGATGACTTTGGAGGCAGCCTTTAGTTAACTTAACGTGCGGACAGAGCGGAGGGCCCTCCGGGATTCTGGAGAAACGCCAGTGGTCGCCTTTAAAGNNTAAGAACCCTCCGAACCCGTAGCGGCTTGTTCACAAACGGGGAACTACTTATTTTGGTTTTGAGCCTTTTCCTTCTAGAATTTAATTAACTGATCTACCTTCACCGGAAGTCCAGTAGCTATCGAACGATTAGCCGCAATCCCGGTCATAATTGACAAAGCCCCATCCACATGGGAAGCTGCACGATTAAACCGATCCTCCACGGGTCGTTCAAAAATATCACGCAGCATGACCGGATCTCCGCCACCATGTCCCCCAACGCCTTCTTCAATCTCCACTTCATATGGAGGCGCAAAATGGGGGAATACAGTGATCTGCTTGTCCTTTAGTGCCCCTTCATCCTCTTTGTTCCCTCCGGCATTTACATAGGACTGTTCAACGACCTTAACTTCCATCCGTCCCTTTGTCCCATTAAATACTACAGTGAAGCCTTCCCAAGGCAAGTAAGCATTGAGTGAATAGTTCATAATCGTCTTGTTTTTGTATTTGACCATTACTGCCATCGTATCCTCAATGCTGATATTATCACCGAATACACTTTGATCACGCAGGTACCCATCTTCATGCTCGGCGTCCAGATACATCTGCTTAAGCTGCTCGTTGTCTTTTAGNNACGTTGATAAAACTCAGTCGCCCCACGCTTCTCCGCATTTTCTCTGCCATAGAACCGAAGATCCCCCATTGCATAGATCGTATCCGGACGCGAACCAAGCCAGAAATTCATCAAATCGAAATGATGGGTTGATTTATGGACTAATAGACCTCCGCTGTTGCGTTTATCGCGGTGCCACCTGCGGAAGTAATCCGCTCCATGCTGTGTATTTAACAGCCACTCAAAGTTGACGGATAACACTTCTCCGATAGCCCCATCCATGATCAGTTCACGGATTTTGGTATTATGCGGGGCATAGCGGTAATTAAACGTAACGCGCAGCTTTTTCCCCGTTCGCTCAATCGCCTCAAGAATTTCCTGACATTTCTCTTCATCTATGGTCATCGGTTTCTCCGAGATTACATCACATCCAAGTTCCATCGCCCGGATAATGTAATGATGATGTGTGCGATCAATACTCGTAACTATAACCACATCTGGCTTAGTCTCTTCAATCATACGATCGAACTCGTGGGCCTTATAAGTAGGAACCGCATGATACTGATATTTTCCTTCCAACAATCGGTTCGCATAATCCATTCTTGCACCATTCACATCACAAAAGCCTACGATTTCCGAAGTCTCACGATAATTTGTAGTTATCTCTCCATAAAAGAACTCCGCTCGGCCACCTGTACCTACGAATACATATTTCTTGTTCGACACAAGGATCACTCCATCGCTATTGATTTAAATGCAGTTTCTCCCTATAGTTTATAGTATAAAATACATCTGAATCTAAGCAATTTTTAGCAGAAATAGCGAAAACTTTGCATATATTATCCTAATCTTCGAAAGGGGCAAATATAGAATGGAACAGGAACTTCAACCTCCATTTATCATTGAGCAAATAAAAAGGACCGGCCCATTCAACATGGATTCCGACCATTATCACGACACTTATGAGATTTATTATTTACTCGCGGGTGAACGCAGCTATTACATCAACAATCTGATTTACACCTTGCGCAAAGGTGATTTGATATTTATAAATAAGAACGAACTCCACCGTACTACTTCTAAGGGCTCAGCACGCCATGAGCGAATATTGATTAACTTTGAGGAAGTCTTTCTGCAAAAAACGTTGGCGAACTATGAACTGAGTTTTCCTTTCTTAACTACACAAAGCTTGCTTCTGCGTCCAGGAGTACATGAACAAGGAGCCATCGAATATATCCTTTTCTCCATGCTAAAAGAACAAGAAGAACAGCGATCACAGCAAATCCCCTATCTTCAGACACTGCTTATCCAATTATTTATTGAGATGAACAGAGTACAAGAAATAAGCCGCGAGCCCATCGCTCCTGAGAGCAGTGAGAAGCAGCTTAAAGTCTACGAAATTATCGATTATTTGCAGGCACATTACGCGGAGAAGCTTACATTAGAGCAGCTATCCGAAACTTTTTTCATCAGCAGTACCTATCTTTGTCGTTTATTCAAACAGACAACTGGGTTTACCATCGTTGAATATCTAAATTATATTCGTATCAAGGAAGCCCAGCGTCTACTTCGGAATACGAACGTTAAAGTTACGAGTATCGCCGAAGAAACTGGTTTTGACAGCATCGCCCACTTTGGGCGGGTGTTTAAGCAAATCGCGAAGTGCTCACCTCTACAATACCGCAAGCAGAATCGCTGATCATCAGGCCTTGATTACACCTTTTTTGATGATTATATTTCCATAGAGCGCTTCTTCACCAGTAACTACAACAGCATAACTTTGCTTAGAACGATTGTAGAAATCAAACCGCTCCTCATATTTAATCGTCGCTTCAGCGTCATGTTTGGCGATAATCGACTCGTATGTGGACCAGATAACCGGCACGGTAGGATCTCCCTCAACCACAGCCATAAACGCCACCTGATGTTCCACATAATGATCAAGTGGCAGCAGTTCCAATATTGCATCCAATAGATCAGGTATCCCAATGCCATCATATCTTAGTACTTTTGAGTTCAAGGAGTGTCCTGGATAATTAGCATCCGCCAATACAAGCTCATCCCCATGACCCATTTCCATCATCACACGCACCAGTTCCGGAGATAATAACTTAGGAATTTTTTTTAACATCCAAGCACCTCATTATTTCCCATAAAAAGATCTCAAAGCAACCAGCTCATCAATCCGATGCTGTGGCAGCTCTCTCTCCCCGCCAATCATACGGGTAATGAACGTAATCTTCGCTGTATATTCGAGTCTCTCCATGTTCAAGTAGGCTTCCATAACATCCGTTCCCCAAGTAAGCGCGCCGTGATTTTCGAGCAGGACTGCTGTTTTTTTACCAAGGAAGGGCATCAATGAATCCGGAATCTCTTCCGTCGAAGGTGTTCCGTATTCCGCTAATGGAATATCCCCGATCATAATAACCGACTCTGGCATCATCATTTTATCGAGCGCCTCACCTTTAATGGCAAAAGCAGTGGCATATGGGGGATGTGCATGAACCACACCGTTCATCTCGGGTAGCTCATTATAAATTCTCAAATGCATTTTTGTTTCCGTTGAAGGTCTGTATCCTTCGGCTGCTTCAAGAACTTCACCTTGTAGATTCACTTTTACAATCATATGAGGCTCTAAATATCCCTTGCTCACCGCTCTAGGGGTAGTAAGAATTTCATTCTCTGATAACCGTGCTGAAATATTCCCATCATTGGCGGCGATAAAATCTTTATTAAACAGATTTCTGCCGATATCACAAATCTGCAAACGTAATTTTTGTTCCAAAGTATCCATAAGTACTCTCCTCGTATCCTATTTTTTATAGTTCTTCACCAATGAAGGCTGGTATGTCTTAAAAGTAAAAGATCGTGCCACAAACTCTTTCCCCTCGGAAACTTCCATTTTCCCCAGGGCAGCCAGTTGGACAATGATATTGCCAATTCCACTGGCCTCCACAGGCCCTGCAACGACTTCTCTACCCGTAGCATCAGCGGTGAGCTGGCATAATAGNNTTTTGAATCCCACCGCCAACCATATGAATAATAGTAATTGTCTTGCCAGTGATCTCTTCCATTTCATCAATCGTTCTACAATATGATAGCGCAAGGCTCTCGAGGATAACGCGTATAATCTCAGCTTTCGTATTAGGGGTCTGTTGCCCCGTTCGCTCACAATATTCCTTAATCCGCTGCATCATCACACCAGGTGTGCTGAAGAGCTGGTCATTCGGGTCAATGATCGCTGGTGCTTGATTAATCGTCTTGGCCAGTTCAACCATTTCACTTTGACTAAGATACTCTCCTGCTTTCGCCCAATTCCTTTGGAGCTCCTGCAATATCCATAGTCCGGTTGTGTTTTTTAGCAAACGATTAGAATTACCGTAGCAACGTTCATTGGTGAAACCATACTCATAGCTCTTATCTGAAATGACCGGCTCAGGCGTCTCCATACCAACCAACGACCACGTACCACAGCTTATAAATGCTGCTTCATCCTTACGAGTATAAGGAATCGAAGCTACTGCTGAAGCCGTGTCATGTGAAGCACCGGCTATCACTTTCATCGGGCCTACACTAAGCTCCTCTTGAATAACCGGTAGGATAGATCCAATAACCGTTCCCGCATGGACCTGATGTGGAACTAGACGACTCGGAATCCCAAGCCTACTAAATAATTCAGGGGAGAGTTCTCCCGTGACAGCATCCATTAAGCCGCTTGTACTCCAGATCGTGCTTTCTGCTGCTTTAATACCCGTAAACAGATAATGAAATAGATCTGGCATCATTAAAATAGTATCCACGGTTTCAATAAGAGAATCATTATCCTGAAAATCAGAGAACAGCTGATAGACTGTATTAATCACGCTGGGCTGAAGACCGCTCAAACGGAATTGCTCTGCCGGTGACAGTAGCGCTTCCAATTTGAGACGGTGAGCCTCCATTCTCCGATCCCTGTAATGATGCGGGGAATAGAGCATCATTCCTCTTTTATCGATAAACCCGTAGTCAACCCCCCATGTATCCACACTTAAAGACGTCAATTCTCCATGTTGCCTGAAGGCTTTTTGAACCCCTTGCTTCATTTCGTGGAAGAGCCTCAGAGTATCCCAATATAAATGCCCGTTGATCTGTACCGGCGTATTATCAAACCGATGAATTTCTTCCATTTGTAACCTATCGCCATCATATATCCCCAGCATCACTCTTCCGGAGCCGGCGCCGAGATCTATGGCTAGGAGCTTAATCGTATCACCCATTGTTCACTACACCTGCTTCACAGGAAGATTTTAGTAGAGAGGTCCAAAGTTCTGACATGCTCTGTAATCTGCTCCCTCCAGATCTTCGGTACCAAATAACGACCACACCCGAGGTCTAAAAATACGTGATTCCTCAACGTTATGCATGCTGACCGGAATGCGCAGAATAGACGCCAGCGTAATCAAATCCGCACCAATATGCCCATAACTAATCGCCCCATGATTTGCACCCCAATTATTCATGACATCATACACGGATTGGAATGAACCACTATTGGTTAGCTTAGGCGCAAACCAGGTCGTTGGCCAAGTCGGGTCTGTTCTTTGATCCAGTGTATGGTGAACATCTTCAGGCAGCTCTACCGTGTGACCTTCTACAAGCTGAAGAACAGGTCCAAGTCCTTTAACCAAGTTCAAACGAGCCATGGTAACTGGCATCCCGCCTTTGGTTAAATAATCTGTAGAGAAGCCGCCCCCACGGAAATATTCTTGAGAAGCCGGGCGGAATTGTGAATGGCTCAAGCAAGCTTCTACCTCATCCTCAGTAATTTCCCAAAAAGGTTTAATCGCAGGTTTACGGTCTTTTGTCTGCTCACCCGTACCATCAAGAGCAGCTGAACCAGAGTTGATCAAATGCAGTAATCCGTGTGCTGCTTCACCCTGCAATTGATGTCCAGTTACTCGCTTAACTGCATCTGGACTCCAAAAGGTTCGGACATCCGCAAATATTTGTGCAGTATTCGTAAGCAAATAATTGAACAGCATCGTTACTCCGTTCAGGCTATCATTCTCTGTCGCTACGATATAAGGTGTACGTTTGCCGTTCCAGTCAAAAGAGGAATTCAGAATCGTCTCCATGAAATCGCCGTTAGGGAAATGGTCCGTCCATTGACGCTGCCCTTGAAAGCCGGCAACAATCGCATTATGGCCATTGGCTTCTTCCTCAAAGCCTAACTCAGCGAGAGCAGGATTGCCGATCATCAGATCACGGGCGATCAATGTCATTTTCACACAAGTCTCCCACTGCTTCTCTTTCTCATCATCACTAATTTGCAGATGCTGTGGATTATTATCGGCACCAACTTGGCAATTTTCTTTGGTCCACGCGAGTGCACGTTTAAATTCCTCTTTATCATAAATCTCTTCTTCAAAGCGCCGAACATATTCAGACATATCTATATATTCATTGCGCATGCCCAGATACTCTTGGAAGAACTGTTCATTCACAATCGATCCAGCAATCCCCATCGAAACAGATCCCATAGATAAATAGGATTTCCCTCTCATTTGAGCAACTGCCAACCCAGCTTTGGCAAACTGCAGCAATTTAGTCTGCACATCCGCTGGAATCTCCTCACTGCTAGACTCCTGAACATCCTCACCATAAATGCCAAACGCCGGAATTCCTTTTTGTGCATAAGCAGAGAGAACAGCAGCTAGGTATACGGCGCCAGGGCGTTCCGTTCCGTTAAATCCCCAAACCGCATGCGGGATTGAGGCATCCATATCCATCGTTTCAGAACCATAACACCAGCAAGGAGTCACGGTAATCGATACGCCTACATTAGCCCCAGCAAATTTCTGAGCTGCAGCAGCAGCTTCTTTAACCCCACCAATCGTAGAATCGGCAATGATGCACTCTACTGATCGGCCATCCGGATAAAATAAGTTCTCTTCAATAAACTTAGCTACCCGCTGTGCCATACCCATAGTCTGAGCTTCTAGCGATTCGCGAACCCCTCTTCTTCTGCCATCAATGGTCGGGCGGATTCCTATTTTCGGATAGTTTTCTATCACTGCTGTTCCTCCTCAAGATCATCTTAGTATCATCGTTAATGGACCTATATCTCTTACATCATAAGATATGGAAACGCTTTAGTCAACATAAATCAACACATTTATAGATGATTTATGTGGTTTTATGTGGTATTAATAAAGATATATTGTGGTATTATGTGAGTATGAGGTTACTTTTTTTGATTTATACAACAATGTAGTAAACTAGGGAGTAGATGATGATAGAGGTGAGTGAACGGATGAAAGCATTTGAACGGCGGGATCTAATCATTAATGAGCTTTATAGACAAAAGAAAGTCCATGTCGCTCAGCTGGCGCAAAAATTCAATGTCTCAGAAGAGACCATTCGGCGGGATCTGGATAAACTGGACAAGGAGGGACTTGCCAAAAAAAATTACGGTGGAGCGATCCTTAACGCACATACTAATGAGGACCCTCCCTATGTTAACAGACATCAGGTTAATATTGAGGCCAAACGAACGATAGCCGATCATGTTCTCCAATTAATCAATGATGGGGACAGCTTGGTGACGGATACGAGTTCAACGGTTTTTGAGGCCNNTTTATCCGAATTTCAACACTCCGGGCAAAAGCTAATCTCCACTGGTGGAATACTAGGGCCCGAGACTAGCTCCTTTGTTGGGCATACCGCCTCGCAGACCATTCAAAAATACAATGTGGATGTGGCCATATTCAGCTGTAAAGCGTTGTCCATGACTGGTGGGCTCAGCGATTCGAATGAAGAAGAAAGTGAACTAAAGCTTCTCATGCAACAGCAGGCGAATAAAGTTGTTCTGCTCGCAGATCACTCTAAGTTCGACAGGACTGCGTTCATCAAATTATTCAGTTTTGATAGAGTGGATTATATCGTTACGGACCAGAAGCCTTCAGAGGAATGGATCGAATTTCTGAATAACTATCATGTATCTCTTATCTGTGCACCCGCTGAGTAATCTCAGTAGGTACATAGATAAAAAGATCTTTATCACCTTAATTGCTTAAAAGACCGCTCTTCTCTACGACCTTCAGCCACTCCCTAGCAATCAGATCATGCCCAGCTGCTGTCGGGTGAACGCCATCCCAAAGCCAGTAGGCTGCATCTGCTCTACGAGTAGCTATATCGAAAGCTTCCTGTAAAGGAACAAACACAGCATTAAATTCCTCTGCAAGCTGCTTAACAACACTCTGGTAATATGTAATTTTCGCCTCCCATTCTTCCCATTGTTCTGCCGGAGCTCCGGTATTTAAAATAAAAGGCTCACACAAAATCAGCTTCGTTTGCGGAAGATCTTCTTGTGATTCTTCAAGCACATGGCGGTGAACTAGCTGGCAGCCTTGACTTGAAGCTGTCGCAGCTAGCTTTAGCTTGGACTCTACGACAGCCTGGCGTAAGCTCCGCAATTATCATCGGAGCCAGTAAGCCAGCACAGGTTGAAGAAAACGCCAAAGCTGTGGAAGCCGTGCAGTCCCCAGATACTTTGGAGAGAATTGAAGAGATCTATAACCAGTAGCCGATTTCGCTCCAGCGAGATAATCATGAGATAACTAGCAGAAGGAGGGATTCTCTGATGATAGAGAATTCCTCCTTTAAGCTTTTTGCTCAGGAAATCAATTTGGATTCTTCGGCTTGTTCAGCCGCCTTATCGATATAACGCTCCAGCGGCTTCTTGAGAGTTAACGCCAGTAAGAGTGCTATTACACCGAATAGGATCAAATAAAAACAATCGCGAATCGCCACTTCCGGCAGAATCCCCCCTACCGACTCCCTCATCAGATTAATCGCATAGGTAAATGGCATAAACGGATTTAATATTTGAAAGAAACGTGCTGTTGTACTGATTGGAAACGTACCGCCAGAGCTTGAGAATTGAAGCACCATGAATACGATCGCTATCCCCTTTCCAACGTTGCCGAATACAGAAACAAGCGTAAATACAATCGTCACGAACACAATGCTGATCAATACTGCAAAAAGAACAAACCACACCTTGTCCACTACATAACATTTCAGAATAAAGATATTACCGAGTACAGCCACCAGTGCTTGAAGAATCCCAACGGTAAGAAACGTCAGCAGGCGTCCAAAATACAATTGATACCTCTTGTACTCTATACCTTCAGTATCCACACCCGTACGGAGGAGTGAGATAAGGAGTGTGCCGCCCACCCATAAGGAGAGTACGACATAAAAAGGAGTCATCGCCGAACCATAATTCGGAATAGGATATAACTTATTCTCTTTTAACACTACCGGATTGGCCAAAAAATCACTTTTGCTCTTAATATCCCCTCCGAGCAGCTCAGCAATCTCCCCCAGATTTACCTCATCTTTGATCTGGCGAATGGTGGACGCTGCTTTACGAATCGAGTCTTCCAGTATCGGAAGATCATTTCGCACCAAATCCGCTGCAACCGCTATGCCCTTATCCGCACGAGGAAGCCCTGTACGGATCAGATTAGAAATCTGATGAACCCGTTCTTCTACAGCCGGCAGATCCTGACGGACGAAATTTGCGGCTTGTTGTATTTTTTCTCCTGCAGCAGGCAAGCTGCTCTGAATGAGTGGAAGCGTATCACGAATAAAAGCACCAAAGCTCTGTGTCTTATCTGCGACGCCACTAGCAGCTGTATGTACCGCTTCACGAATAGCTGGTAAGTCCTGCTGTAGAGTAGCCAAGCTTTGTTGCCCGAACTCAATTGCTGCCATGGTCTCTTCAAGAAGGTTGCCAAGCGCAGTTAGACGATCTGGAACCTGCTCCAGGGAAGTGGCTATAGTCTTAGCAGCAGTGGATATTTGCTCTAATGTATTTTTTACAGCAGGGATAGTTGCCGTTTCATATTCGGAAATAAGCTTCGCAATGGCTACATTCCCTTCGTCAGATTTAAGACTCAATTGCTTAACATTACTCGGATCAGGCTGACCATCATTTTGTAGATCCGTTGCCAACGAATTTACCAAGGTAGTCTGTCTGCTCAAGGCATTGTTTACACNNTCAGCATTAGGCACTGTTCCTGGCGAGAATGTATTCATTGCCGATAACAAAGAAAGCGTATGATCAATCACGCTACTTCCCGACACCAGCTGAGCGGATACTGACTCAAGTTGCTCGCGCACCGCTTGCGGGTCAATATCCTTTCCCTGCAACTGTTCAGCAAGCCGAACTACTGAATTCTCCGTTTTTTGCAGCAGGTATATATTTTGTTTGAGGGCGGCAGGTACCGCTTCAAATGCAGCATTACTCTTCTCTAAGAACTGCTGAAGCTCCAGAACAAAATCATTTCCAGCAGCTGCAATCTTGTCGGCCTTAGGTAGCGCAGTTAGGGCAGCGTTAACAACCTTATTCGCTTCCGAAAGACCTCCAGACGCCTTGTCCATGATTTGTTTAACTTCTCCAAAATGATTATCGAGTTGAACGATTAGCTGTGCTGCTTGTTCAATCTTGGGCAGCATATCCTGTAGCCCCACTAAATGATCTGTAGCATTGGCAATTTGAGGCCAGTGCTCAGCTATTTTTTCTAAATCCGAACCCACCTTCTCAACCTCAGGCAGCTTGTTCTCCAGCTTAGAAATACGCTCTGCCGATGCATGAATTTGCGGCCAATTCTTCTCAATTTGCAATACATGTTTGCCTGCCTTTTCGATCTTAGGTAAACTTGCCTCTAATTTAAATAACCCTTGTTCTACCTTGCGAATAATAGGCAGTTCGGATTGAAATTTTTTATCGATTTGTTTTAAAGTAGTAAATACCGTCTCACTAATCGTTTTCGTAAAATTCTCACTGATCTGTGTTGTGATTGAAGAGGCGCCTTTTCCTGTGATTTTAGGAGCAATAGCATTTATCTTCTCATTGACGGTATATTCGATCTCCGGTTTCACGATCCTGCCTTCAAGGATTCCTGTCATTCTCTTTGAGAAATCAGCAGGGATAACAATACTGGCATAGTAGTCTCCACGTTTCACACCATTGTGCGCAGCTTCTGCATCTACGAAGGTCCAGCCTAAGTTTTTATTATTCCGAAGACTTTCCATGACGTCATTGCCGATATTGAAACTCTTGTCCTTCACAGTGGTACCTTCATCCAGACTGGTTACAGCAACTTTAATACCCGAGGTATTACTGTATGGGTCCCAAACCGCCGCAACATTAAACCAATCATAAACAGAGGGTAATACCACCAAAGCAGCGATCAGGAACACGGCCACAGGAACCTTGAATACGTTACGCCAATCGTTCCTATAAATCCGTAATATTCCACCCATTTGTTGCTCCCCCTAATCTTTATGTTTTGACATTTTAATATGCCCGAGGNNATATACAACCTTTTTACATATCTCAAGGGGGAGATTTCTAATGTTTAAGAAAAAGTCAGCGTATGTGTTACCGGTTGTTGTTCTATTGTTTCTTTCCCTCATTACTACTGCAAGTACCGTTGGAACACGAGTGGATGCACAAGATAGTGGCAAGACTCAGCAACAAACGGTATATATCCATACTATTCAATCCGACCTTGGCAAGCTTTCCATTACAGCCGATGAAATAAACTGGTATCAGGGTGCTGATGCCGATCGAGTCTTTGCAGAAAGAGACCCAGAAGGTGCAGCAGAAATTGGTGGAGCCCCCGACAGCTATTATATTGTTAATGACGTCGATACACTGACAACCTATCCGATAGCGGATAACGCAACAGTCACCATGCAGATTTATGATCACACTGGCAACATAGAGGACCTAGACATTCATTGGAACGAAACCATTACCTTACAGCAATTTATCGATCAATTTAATAAAACTAATATCTTCGATCTGAGCCAGTCCCCATATCACCTTACCATTCAGGACGGCGTAATCACTTCCATTGTTCAACAATATATACCTTAAGCAGTAATATAGGATAAAGAGGGTTACCCAGCGGCCATTTATGTGGCTCATGGGTAACCCTCTTCCTCTGTTTAAATAACGGATTATTTTTTGTGCGCATCATTAACAGGAACTCCAAAATTCGGCGTGTCATCTTCATTCCAATGGAAGACTTGAGCACGAGTATGACGGTTTGGATCATATAGAGGATCGCCATTAATTTCTTTATAATTGTGGCAGTGATAGATGAGCACATCTTCCCCATTTTCATTTACAGTAAAGCTGTTATGACCTGGATCGAATTGTCCATTCTCTTCATTCGTTTGGAATACAGAATTTAGTAGTTTATTCCATGAAGCTGCGTCAAGGAGATCGCTATCTTCATCTGCTACCAATAGCCCCATAATCTCTCTCCTCTATTTAAGCTTTAACAATACAGATCCATGCGGTGGAAGAATATGCGTAATCTCTTCATTAACTACTTCCAAGTCCCGGTTTTGCCATAGATCACGTATAGTTATTGGAACTGAAACATTCAACTGCTGGAAGGATACCTGAAGCGTTAACACTTCATCACTGAGATTAAACAAAGCTACATAATGATTGCCTTGTTCATCCTCTGAAGTCCAGATCGCATGTTCCTCATTCAAATCTACTTGTCTACCACCCTTGCCATAGCGATGCAGGTGGAGTACTTCCTTATTGGTCAACAAGGATAATGTCCACTCATCATTGTCTCGTAACTCTCCCCCGAACATTAACGGGGAATGGAAAAATAGAGTTTGGATGAGCGATATCGCGTGCAGTTTGCTCAGATCCTAGAATGGCACTCGCAGCATGAACAGCCTGACGTGGAATTCCGCGCATAATATGTATGCCGAATTTCAACCCTAATTCATGTACATATTCAGCGAGTGGTGCAAAACCTTTGCCTCCCGCTGCGGAAGGAAACCGATTCTCCGCCGGTTGAAGTCTGGAATACTCGTCCATGACCAGCGGTACAAAGTTGCGATACTGCGAGGAGTTCGCTCCAGGTTCATACCACTGAATATCAACAACTACATATTCCCATCCAAAATCTTTCAAATGGCGAGCCATATATTCTGCGTTGCCTCTTACCTCATCCTCATTCACACTAGCTCCGTAACAGTCCACGCTATTCCAGCCCATCGGGGGTGTAACAGCTAGCAAATTCTGCATAATGATTTTCACGTCCTTTTCTAAGACCTACCCAGCTGGAAATTCCACGTTCATTTACATCGGTAATTACACCCGTTAGAAAATAATATGTATTCGATTTCAGTATAAAAATAGCATAGACAAAAACACTTTTAAATATATGACGTTAAATCTTTTCATGTTTTTATAAAATTAATGACTAAAGTTACGAAAATCCGAAAAAAATCCTCTTATTTTCTGGTTTTTCCTGAAATATTTTTAAATCAAACTAAATTAAATGTAGATACAGTAAAAAAACACCCTTATTTTTGTCATTCTACAAAAAAAGGAAGGATGCTTTATTTATATGCTATATTAGTTTATAATTTCATAAAACAGTATTAATTTATGATCCATTTGGAAGAAGGTATTGATAAAATGATCTATATTAAAGATTTAATGAGTGGACTTGAAATTTTCAAAGCTCTTAGCTCTGAAATCAGAATCCTCATACTCGAACTTTTAGCTACCAATCAAGCACTGAACCTGAATGAAATAGCCAAGAAGCTGAACCTCAGCAACGGCGCGATCACAATGCACATTAAAAAGTTAGAAGAAAGCGGTCTCATCGAGATAAATACATCAGTAGGCAAACACGGTATTCAGAAGGTCTGCTATTTAAATAAGGACAAGCTTATTGTTGATCTTCGCAGCAAGGATGTTGATAATCTCTACGAAGTAGAAATTCAAGTAGGACATTACAGCAACTATCAGGCTGTTCCGACCTGTGGACTTGCTACCAAAGACAGCATTATCGGTGACTTCGACGAACCCCGTTATTTCGCAGATCCTCAGCGGATTGAATCTGAGATCATTTGGATGGCTGAAGGGTTTCTCGAGTATAGAATTCCGAACTATCTAAAAGCCAATCAAACGTTCCGTGAAATTCAGTTCTCGATGGAAATTGGATCTGAAGCTCCTGGATCTAATGATAACTATCCATCCGACCTTTATTTCTACTTGAATGGAATTGAAATCGGCTTCTGGACTAGCCCTGGTGATTTCGGAGACACCCGAGGAACGTTTAATCCAGACTGGTGGCCTCCACATTTAAATCAATACGGCATGCTCAAACTGATCCGTATTAATAATGAAGGTAGCTTCATTGACGGCTGCCGAATTTCTGACGTGACCCTGGATGACATCCACTTGGATTACAAGAGCGAACTCACTTTCCGTATAGCAGTAACGGACAAACCCGTAAACAAACGTGGACTTACCATTTACGGTAAACATTTCGGCAATTATAGCCAGGATCTACTCGCACGTGTTCTATATGATGTACATGAAGTAGAAATTNNTTACCATATCAGAATAAAATAATTCCTAATTAAAAAAGACCGTAGAACCAGTAGTAACTGGTCTACGGTCTTCTTTAGCTTCGTATATTTTTTCGAGTTTGACCCATAATAACCTTTGTCTCCCAAACCACCGAGAAGGAGTGTTTCGAATGCGTGAAGGTCTAATTCCCGCTGTTCTTGGAACCGTCGTAACCGCTTCTAGCGCCGCTTTTCTTGGAAGCAAGTATAAGATGGCAGCAACAGGCGTACTTGGATTTGGTCTGGCTCATGTCGTATTGGGTGCCATTGATCTGTTTGAGCATCGGTAAGGATTGGAAGACGCCGGGTGGCATAAACACTGCCCGGTTTTTTTGATTTACATAAAAAAAGAAGTACGGTGGTGCCATCATGTTGGTGCCTCGCGATTTACAGGCTTCTTCAGGCGATTGCGGGGCATATTGGGCAAGTAAATCACACAAAAGACAGCGATTCTCCTGTAACGGAGAATCGCTGTCTTTGTTTAGCCTGTTGGCTGGTTGCTTCAACTGTGTATCCATAATCCCATGCTGCTAACGGACTCAGTCCGTTAGCATTCGAAATATCGCATAATGCTGCGTTTAAGGTCAGCTGTGTCCGATAGCGGGTTACTAAGCGCATCCTACAACTGCAACCTACACGCACATCCGATAGCGATCAGATAAAGTCAAAAAAGAAGGGATGCCTCAGTAGCCATTTCCATAGCTTATGGGACAGCCCCTCTTAGCATTTTTGAATTTATTTTATAGCTATATAAAATAAACGCTCAGCATCATCATCTGCTTCTATCCACTCGAAATCTGCGTAAGTCTTCACATCACTAAAGCCAGCCTTAAGCAGTTCTTCCTTTATCCATTCGGGATCGTAGGCACGCTGAATATGCGTCTCTTCGAAACGGCGATATACATCACTCCGTCCCTCTTCGCGTGCAAAAATGGACAGATGATGTTCAATTTCGCGGCGTGGAACATCCATCTCACAAGTCCAAATATAGGACACCGACGGTTCGTCCAGAATAAAGGGCTGCTCTTCTTCATAACGGATCAGTGTGTTTGGATGATGCACATCGAACAGAAAAGTGCCGCCTTGCTTCAGTCCTGCAAAGGTACTAGCAAAGACAGCTCTGATATCGTCTTCTTCCAGCACATAATTCAGACAATCACAGAAAGAAATCACAGAATCCACAAGCTCTGGAAGCTCCCATTCCTTCATGTTTTGTCTTATCCAACGAACACTACCTTCGCGCAAAAAGCGCCGTCCCTGGGGATGCTCCTCCATTTTGCGCTGTGCCACTGAGAGCATATCTGAAGATAGATCGATTCCGGTCATATGATACCCTGAACCCGCCAAAGGAATGGTGATACTCCCTGTGCCGCAGCCAAGCTCAGCTACGGTTACAGGCTTACCGTATTTGCTCCAAGCTGTTTCGGCAAAGGATATCCAGTCAGGATACGGCATATCTGCCATGAGCTCATCGTATACATAAGCAAATTTCCCATAGGAAGACACTAGTACACCGCTTTCTATTACAACATTTAATATAATTCTGTTATTGACCCATCAAGCATAAACGCCCTCGGCGTCCCCACAAGGACGGTAAGCGTTTAAGCGAGAATATAAGGAAAAAGTATAGTGTGAAACTTATACTTTTTCCTTATATTTTAAATTATTCAGTTGTTCCTTCATTTCCCTCAGTTGAACCTTCCGCTTCCTTAGGAACAAGATATGTCCAATTCTCTTTTTGGGTAATATGGCCTTCCTTCATCAGCCTTCCAAGCGCACGCTTAAAGGCCGATTTGCTAATTCCGAAACGCTGCTTGATAATATCTGGCGGCGTTGCATCCGAATAAGGCATAGCTCCACCCGGACGGGCATGCAAGAACTCCATAATCCTAGCAGAATCCACATCCATACCTACTTCTTTACGGAGACCCATAGAAAGGTTAACACGTCCATCCTCGCGGATATGGGAGACGCGTGCTTCGAACTGCTCTCCAAGACGTAGTAGACGACTCCGCTCAGAGGAATGGACCATACCGATAATACCAAAGCCTAACACCCCAGCATCTACAAGAACAAAAGTCCCCATTTGCAGCGGCTTATACACTCGGGCAGTTACAGTCTGTCCCATCCAGGATTCAGGCGCAGGAAGAGCTAGCGGAGCTAGTTCCTGTTCTCCAGCTAGCTTAGCACGAAGACGTCCCTGTTTGTCATGCTCCATAATAGCAAATACATAGTCGCCAACCTGAGGACGTAGCTCTGGAAGCTCTGGAAGCTCACGGATTGGCAGCAGCAGCTGCCGTCCAAGACCCATTTCCAAGAAGCAACCTAACCGCGGATGAATATCAGCCACTTCCAATAAGGCCATTTCGCCCAGCGTCAGAAACGGTTTCTTCATCGTTGCCGCTAGACGATCCTCGGTGTCAAAGAA
Organism: Paenibacillus sp. UBA6285; assembly: GCA_002438345.1. Classification (GTDB taxonomy): domain Bacteria; phylum Bacillota; class Bacilli; order Paenibacillales; family Paenibacillaceae; genus Paenibacillus_AQ. Next base: position 97,933 of record DJUJ01000098.1, read on the forward strand.
GATGAATACTTCAACTTTATCGCCCGTCTTAACCTTTTCGGTAAGCTCCGTATAATGCAGCATAACATCCTGATCACCGGCATTTAGAAAAAATCCGTACGGGGATACCTCTCTTACTACATTAAGCGTAACTGTAGTTCCTGCAATCAAGCTCATACAGTCTCCACTACCTTGGCATCCGACCACAGACGCTCGATATTGTAATATTCACGTTCATCGCGGTGGAAAATATGAACGATAACATCTCCAAGATCCATCAGCACCCAGCGTGCCGAATTCATCCCTTCGATCCCCTTGATCACTCCGCCTGCTTCATGGACCACCTTGCGGACTTCGGTAGCGATGGACTGTACTTGAATATCCGAATTACCATGACATACAACAAAATAATCACTAATCGGTGAAACATTACGCAAATCTAGTGCCACTACGTTCATTGCTTTTTTATCTTCAACAGCCTTAAGGGCCAGTTCTAACAGCTTGCTTGGTTGTACACTCATATTTTATCCTCCAATATTCTAACTAAATCATTACGCGCCAGTACCGTTAACGGAAAAATCACCCGGCGTTTTTCCAGTAGTAAACTAATCGTAGAATCAAATCCAGCGACTAGTCCTTCTTCCAAACTTACTTTTGCCAGCTCACGTATCTTTTCAACCCCGGGAAAATCACGGCCAGGCTCGATATAGTCGGCGAGACAGACGATTTTCTCAAGTAAACTCATGTCTTCACGGCCTGATGTGTGAAACCGGATGGCATTAAGAATATCAGGATCTGTGACCCCATAATCTTGCTCTGCTACAAAGGCGCCTACTTCCGAATGCCACAACTGCTTGTCATGCTTCAGAAGATTCAAGTTCAGATGNNATCATTCTCTCCACAGGCCAATATTTGGCCACATCATGCAGAATTGCTGCCGTCTCTGCACGCTCAGGATCAGCGCCATATTGCTCCGCTAGTTGAATGGATGACTCCATTACGCCCAGTGTATGCTTCCAGCGCTTGGCAGGCATTTGCGTCGAAACCGCTTCAATCAGAGCTTCGCGGCTGTATGCCATACAATCCACTCCTTTGAACATAATCGAACACTGCCTCAGGTACCATATAACGAATGGACTTGCCCGCTGCAGCCCGTTCTCTTAACATCGTTGACGAAATATCAACCAGAGGCATATCTGCCAGCAGCACCTTATCTGCTATATATGTTGGCAATGCGTCTAGATCAAGAGGTGTTCCCGGACGACCTACGCCNNGCTGCACAAGCTCTTCAATCTCGTTCCATTTCGGTAAATACTGGACCATATCCGCTCCGATGATGAAATAAAGATCGAAATGCGGATACGCCTCTTGCAGCCGCCTTATGGTCTCATACGTATAGGATACGCCACCTCTGACAACTTCCCAGTCTAATGTGCGAAAAGCTTCATGATTCTGTACCGCTTCCTGCACCATTGCCAGCCGATCTGCTCCAGATACACCTGCCTCATGTTTATGAGGCGGTATATGTGAAGGCATAAACCATACTTCTTGAAGTCCATAAGTTTCTCTAGCTGCTTCCGCTGCCATCATATGACCGATATGAAGAGGATCAAAGGTACCTCCCATAATTCCAACTTTCAAGAGGACGACCTCCTCGGTAGTATGCTATCAGGTATTAGCGTGGCAGCTCAATAGTTTTGTTATCACGTGATTCCTTGTACAGGACAATGGTCTTTCCGATCACTTGTACAAGCTCAGAACCTGATTGTTCAGCCAGTGCAGCGCCGATTTCCTTGGGATTCTCAATATTGTTGCTCAGTATACTAATCTTCATAAGCTCACGCTTCTCAATAGCTTCCTCAATGTGGCGTACGAGGTGTTCGTTAACTCCACCCTTGCCCACCTGAAAAATTGGATCGAGATGATGCGCCAATGAACGAAGATACCGTGTTTGTTTACCAGTTAACATAAATGAATAACTCCTTAATTAACATATATTATTACCCTAAATTGATGAATCCATTGCTTACTCTTTTCCACCCAGACAATTGAGTATGGTCTTTCGCATGATTTCCGTAGGAGCAGGTTGCCCCGTCCAATACTCCAGTGCATAGGCTCCCTGATAGACAAACATACCGAGGCCTCCATGAATCGTACAGCCCCGTTCAAGTCCTTCTAACAATAGCCGCGTACGCAGCGGATTATAAATCAGATCACTTACGATCATTCCTGCACGAAGCAGTTCAGGGTCTATTGGTGTCTCATCCATATGAGGATACATCCCTACGGAGGTGGTATTGATCAGTACGTCTACACCACTTAGCATTTCCGCTACTTCGTTCATGCTAATCCCGATGACATTTCCTTTGCTCTGGCATTGTCTGGCCAAGTCCTGTGCTTTATCAGCACTACGATTAGCAATAATGATAGAAGAAGGCTTCTCTTGAAGCAGTGCGGCAACAATTCCTCTTGCTGCTCCACCAGCTCCAATCACCATAATCTTTACGCCTGACAAATCGGAAATGGCTTCCGCCTTAAGCGAACGCACATAACCGATTCCATCCGTATTATATCCGGTGAGTATCCCGTTATCATTAACAATCGTATTGACTGCGCCAACGGCTACCGCACTTTCATCTAATAGATCCACATGAGCCATCACCGCAACCTTATGCGGAATCGTCACATTTACCCCACGAAACCCAAGCGTGCGAATCGCTTGCACCGCAGCCTCCAGATTCTCCGGGAGGATATGAAGCGGTACGTAAGCTCCCGGAATTCCCAGCGCTTGCAGTGCTGCTTCATGCATAATTGGAGATTTGGATTGTATAATAGGATCTCCCATTACGCCCAGTAGAATATTTCCGGTATTGTAGCCCTCGGTTGCAGTTTTCAAAGACACTGTATTAGCCTCCCCGTTAGATCATCGAAGGGCGGGTAAGCACCTTCACACCACGCGGAACGTGGATAGCCACGACTGCGCCTTCCGTCCCATTGACCTTGATCCAGCCCAAACCTGAAATATAAAGATCGCTCTGACTGCCTCGGTTAATCCGGAACTCATGTCGTTGCCATGATGGCAACTTGTCCATCCGGTCACTTCCGGGAGGAGACAACATCTCACCACGATGGTCCGCATAGAGGGAATCTGCGCGTTCCAGCTTTGTGCGATGGATCTTTAAAGTACCACTAATAAAGCAAGTGAACGATTGGTGTGGACCTTGCACAAAATCAAAACGTCCCAGTCCACCGAAGAAAAGAGTTTGTCCTTCGTTCAATTGATACACTGCAGGCTTTAACGGATTAGCAGGCATAACCGCATCCAAATCTTGACGCTCAACTAGTTCACTATAACGCCATGGATACACGATCCCTGGCGTATCAATAATAAAGTTTCCATCATCCAACGGGATTTTGACAGTATCAAGTGTTGTGCCAGGATAACGCGAAGTGGTTAACTCCTGCTCCAGATCGCTATAGTCTGAAATCAGTCGATTAATCAGTGTGGATTTACCCACATTCGTAGCGCCAACTACATAAACGTCACGTTGACCTCGGAGTTCTGTTACTGCTTCCAGCAAACGGTCAAACCCTTGATTACGTTTTGCACTACAGAGGACAATTTCAGCCGTCCGCAGTCCTTCCTCTTTACAGCGTTGCTGCATCCAGTTACGCAATTTATTCCAGTTTGTAACCTTAGGTAGCAAATCACATTTATTCACTGCAAGAATAACTGGGTTATTGCCGACAAACCGCTGCAGTCCGGAAATCAAACTGCCTTCGAAATCGAAAATGTCAACAATATGAATAACCAGTGCATTCTTCTCCCCTACTCCACTCAGCAAGCGAAGAAATTCATCCTGATTCACAGAAACGGATGAAGCCTCGTTATAATTCTTAATCCGGAAACAGCGCTGGCAAATCACAGGGTCCCGATCTAGTGCGACTTCCGGAAGGTATCCTGGTTGATCCTTATGCTCCATCTGAAGCTTGATACCACAACCGCTACACTTCTCAGGACGTTGTGTTTCACTTTGTTCGTTCATTACTATTTATCCTCCTCGTGCCACAATCCTTTTTTACGAAGCCGTGTCAGAGCAACTCGCTCTACCCGGCGATTAAATCTTGTGCCGAACCCTTCATCCTTAACGGAGATTGGCAACACCAATACGGTATACAGGCCAAGCCGATTGCCGCCGTATACATCTGTAAGCATTTGGTCTCCCACCACAATCGTTTGCTCCGGTGGCAACTCCATCTGCTTCATCGCTTTGAGAAAAGGAGCATTGCTCGGTTTACGAGCCTGATGCACAAATTCAATATTAAGCGGTGAAGCAAAGCGTGACACCCGTTCCATGTTATTGTTAGATACGATGATGAGCTTAAAGCCCACTTCCTTCACCTTCTCGAACCATAACAACAGCTCCGGAGTAGCCACAGGCGCTTTGGCACCGACCAGTGTGTTATCCAGATCCGTAATGATTCCACGGTATCCCTGTCGATACAGCTCTTCCAGAGAAATATCGAATACCGTATTCACCCGGAGTTTGGGAACTAACATTTCAAACAATACGTTCACCTCGATTTCATACAAAAAACTATAACATACTCCATGCGCTACGCAAATAAATCTATAGCAATGATTTACTGCAAAAACGCTATTTCTTGGATCTTATCGTTCTCCGCAGCCGCAAAGCTTCAGTATACACGCTCTGCCAGTCTTTGTCTTCAATAACATCAGGGCTATACTTCGCCTGTTCAAACATCGTCAGCAGTGAAGAAAGATGATTGGCCACAGCAGGTCGTTCCTGGTTCCAGCGAGCTACAGCTTCACGCAGTGTTTCATGCTCTTCTTTCATCATTCCCTTACGTTGTAAATATCTTACCCAACGCTCAGTTTCCGCCACAACTTTCTGATCAGGCGATAAAGGACGACCCATCCGCATCTGTTGAACCAAGAAGCGAAGTTTAAAGCGTATATGCCAAATTTTAAAAATCGTCCAGGACAGCAGCACAACCACAGCCGCCAAAACTACCCATACACCCACATGTAAGCCTTGATCTTCTTGTGCGTTATTTGCAGTTGTTGGTTCAGGTTCAGGTTCAGTTTCTTCAACCTCGTCTTTAGGCTCTGTCTCAGGAAATTGCTCATTCTGAGTCAAGAGAGGAACATTAAACCCCGGTGTAGCTTCAACCGGAATCCAACCATATTCACCAAAATAGACCTCGGCCCAAGAATGGGCATCTGCATTGGTGATCGTGTAGTTATTATTCGCCGTACCCGCCTGCTGTTGCGCCGGATTCATTGGCATTTCTGGCTGTTCCCCAGGTGCGTACCCCTTAACCCATCTTGCAGGAATGTTAAGAGAACGTGCCATAGTAACTAGTGCCGTAGAATAATAATCACAGTATCCTTCCTTCAGCTCAAACAAAAATCCATCTACAAAATCCTTACTTGAAACGCGTGATATATCCGGCTTGTTGGTGTATGGAAAGGTTTGTTGTAAGTATTGTTGCAAAAGCGCTGTTTTTTCATACGGTGTTGTTCCTTGTGCTGTAATTTCCTCGGCCAGATCTTTAACCCTTTGAGGAAAATCATCAGGTAACTGAAGGAAGATTTCCTCCAGATCATTACCTTTGTATAGCTCCTCATAGGTCTTCGCTGTCAATTCCTGAACAGGAATGACAGGAACTTCAGAAGTCAGCTCGAAGCTCGAAGGATAATCGCGGTTCTTTCTATCCATATCCCATAGAAGCTCACTATCACGATTTCTCCAGAAAAGACCATTCCCGGCTTCTTCCCCATTTAATGAATCCACCGAAGTAACTGAATAAGCACCGAACAACACAGGAAACTCATTATTGTTAAGCACTTTAACCGTCTGTTTCAACGTGCGGGTCGTCACCTTAGAAGCCACACTTTGTTCTAAAATTCTCCCCGTTTCCACCTCTTCTATAGGTCCCCGCTTCAATCGATCCTTATCCGACCATCCACTTCCGGAGTAGAGTCTGCGTGTTTCTCCTCGCATATAAGTACGTAAATCCGAAACCACTGTCATCACCGGGGTATAATCGAAGTTAAAGCCCCCGCCCAAATTGTCATCATTCAGACTCTAGCCAGACGAAGTATTGTTAGCAGAGGAGCTTGAGCCCGTACTAGATTTCGTTGATCCAGTTGTGCTCTTACCAGAAGACTTTCCAATTCCATTCCATTCTTGCCACGCCGTATAAGGATCCGTCAGAGTAGGTCTTACATCCGGCATATTCACTCCGATTAGGATAACCAGAGAGAAGACGATGGCGATATTCATAACTATTTTCGAGGGATATTCCAGCAAATGAANNCCGTCCAGGCAACTTCCTGCCACAATACAATAGATGTAAAGGAATCAAGAGCAGCCAATGCTACAATGTTCATTCCTATAAACCATAAGATACGCCTCTTCGAGGATACCCACCAAGACGATAGCAATAGCAAAGCAGAGGCACCAAGAGCAAACCAGATATACGGCACCATATGAACACTAATATCTTGCAGTCTGTCTTTAAGGGTTGTTGCCCACGGATCAGCAACGTATATTCCATAATTAGTAATGGTACGATAAACGATATAGATAATAGCTGCGGCTTCCATAATAAGTCTGAACTGAACTTTAACAGGAATCAAAATTTCGATCACTACGACTGTTAATAGAGCAGTCCATACGGATGAAGTCGTCTGACTTAACCAGATGGGTTCTGTATAAGAAATCCACTGCTGTGCAATAATCAACAGCCAAAACAGACAGACGGAACGGTGCCAGGAGAATTTCATCTGATTCCACCAGTTTCTCATATCACCCTTCCCCTCCTAACACTGCGGGAAGCTCTTGAAGCGAGTGAATTCCATAACCTGTTATTCCACGTGATCTAAGTACGTCTGTCCAATCGTTGCTACTATTCATCTCTGCCGAATTTCGCACATGAATATGAGAAGCAGTCATCCCTCTGCTGTCAGCCCAGCGTAGTGCATCCAGTACGGGCTGTCCACGCTGTGGACTGATTAACACGAAGTAAGAACCTTTAGGGAACATACGGTATCCTTTTTCCAATCGGGAAATAAGCGGCCCCCGCCCTTCAGCGTTAAGATCGATTAAATACTGAATCATCTTCTGTCGTTCAGCAGCACCTTCTACGGGTGCGAATACTTTCGTCGTTTTATCCAAACAACACAGGCCAATTCCAATTCTCTCTCGAATGCCGAATCCGAGTAGTGATGCCGTTACAGAAACTGCTAGTTCGAATTGATTCGTATTCATATAAGCTGATGTGCTTCCGTCAAGAACTAGAATGGTTTTGGGAATCGACTCATGCTCAAACTCTTTGGATTTCCAAGAACCTGTCTTAGCAGTGGCATTCCAGTGAATTCGTGTCAAGCGATCACCATATACATAGTCACGGACGCCATTAATTTGAGTGGTTTCCCGCCGAGATTGAACAACTGATGTCTGCGGCCCAGAGAGCCGAGATTTCCTCTCATATAACTGCCAGCGCGGAACGTAGATCGCACGAGGCAGAACCTGAAACTGTCCTCCAGCTAAAAATGTTCCTTTATGCTCGACAAGCCCAAATATATCTTGGCTGATGATATCCGTATTAGAAAACGTGTAGGTTCCACGCTCTAGGGCTGGTGTCTGAAATTTCAGTTCCCCAATTCCTCTAAGGCTTGGGACCACACTTTCATCAAATACCCACGATTCTCCATTATGCCGCTTAAGAACCTCCCTTACAACCACGTAAGGCAAGGGCAAAATTCCAGGGATTGTAACCTTAAGACTTACACGAAGATACCCTCCAGCAGAGAGTAAATCCCCCTTGTCCTGTTCAGAATAAAGGCTGCGAGTGCCCTTAGCCCGCTTAACACCTCCTAAACCTCCAGCAATCAAATATGCAATAAGTACAGAGACCATGATAAACAACATAAATGCAGTTTTCCCGCCCTGAAAAAGTACATATAAGAGTGTAATGCTCCAAATTACAAGGATGCTTGCAAGCTTAGATGGCTGAATGATGGCTGCTACCGAAGACAAATAACGTCTCATATCATTGCCTCATCGTAACAGGCACATGAATGCTCTGTAGAAGCTTTTGAAGCAAGGATTCTACGCTAATATTATCTAAGCGCGACTCTGGACGCAGCAATATACGATGACCCAAGGCAAATGGAGTAAGTATCTTCACGTCATCAGGCAGAACGTAATCCCTTCCCTGCAAAAAGGCATAAGCTTTACAAGCCATCATAAAGGATAATGAGGCACGTGGACTTGCACCCAGCAGTACAAGTGGATGTTCTCTTGTCTGCCGCACAATATCTAACAAGTAATTCAGCACAGGATCGCTCATGAAGATGTCTCGAATCTCTTCCTGAATTCCTGCGATTTGTTCCATACTTGTTACTGGCGAAAGCCTGTCCACCGGTTGGCCATCCTGATGGCTCAGCAACAAATTCTTCTCAGTCGCTGCNNTAGGTTCCCTCAAAATCTATCGGATTCTGGGTAGCGCACAACATGAAAGGATGCGGAAGTGGATAGGTCTCTCCATCTACGGTTACGTTTCGTTCCTCCATCACTTCCAGAAGTGCGGATTGTGTCTTCGTTGTAGCACGGTTAATTTCATCGGCTAGCAGAATATTCGTCATCACCGGACCTGGCCGGAAATGAAACATCTCATCCCTAGGATGATACACAGAAACACCGGTAATATCACTCGGAAGTATATCCGGATTACACTGAATCCGGCGATACTCACCGGACATTGATCTTGAAAGTGCGCTTATTAGCTGGGTTTTTCCCGTCCCCGGTACATCCTCGATCAGAACATGACCACCAGCAAGTAGTGCAGTTAGCAGCAATTGTATTTCAAATGATTTTCCAAGTATGCAGGATTCCAAATTAGTGCGTACAGCATTCATGATGTGCATCGATTCTTGACGTACGGGCATATATGATCCTCCTAGCCAGAATAAGCAGTATTATTTATATTTTACATGATTAGGGGACCCAAAGTACATTGTTGAAGATCACGAAGTGCGGATGCAAAAAAACCCATAGGATGAAAGATCCCACAGGTTCAACTTAAAAACATTTAAATATAATTACCCCTTCGGCCGTACAACTAAAGCTGCCAAAAAGGAGAACACAATAGCTGACGAAATGCCCGCACTTGTAATATTAAAAATACCCGTAACTACACCGATCCAGCCATCCCGCTCCAGCTCCGTCAATGCACCATGGACCAACGAATTCCCAAAGCTTGTGATCGGAATGGTTGCTCCAGCTCCTGCAAATTTCACAAGTGGATCGTATATTCCAAAAGCATCAGCAATCGCCCCGGCTACAACTAATGTACTCATCGTATGTGCAGGTGTCAGCTTCAATACATCGAACATCAGCTGCCCTATTACGCAAATGGCTCCTCCAATCAGAAAAGCCCATAAGTAAATCATCATTATGCTTCACCTCCGCTCTCTATGGCTACAGCATGAGCAACACATGGAATACTCTCTCCCTGCTGATAAGACAACGGCGATAAAAGTGCGCCAGTTGCCACTATTAGCACCCGTTTAAGTTCACCTTTTTTGATACGCTTAAGGATATGACCATAAGTTACAACCGCCGAACATCCGCAGCCACTTCCTCCAGCGATCACATATTTCTGTTTCTCCAAGTCGTAGATAAGCAGACCACAATCATCAAAGGTTGTTTGCTCCATGGGAATTCCCTCTTTGGCCAACAGGGTTTTGGCTATGGGCAGCCCCACGGATGCCAGATCTCCGGTAACAATTAAATCATAGTGTCCGGGAGATAGACCTGTATCCCGAAAGTGCGCAGTGATTGTATCTGCCGCCGCTGGTGCCATGGCCGTTCCCATATTAAAAGGGTCCGTCAAACCAAGATCCATAATACGCCCAAGCGTTGCCATGACCACGACTGGATTGTTGCCAGATCCATCATTCTGGCCTACTATAGCGCAGCCCGAGCCTGTTACTGTATATTGCGCCGTTGGGGGCTTCTGTGAGCCATATTCAGTCGGATAGCGAAATTGCTTCTCTACTGTACAGTTATGACTGGATGTTCCTGCGAGCACATACTTACTGCCTCCGGAATCCACGATCATAGAGGCAATTGCAAGGCTCTCCATGGAGGTAGAGCAAGCGCCAAAGACTCCGAGATAAGGCACACCTAATTTTCTTGCTGCGAAAGAACTGCTGATAATCTGGTTCATCAAATCTCCGCCGACAAAAAACTCTAGCTTCTCTTTATCGATATTCGCATTAATCAGAGCTAGCATGGCTGCCTTCTCGAAAAGAGCACGCTCTGCCTTCTCCCATGTTTTTTCGTCCATTTCCAGCGAATCATATATAAAATCAAAATCTGAAACTAATGGACCTTCTCCCTCTTCTGGCCCTACTACAGCGGAAGAACCTAAAATAACGGGACGGCTCATGAACTCCCAGGTCTGACTACCAAGCTGCTTCATGTATGTGCACCTCCGTCTACGCCCAAAAAGAGATAGACGATACCAATTATGAAAGCAGCGACGGCACCAAATACGATGACCGATCCCGCTAGCTTAAACATATTGCCGCCTACACCAAGCACAAGGCCCTCAGCGCGGTGTTCCAGAGCTGCAGAGCACATACTGTTCGCAAATCCGGTAACCGGCACTGCAGTTCCTGCACCCGCCCATTGAGCCATTTTGTCGTACACGCCAAAGCTGGTCAGGATCACGGACAGTAGGATCATCACTGCTACTGTCGGACTGGCGGCTTCCTTGGAGGTCATATCGAATATAGCCATAAAAGCCTCCTGAACACCTTGTCCAATGACACAGATTAAGCCGCCAGAAAGAAACGCTCGCACACAGTTCTTGAATACGGGGCGGGCGGGCACAAATGGCTTGGACAACTTCTCATAATCTTGTGGAGTCAAGGTGTCAAGCTTCAGCTTGACACCAGATTTCTTAGTTTTCGCCGGCATTGAGGGCACCTCCTGAAAGTTAGGCGAAGGGGGCTGACAAGCATCGAAGTACTCACTTTTAAGCCCCTCAAGTTGTTCTTCGCTTAGAAGTTTTCCTTATTGTTTGCCATCCTCCGCTTCGTTATGTCCCTCCAGTTCAGGAAAAATACAGTAATACAACAATCAGCAGTAAGAAGAGCACAAGAATAAGTATTGCTTCTCTTTCCCTTGAATTGTGGCGCAAGTATCGTTTACGCATTCCGTTTACTTGTAGGCTCCTACTAAAGTATCTTCCCTGCACCCTTCTGTGGGGTACGCTACCCGCTACCCTCATTCGTCTTCGCATCCTTTCTAAGGCTCCTGCCACCAAAGCCTCTAATGCATAGTATTCGTTGAGCTCGTGCCCGGTGTTCAATGTCTCTTATCATGGACAAGTGAGCTCAGAATGTTCATACTTAGTTGCAAGAAGAAACGACGTTGTCGTCATTTATTGATGCCAACTGTTTCTCGTAGAAATATAAGGA